>PAJW01000020.1 GCA_002710265.1 Gammaproteobacteria bacterium | reverse complement strand
CTATGGGCAGGAATATCTTAAACCATGCTAGTTTAGCTAGTATGAAGGGTTTGAGAGATATGGCAGAAACTGAAAATTAAATATCTTTGATATCTTCTTCAGATAATTTCCTAGCTTCGTTTTCTAACATTACAGGTATACCATCTTTGATTGGGTAAGCTAGACCAGACTCTTCACAAATTAATTCATTAGTATTATCGTCGTACTTAAGAGATTTTTTTGATACAGGGCAAACCAATATCTCTAGTAATTTTTTATCTATAGTTCCCACAGTGCAAAAGTATACATGATGAATGAATTTTTGTTTATATATGTTATCTTATGATTTTCTTTTTACTTAAATGAACTCAATACAACTTACAGCAATAGAAAATTTTCCTCTAATAAAACCAAATGATAATTTGGTTAATATAATTATCGATTGCATCGCATCCTCAGACATATCAATTGATGATGGAGATATTTTCGTAATTGCTCAAAAAATAGTCTCTAAATCTGAAAATAGATATATAGACCTAAACTCGGTTAAAGTTGACGTCGATACTAATGAATTAGCTTTAACAATTAATAAAGATCCAAGATTATTGCAACTCATAAAAAATGAATCTAATAAAATTATATCAACTGATAAAAATGTCGTAATAGTTGAACATAAATTAGGTTACATCAATGTTAATGCAGGAATTGATGTATCAAACATACCAGATAACGGCGAACAAGTTCTTTTATTGCCTGAAAATCCTACTTTAAGCTCAAACGATATATGTAATGACTTATCAAAAAAAATACAAAAGAATATTTCAGTAATTATTTCTGATTCAATGACAAGGCCTTTTAGAGCCGGTGTTATAAATTTTGCATTAGCTAGCACCAATATCCCTAGTTTAGAAGATATAACTAATCAAAAAGATTTATATGGCAATTCATTTAAATGTACTGAGATAGCTATAGCAGATGAGCTTGCTTCAGCTGCAGGATTAATAATGGGTCAAGGCAATGAACAAATGCCTGTAATCATTATTAAAGGTTTTGATAAAGATAACCGTCCTGAAATTAATGCTTCAGAGCTAGTTGTAACAGAAAAAAATGATTTATATCGATAGACTAAAACTTATAATATATATATATGAAATTAAGTTTAAATTTAAATAAAATTGCTTTGTTAAGAAACGCTAGGGGAGAAAATTATCCTGATTTAAATTATTTTGCAAACAAAGCAATAGATCTTGGAGTTGACGGTCTCACGCTTCATCCGAGACCAGATCATCGTCATGCAACAAGTAATGACGTAATAAAATTAGCTGAATTATCAAAAAAAAGAAATGTTGAATTTAATATCGAAGGAAATCCTTTTACCAAACCAAATGGTGATTTTTTAGGTTTTATTGAGTTAGTTGAAATTATCAAACCAGATCAAATAACGCTTGTACCAGATGAGTTAAATCAAATTACATCTGACCATGGTTGGAGTCAAGGTAGTCATGACGACCAACTCATTGATGCAATAGCCAATATAAGAAATTGCTCAAAAAACTCAAAAATTAGTTTATTTATAGACGATATTGAGGGTGTTGAGTATGCAAATCGATTAAACGTTGAATTGATTGAAATACATACTGGCAAATTTGCAAAAAATATCTCAGAAGGTACTGAGGATGTAATTAACGAAGTAAGAAATATAGTTAAATCTGCTAAAAATATGAACTTGTTAGTTAATGCTGGGCATGATTTAAACTTAGAAAATTTAAATTATCTTGTTATGATGGACAATATTAATGAAGTTTCAATTGGACATGCGATAATTGTGGATTCATTACATTATGGTTTCGAAGAAACTATAAAAAAATATCTCAAAATAATAAGGAGTTAAGATGTCATTAGAAGAAAAGCTCAAAGAACAAATTAAGTCTAATCCAGTTTTAATTTACATGAAAGGAACTCCTTATGAGCCTAGATGTGGTTTTTCTGCAAGGACAGTTCAAGCATTAATTGAATGCGAGTCTCAATTTTCATATGTCGATATTCTAGAAAATAATGAAGTTAGAACAACACTACCAAAAGTTACAGATTGGCCAACTTTTCCACAAGTCTTCATAAATGGTGAGATGATAGGTGGAGCTGATATTGTTGCGCAAATGCATGAATCTGGCGAATTAAAAAAGCTAATCGAAGCAGTAGAAACTTAAGTATCAAATTTATTAATTATTGAACATAAAACTTTTGCGGTGACATCAGAATCATAAGCTGCAGAATGAGCTTGTTCATTATCATAATCAATATTTAATTTATCACATATTCTTGCTAGGACTGTTTGACCCGTTGCAAGAACACCTAAAGAGACTGTGTCAATGACTGAAAATTTATGAAATGGTGTTTTTTTTATATCATTTCTTTTTACTGCAGCTTGAAGAAAAGAACTATCAAAATGTGCATTATGACCAACTAGTATAGCTCTTGAACATTCATACTTATTCTTTGCTTTATTTATTATCTTGAATATATCATTAAGAGCTTCTTTTTCTGTTATCGCTCCTCTTAATGGATGATCAAGTTTTATTTTAGTAAATTCTAACGACTCTTTTTCAACAACTGAACCCTCAAATGGTTCTATATGATGTCTAAATGTTTCACCAACCTCAAATACATCATTCTTTTCTTCAATCAAGGTAATTGCTATTTCTAGAATAGCATTTTTTTCTGGGTCAAAACCCCCAGTTTCAATATCCATAACTACCGGAAGGTATTTTCTAAATCTATTTTTTAACACCTAATTTTTCTTGAAGTTTTGAGTTCGAGGTAGTGTATCCAAAAGGAACTCTTTCACCAGGATTTATTCTTTTGTAGGCTTCTTGCACCGCCAAAGTAGTTTCATGAAATCCTGATAAAATTAAATCAAGCTTACCTGGATAATCATTAATATCACCAACTGCAAAAATTCCATCCTTAGAAGTTTGAAAGTTCTCAGTATTAACAGATATTTTTTTACCATTTAAATCGATTTCCCAATCCAAAATAGGACCTAGTTTTTTATTTAAACCAAATAAAAATATAAGTTCATCAGCTTCATGTGTTTCAATTTCATTGGTTTCAAAATTTTTTAACGAAACATGGCTAACTTTTTTATCACCTAATATTGAATCTATAAGGTATGGCGTAAGTAATTTAATTTTATTTTCTTTAACAAGATTTCTCATCATTTCTTCAGTATGCTGAGCTCCCCTAAAAGCATCTCTTCTATGAACAAGAGAGAGCGATTTTGCTACGTTTGATAATTCAACTGTCCAATCTAGTGCTGAATCACCACCGCCAAATATAAATACATTTTTATCTTTGTATTGATCAATTGATTTAACCGCATATGTAACACCATTATTTAGGTATTGATCTGGATTATCAATATTAGGCGGTCTCCTAGGTTCAAACGAACCAGCTCCAGCAGCAATAAAAATATTTTTCGATAAAAATTTATTATCTTCTGTGGTTGTTACTTCCCAATATTTTTCATCTTCATGATTAACTTCTTGTATTGAATCCACTCTCTCATTTAAGTAAATATCATAGTCAAATGGTTTTATTTGTTCTATTAGAGCATCTACATGCTCTTGGGCAGTCTGAAAAGGTACTCCAGGTATGTCGTATATTGGCTTTTCGGGATATAGTTCAGCGCATTGCCCACCAGGCTTATCTAAGTTATCAATTAATATACATTTAAGCCCCAATAAACCTGCCTCAAAAACAGTAAACAAACCTACAGGACCTGCTCCTATAACAAGAATATCAATTTTTTTCATTATTTTACTTTCATCCCTGGTAAGGCTCCCTCATCCGGAGAGATTAAATAAACACCATCGTCATTACTTGAGGCCAATACCATACCTTCAGATAAGCCAAATTTCATTTTTCTAGGCTCTAAGTTATTAACCAATATAACAAGTTTACCTTTCAGATTTTCGGGTTTATAAGCACTTTTAATTCCTGCAAAAACAGATTTTTTACCAATATCACCAACATCCAAGTCTAACTTTAACAATTTATCAGCTCCATCAACTTCAGATGCGTCAAGTACTTTAGCAACCCTGAGATCTACCATAGCAAATTGATCTATATTTATATTATTTGATTCATTCATTGGTTTTTCCTCTGGAATTATTATTGGTTCTAGCCTGTTAAGCAATGGTTTATATGCATTAATATCATTTTTAAGTTTTTTATCCACATCATCAAATGAATTAATGTCTTGATTTAAAAATTTACATACTTTATCTGTAAGTTTTGGAAGAATAGGCTTTAAGTAAATTGTTAGTATAAAAAAGGAATTTAATGCTGTAGTTGCAACAACATTCGCTTCATGCAATTCTTTTTTCCAAGGCGTATTATCATTAATATATTTATTTACTTCATCCGCCATTTCCATTATTAATCTTACTAATTTTGAATAATTTCTTGTTTCATATAAGTTAATTAATTTATTTTTTTGATTTGCTAGATTGTTAACCACTTTATCATCAATATTCATTGATAATTTATTTTCATTTTTAGAAATAAATGTTGCAGACCTAGATGCTATATTTAAATATTTACCGACTAAATCTGAATTTATCCTTTGAACATAATCTTCAAAATTTAAGTCGATATCTTCAACCTTATCATTTAGCTTAGCGGCAAAATAATATCTCAAAGTTTCTGGATCACAAATATCAGCAAACTCATTAGCCATAATTCCAGTACCTTTGGATTTGGACATTTTCTCTCCATTAATTGTTAAAAAACCATGCACAAAAATTCCATTTGGTAATTTAAAATCTCCTGCATCAAGCAATGCAGGCCAAAATAAGCCGTGAAAATAAGAAATATCTTTTCCAATAAAATGATACATTTCAAAGCTTGAATCTTTTGATAATAATTTATCTGAATCAATCTTATTTGAATCAGCCCAATTTTTAATAGATGCCAGATATCCAATTGGTGCATCCACCCAAACATAAAAGTATTTATCTTTTTCACCTGGTATTTCAAAGCCAAAATAAGGCTTATCTCTAGATATATCCCATTTTTTTAAATCATCATTAAGCCACTCTTTCAATTTATTCTTTACAGGTTTTTGTAAATTCGCATCGTTTAGAAAATTAGAAAGTAATTTTTCTTGTTTGGCCAAATCAAAGAATATATGTTCACTTTCTTTTGTAATTGGTTTCGAATTTGTAATAGTTGAAATTGGATTTTTTATTTCTAGCACGTCATATGTTGCACCACATTTACTACAGTTATCTCCGTATTGGTCCTCTGAATTACATTTTGGACAGGCGCCTTTTACAAACCTATCTGACAAAAACATACTTTCTTCTTCATCATAAAGTTGTTTAATTATCGATTTACTAATAAGTCCTTTAGATTTAGCTTTGTTGTATATAAATTCAGAAAAATCTTTATTTTCATTAGAATGTGTAGAATGAAAATTAGCAAAGTTAATATTATATTTTTTGTATGTATCTAAATGTTTCTGGTATACATCAGCAATAAGATTTTCAGGTGTCACCCCAAGTTCTTTTGCTCTTAACATGACTGGTGTGCCATGAGTATCATCTGCACAGAAGAAATGACACTCATTATCATTTAAATTTTGATATCTTGTCCAGATATCAGTTTGAACAGCCTCAAGAATATGGCCCAGATGGAGAGGTGCATTTGCATATGGCAATGCTTGAGTAACTAGTATTTTTCTATCTTTTGTAGGTATGTCCATCTAATAAATGTATTATATGTGAAATATTAATTGATATGTCTATTAAAAAAATTATTGCAATTGGTTNAGCAAAAGGNGGTGTNGGNAAAAGTACCATNACAGCTGCATTGGCTTCAAGTTTATCTAAAAAATACAAAGTTGGCGTATTAGATGCAGATATATACGGACCAAATCAACATATTTTATTCAACATAAAATCTAAACCTGAATTTATAACGCTAAACAATAAAAAGCTCATCAAACCATTTATAAAACAAAATATAGAAATGATTTCGATTGGGCTCATACTAGATTCAAATAAAGCCGCAGCATGGAGAGGGCCAATGCTCAGTGGTGCTNTAAAACAATTATCAAACTCAACANATTGGAGTNANCTTGACTATTTGTTAATTGATATGCCNCCAGGTACTGGTGATGCATATTTAACNATATTTAANGATATGAATATTGATANTTTCATAATANTANCAACAATNAACAATCTGGCATTTGCCGATGTTAAGAAGACTATTAATCTTGTTGAAAAATTTAATATTCCGATTTTAGGTTATATAGAAAATAATATTCTAGGTAGTGATATTATTGATGATAATATTTTTCAAAAAAAGAAAATAGAGAAACTTGGGTCTGTTAAATTTAATAAGAAAATGGAACAGTTTAATATTGGTAATATCATTGAAGAAGTTGATGAAATCGCAAAATTGTTATGCAAAAAATGTTGATTAATTATAGAAATAATTTATTAATAATTATATCAATATTATCCTTATCAACTCACGCCTTTGGAGATGAAGTTAATGACCCATTTGAAAATCTTAATAGAAAAACCTTTGAATTTAATGAGAATATGGATGAAAAAATTCTTAAACCAATCGCTGAAGCTTATTCTGAATTGCCTCCAAAAATAAAACTGGGTTTTTCTAATTTTTTTAATAATCTAGAGGAAGTAGACACTTTTGTTAACCAGCTTCTTCAAGGTAAACCAAAGGAATCAATTAATGACTTTACCAGGTTTTTAATAAATACCACAATTGGTTTAGGTGGTTTTATAGATGTTGCTTCAAAAGTAGGATTAGAACGCCATGAAGAAGATTTTGGTCAAACCTTAGCAGTATGGGGGGTAGGACAAGGTCCATATATTATGCTTCCAATTTTAGGACCATCAACCTTGAGAGATACTGTAAGCAGACCCGTGTCGTCTTTTCTCTCTGTTACATTTCATATGACTGAAACAGATGTCAATCTTGCATTGAAAGGAATGGATGCAATAGAAACTAGAGAAAAACTTTTAGATGTTGAGGCTCTCTTATCAGGAGATAAATATGCTTTTGTAAAAGATGCTTACATCCAATCAATGTATTATGAAATAAAAGATGGAGAAGATGTAGAAGACGATTTTATAAATGATATGGATGATTTTTTAATAGACGAGTAAATCATCTAGTTCTTTTCTGAAGGGTTGAATACTATTTTCTTTCATTGCTTCAATTATTTTTAATCTAAATATTTTTGCATTTTTATCTCCTCTAGATAAACCAAAAAGATGTTTTAACATTTTAGGTAAGTTGTGACCTTCTGAAATTTTAATTTCAACATAGTCTAGGTATTTGTTTAAGATTTCCTTTTTAGATTCAATAATAGGATTTTCGTTATAAAATTTATTCTCAACGTCTTTCAGCATAAAAGGATTATCATATGCACATCTGCCAATCATTACTCCGTCAACTTTATTTAAATGATTTTTAGACTCATCTAAGTCCTTAATCCCACCATTAATTATTATCTCTAAATCTGGAAAGTCTTTTTTTAGTTTATATACATAATCATATTTAAGCGGTGGTATATTTCTATTTTGTCTTGGACTTAATCCTTTCAATATCCCGTTTCTTGCATGAATAATAAATATTTTTGTTCCTGATTCTTTAACTTTAGATACAAAGTCATATAAAAACTCATATGACTCATGATGATCTATGCCTAAGCGACATTTAATTGAGACTGGTATCTCAACAGCATTTTGCATTTCCGATAGACATTCAGCAACATGATTTGCTTCTAGCATTAAACAAGCACCAAATCTTCCTTTTTGAACTCTGTCCGATGGACAACCGCAGTTAAGATTTATCTCGTTATATCCATAATCTTCACATTTTTTTGAACATTCAATTAAATCTTTTATATCTGAACCACCAAGTTGAACGCCAATAGGGTGTTCTTCTTTATTAAATTCTAATTGATCAAAACATCTCCCATAAACCAAGGAGCCAGTTGCAATCATTTCTGTATATAAAAAAACCTTCTTTGATATTAGTCTTAGCAAATATCTATCATGCATGTCTGTGTATTGCATCATAGGCGCAACACACACTTTATGATCAAGGATATTCACTTTGGTTAAAGAAATAAATTTATACAAACATAGCCAACAATAGACAGAACTATTGTGTAAGGTAAAGCCATGTACACCATTCTCATGTAAGACAAGCTTATTAAAGGTGCTAGTGATGATGTAAGTAAAAACAAGAATGCAGCTTGACCATTTGGTGTAGCAACACTTGGGAGATTGGTGCCTGTATTAATTGCTATAGCTAAATTATTAAATTGGTCTAACGTTATAGCACCACTATCATATGCAGCTTTAACTTCATTTATGTATATTGTTGCAACAAACACATTATCACTTATTGCTGATAAAAATCCGTTTGCAATAAAAAATAAAGATGGTTGAGTTGAAGGGTCTTGTGCTAGAACATAATCAATTACTGGTGAAAACAAATGTTGATCATGAATCACGCTTACTATAGCAAAGAATACAGCTAGTAAGGCTGTAAATGGCAGTGCTTCATGAAAAGCTTCTCCAAGTTTATGTTCCTCAGTAATGCCTTTAAATGCAGTTAGAAGAATAATAACACTGAGACCAATTAAACCAACTGCGGCAAGATGGAAAGCCAGTGCTATTACTAGGAAAATAGCTACCATGGACTCTATTAAAAGTTCAGCTTTATCCTTAGGTGTAATATTTTCATTTCTGTATATAGCATAATCGTTAAAGATAATTTTAATATTTTCTGGTAGCTGATTACCAAATCCAGCAATTTTAAATTTTTCAATAATTAAACATGTAAACATACCAGCTACAAAAACCGGCATAGTAATTGGTGCCATTCTTATAAAAAATTCAACAAACTCCCAGCCAGCAATAGTAGCAATTAATAAATTTTGTGGTTCTCCCACTATAGTGCAAACGCCACCAAGCGCTGTTCCTACAGCACCATGCATTACTAGGTCTCTTAAGAATCCTTTAAAACTTTCAAGTTCTTGTAATTTTTCATTAGATAAATTGTTATCATTTTGATAGTCATGTTTTTCATTAGTAAAAGTACCACCTGAAGCAACAACATGATAAATTCTATAAAAACCAATAGTAACTCCAATGAGAACAGCAGTTACTGTTAATGCATCAAGAAATGCTGAAAGAACTGCCGCAGATACACAAAATAATAATGACAATATAGTCTTAGATCGAATATTTAATAGCAGCTTTGTAAAAATTGTTAACATTAAATTTTTCATAAAATAGATACCAGCAACCATAAAAACAAGTAAAAGAATTACCTCTAGATTATTTTCAATCTCATGAAAAACAGATTTTGTTGAAGTTAAGCCCATTACTATTGCTTGAAGTGCAAGCAATCCGCCTGGTTGTAATGGATAGCATTTAAGGGCTAATGCAAGTGTAAAAATAAATTCAAGTAAGAAAACCCAACCTATTATAAAATTTCCATTTAGGCCAATTGAATTTAAAGCTACTAATAATATGGGATTAATTACAAGAAAGGCTATTATGGTAGACTTATACCATTTCGGGGCGTTCCCTAAAAATAGTTTTTGAATTTCACTTAACATAGCCGCTATTTTAAACTGAATTATGATGCAATTTAAAAGATTTCTAGAAATAAATACAGAAAATAGTAATGACTTAATTGTTTTTAAAAACCACAAAATTTTATATGAACCCAATTTAAAAACATTTTTACTTAATAGTGATTACCTAAATATTGATTTTGATAACTCTCTNCATGTTGGTATTGGCGAGAATAACAACAAAAAAATTTATGCTATTGATATCTCAGAATTGAATGAAGATATAAATGTTGGTTATGAGAATCTAGTTGAATATGACATTAGGCATTTATTAGCAGTTTCTAATGCAAATGATATTGTCTTAATGGGGAGGGCAAATCAATTATTACATTGGGTTCGAAGTAATAAATATTCTGGTTATAGTGGAGAACTCAATAAATTTGATACTAATGAAGAGGCACTATATTCACCTGGTTCTTCAACAATGATTTATCCTCAAATCTCACCGTGTGTATTGGCCATGGTAACAAGAGGCGATGAAATATTACTTGCAAGAAATAATTTATTTCCAGAGGGTCTTTTTAGTATTCTTGCTGGCTTTGTAGAGGTTTCTGAATCAGCTGAAGAAACTGTTAAGCGTGAAGTTTTAGAAGAAGTAAATCTACATGTAAAAAATATTAAATATCATGGAAGTCAACCATGGCCATTTCCATCTCAACTAATGTTAGGTTTCTCATGTGAATATGAATCTGGAGAAATTATCTTAGATGAAAAGGAAATAGCTGAAGCAAATTGGTATAGATTTGATAATCTCCCTTATGTTCCACCAACCACAAGCCTTTCAGGCATATTAATTAATTCTTTTGTCGAGGATCATTCTTAGCTCTTAAAGGTAATTCCTTTTTAATTTTCTTTTCCTTAACAATCTCTTTAATTCCAGATGAAGTCTTTGGCTTTTCAGTATGAGCTTTAGGTTTATTTTTAACAGGCGGTCTTTGAGTATTTTTAACATCAGAAGATTTTTTATTTACATCAGTAGACTTTTTATTAACTGGTTTTCTAGCATTTGTTTTTAGCGATGATTTAGATTGTGATTTTTTTACTTCCTTTTTATCATTTTTAAAGTTTTTATTAGGTTTCTTCTTAGGCTGAAAACCTTTTTTTTGATTAGTATTTTTTCTTGGACCTGTGCTTTTCTTTCTTATATTGCGTTTTGGTTTTTTCTTGGCTGGTTTCGAATCCTCAGCCTCAATACCAGTGATAGTTTTTAACCACTTAACTATTCCATCTTTTCTTTTCTTTGGCATCTTTGGAGGTTTTACTCCATCGACCAATGGTTTCATAGATGTTGAAATATTTTTATTATCTCTCCAATTTGTATCTGGCTCTGGGCTATTAGGAGTAAGAGAATATGAATCAACTTGCTTGACTTCAGATTTCTTAACTCTAACAACCTTATAGTAGGGTCTTGATTTATATGGATCAGCAATAATTAAAACTTTAATATTATTTGTTTTTTCTATGCTAATAATGTCGTATCTTTTTTCATTCAAAAGATAGCTTGCAACATCTGCCGGGACATAAACTTGTATTTCACCTGTATTTTCTTTTGCCGCATCCTCACCAACGATTCTCAATATAGATTGACCTAGAGACCTAGGTCCTCTAACAAGAACGTGTTCAATATCATACGATTCATTTAAGGACGGTCTTAGTCTTTGTCTAGAAACTTCCAGTAAACCAAATCTAGAGATGTTAGAAAACTGAACACGTGCTCTATCTGAATAAACCGCTTTTCTAAAAGCAGACTCAACTTTGTTCTGATTCTCTTCATCTGTCATGTCAATAAAATCAATTACAACCAATCCACCAACATCTCTCAGTCGGAGTTGCCTTGCAACTTCAGACGCTGCTTCTAAATTTGTTTTGAATGCAGTTTCTTCTATATCCTTTCCTTTTGTTGATCTTGCAGAATTAACATCAATGGTTGTCATGGCTTCAGTTGGATCGATTACTATTGAGCCACCCGAATTTAAGGATATTTCTCTTTGAAAAGCTAATTCAATCTGTGACTCGATTTGATATCTATTAAATAAAGGTATTTCTTCTTCATAAAATTTAACTTTCTCTGCATGATCAGGTATTACTGCCTCAATGAATTCTTTAGCCTCAGAATATACGTGTTTATCGTCTATTAAAATTTCTTCTATATCTTCCTTAAAATAGTCTCTGACAACTCTTACAATTAATTTATCATCTCTAAAAATTAGAGAAGGAGATGTAGCATTTGGAGTTGTATTATTTATCTCATCCCACAATGCGAGCAGATATGATAAATCAAGGCTCAATTCTTCAACACTTCTTCCCAGTCCATTGGTTCTTACAATGGCGCTCATATTTTCTGGTATATTCAATTTATCTAATGCAGCTTTGATTTGATCTCTTTCATCACCACTAATCCTTCGCGATATTCCACCAGATCTAGTTGAATTTGGTATTAAGACTAAAAATCTTCCAGCTAAACCTATTTGAGTTGTTAAAGCAGCTCCTTTTGATCCTCGTTCTTCTTTTGTTACTTGAACAACTATTTCCTGTCCTTCTTTTAGCGTACATACAAATTTGCCATTTTTGTCTTTTTTATAATAATCTCTTGAAAGATCTTTTAATGGAAGAAAACCATGTCTCTCTGACCCAAAATTTACAAATGCGGCATCGAGACTTGATTCGACTCTTGAAACCGTTGCTTTAAATATACTTCCTTTTAAAAGTTTTCGTTCTGGTGATTCAGTATCAAAATCATATAATTTTGCTCCATCAACTAACGCTACGCGAAGTTCATCACCGTATGATGAATTAATAAGTATTCTTTTCATTGTTTCTCCCTGTATAAGGAAGATAATTCAGCAGTATGCTTGTTTTAAGCTTTAACCATCAAGTCTTACATGTATTTGCTTGTATGATTGACTCTTTTAAAGAGCTGTAATTCTAAACTGTTGTATTTATCTTTCGTTAATTTTTACTAGTTTTCCTAGTTATTTAGGTGTATATCCTATAGATTTGTACAATGTCTGTCAAAATTGTTGAAGTTAATAGTGATAATAGCGATAGAAGATTAGATAATTTTTTAATTTCAATATTAAAAGACCTACCCAAAAGTAAAATATATAAAATTATCAGAAAGGGTGAGGTAAGAGTAAATTCATCAAGAGCTAAGCCTGACTATAAAATTAAAAAGGGTGACTTGATTCGCATTCCACCAAATTTAGATATAGCAAAAAACAATAAAAAATTTATAAAACCAGCATTAATAAATAAATTTAAAGACAACATAATTTATGAAGATAAGAATTATTTAATAATCAACAAGAAATCAGGCATTTCTGTTCATGGAGGAACTAAGAATTTTATTGGAATTATAGATATATTAAGAGAAATACATGGTGAAAACATAGATCTGTGTCACAGACTAGATAAATATACTTCAGGTTGCTTAGTGTTTGGAAAAAATAAGCAATCTGTTAAACATTTTAATGAGCTGCTAAAAAAAAGAGATATCAAAAAAACTTATATAGCTATTCTGAAAGGTAATCTTAAAAAAAATCTTATTGTCGATAGTCCTGTGTATAAAAATAAAAATAAAATTAAAAAATCAATATCTTCATTTAAAAAAATAAAAAATTTGAAAGGATGTTCTTTAGCAAGAATCCAAATTTCGACTGGAAGAACTCATCAAATAAGAATACATGCAGCATCAATTAGTCACCCAATTATATTTGACGATAAATATGGTGATGTCACATTCAACAATAAACTTGGAAAAAATTTAAATAAGAATATAGCCCTTCATTCTCAACAAATTGAATTCACAGATCAATTCTCAAAATCAATATCAGTTAAGTGTCCTAACCCTGCATACATGGATATTTTTATAGATAGACTAAGATAGTTATATCTATCATTATTATCTTAATTTTGTTAGGATATCGTTTTTTTAGGGCTTATTATGGCAGTACAAAAGAGTAAAGTTACAAGATCGAGAAGAGGTCAGCGAAGATCGCATGACTCTTTAAAATCAAAGATGTTATCTACAGATCCAGTATCTGGTGAAAAGCATGTCCGTCATCAAATGACAAAAGATGGTTTTTATAAAGGTAGATTGGTAAAAGATTTAAGAAAACCTATTAAAGAAGAGGCAGAAGAAGTAACATCTTAATTATGCCTAGGCATATTAGTCTTGTTTTTCCGGGTCAAGGTTCTCAGCATATCGGTATGCTTGAGGGTATAGACTCATCATTAATCGATGAAGTAAAACCGATTGTCAACTCTGCGTTAGATTTTGATCTTATTGATTTAATAAGCAATGGTAACTCTGAAGAACTAAATAAAACATCAAATACCCAACCAGCCTTATTGTTGTCATCCTATCTATCATTTAGACAACTCAAATCATTAATAGATTTTAAACCAAATGTCTTATGCGGCCATTCCTTAGGTGAATATACAGCCCTTGTTATAGGTGAATCATTAAATTTAGAACAAGGTCTAAAATTGGTACATCAAAGAGGATTACTAATGGAAGAATGCAAGTCTGGTTCTATGTATGCGATTCTAAATTGTGATTTAGATAAAATTACGAATTACTGTCAACAAGTTCAAAACAAATTGAACCTAGTAGTTTCTCCAGCAAATATAAACTCTCCAAAGCAGATTGTTATCGCAGGTCATATAGATGCAGTAGAGGAAGTAATTTTAATGCTTAAAAATGATGGAGTTAGAAAGTGCATCAAACTTCAAGTATCAGTTGCCTCTCATTGTAAGCTCATGAAAGATGCTGCAAATCACTTTGAAAAAGTAGTAAATACAATTAGTCTAAAACTCCCAACAATTGAGCTCATACATAATTTCAATGCATCATCATCTTCTGATATTGATGAATTAAAATCTAACTTAATTAAACAATTAACTAATCCAGTTCAATGGATTAAAACAATGCAATATTTAAAACGAAAGAATAGTATCATTATAGAATGTGGTCCCAATAAGGTATTAACTGGAATTGCAAAATCTAACGATTTAGAAACAACAGTATCAACCTCAACAGATGATCACATTGCAACATTAAAAAGTTTATTATGAATAATAAAGTAGTATTGATTTCTGGAGCTTCTAGAGGGATAGGAGAAAGTCTAGCAAATTATTTTGCTGAAAAAGATTATTATGTCGTAGGAACCTCTAGAAATAATTTTAACTTTAAAAATAAAACTAAAAATCTCTTGCCAATTAAGCTGGACATAACATGCAGAGAAAGTATTAAAAACTGCTTTAATGACCTTAAAGAAAAAAATCTTTTACCAACAGTATTAATAAACAATGCAGGCATAACATCAGATCAACTATTTTTAAGAATGAAAGATGAAGATTGGGATGATGTTATATCTACAAATTTAACCGGTGTTTTTAATCTAACAAAAATTTTTATAAAAAATATGATTAAAAATAAAGAAGGTAGAATTATTAATATATCTTCTATTTCTGGATTGATGGGCAATCCTGGTCAAGTTAACTACTCATCGTCTAAAGCAGCATTAAATGGTTTCACAAAATCATTAGCAAAAGAAGTAGGCTCTCGAAATATTACAGTCAACAATGTTGCACCAGGTTTTATTGAGACTGATATGACCTCATATCTCCAAGAAGATGCAAAACAAGAAATTATCAATACAATACCTCTTCAAAGACTAGGTAACGTAGACGATGTATCAAAATTGGTATATTTTTTAGNATCAGATGAAGCGAGCTATATAACTGGTCAAACTATTTCAGTTGATGGTGGTTTATTGATGTATTAATTTATGTGCATCTTTGAACTATTACATGTAAAATGTGTCAAATTTCAATATAGGTTATGGAGAAATTATGAGTGTTGAAGACAGAGTAAAAAAAATCGTAAGCGATCAACTTGGAAAGTCCATGGATGAAATTCAAAGTGATTCGTCATTTGTAGATGATTTAGGTGCAGATTCTCTTGATACTGTAGAGCTAGTAATGGCATTAGAGGAAGAATTTGATCTTGAGATTGCAGATGAGGATGCTGAAAATATATCTACTGTAAACGAAGCTGTAGATTACATTAATTCAAATTCTTAAGAATAATTTTCTAATAGATAATATTAGCGTTTAAAATATTTGTAGCACTACAATTATTTTATTATGCACTTCTTTAAAACATTATTATTAATATTTTTTCTATGCTTTTCTTTTATTGCCCCTTATAAAGCGTATTTTAATCATAAACCTACGTTAATAAATCAGCCATTAATTATTGATGATGGATTAACCATCAATATGGCAATTTCTAAAATTACCCAACAAAATATATTTAATAAANTTTATTTAAAAATTTTCTTAACCTTTAATAAAATTGATACCTTTATGTCAGGTGAATATCAGGTTTATAAGAAACCTTTAAAAGAAATTATTCAAGACATGGAGGTGGGAAATACAATAACTCATAAAATCACCATCAATGAAGGAACAAATATTTACGAATTAAACAATCTAATTAATGATTCGTATCTCACAAATGACTGTGAAATGCTTAAATGTATTAATACTTCATTTAATTATTTTGAAGGGATTTTATATCCAGATACATATTTTTATAAAAGGGGAGATAAAGCTTCAAAATTATTACAAAAAAGCCATGATCGATTGACGAATTATTTATATTTAATTAGTTCAAATGAAAATAGAGTAAACTCATTAAATAATGAAGAGCTTTTAATACTTTCATCAATAATTGAGAAAGAAGCTGGAAATCATTATGAAAAACCTTTAATTGCTGGAGTATTTATCAAAAGGCTTAATAAAAATATGAGACTTCAGGCNGATCCNACGATAATCTACGGTTTGTTACCAAATTTTGATGGAGATATTAAAAAATCTAATATTCTTGATAAAAATAATAAGTACAATACTTATATGATAAATGGACTTCCACCGTCACCTATCGCTATATCATCAATATCTTCTATTGATGCAGCATTTGGTGCAACACCAGGTGAGTATTTATATTTTGTTGCCGATACCAGTAAATCACATCATTTTTCTAAAACATACGATGAGCATTTAGAAAAAATTCAAGAACTTGGGTTAGATAAATGAAAATTATAAGCTTTGAAGGAATTGAGGGTGTTGGTAAATCTACACAAATAAATCTACTAAAAGACTATTTAGAAAACAAATCATATAAAGTTGAGGTTTATAGAGAGCCAGGCTCTACAGTAGCATCAGAAAAAATTAGAGATATTCTTTTGGATAATGAAATTGATTTATCAAATGAGACAGAATTATTATTAATGTTTGCAGCAAGGTCTGAGTTAGTGGCTAAAAAGATTAACAAAAGCGATTGTGATTTTCTTCTTCTTGATAGATTTTATGATGCCTCTTTAGCATATCAAGGGTATGGAAGAAATTTATCAATAGATTTTATAAGCAACCTAATAGAATTTATAAATTGTCCAAAGCCGAACAATAGCTTTCTATTAGATATATCAGTTGAGGATGGTTTCTCAAGAAAAATAAACGATAAAAAAGATAGAATCGAGTCTTCTGGAGANGATTTTTTTAATAAAGTAAGAGATGGTTATTTAAAGATTGCTGAAATTGAAAAAGATAGGTTTACTGTAATAGATGCATCAAAAGAAATAGATATAATTTCAAAAGAGATAATATCTGCTATAGATATTCAATGAATGATTTGAATTCATATATTTGGCTTCAAAAAATATTTGATAATATTAATTTCGATAATTTACCACATGGGATAATTATTAATGGACCAAGAGGCATTGGTAAAAGAATATTAGCAAATGCTATCTCATCACAACTGTTACTAAATAAGAAAACTCTAACTCTTGATATAGAATTATTTAATTCTAACAACCATCCAGATTACTTTGTTCTTAATAAAGAGAAGATATTACTTCGTCATATAACTTATAGAAAAGCTAAAAAGAGGGATGAATGGGATGAAGAGCTTGGAGAAAGAAATGTAAACGAATTTTTATCAACCACTCCATCAGTCGCTATTAATAAGGTAGTACTTATTTTAAATGCACATACTATGGATAAAGAGCCTCAAAATGCACTTTTAAAATCTTTAGAAGAACCATCGCCAAACACTTTTATTATTATTACCTCAGACAGACCAAAAGCATTGTATCAAACCATATATAGCAGATGCCAAGTCATAACTATACCTTCACTAACAAACTCAGAAATAGATGAGTGGCTAGCATCTAAAGGGATATCAGATTTTAAAGCTACAGATTTCCCCAGTTATGCTTCACCATTAAACATAATTAATGATATTAAAAGCAATGAACATAATGAATTTAAAGACTTTATCAATATTCTTAATAATTTTTTCGCAAATAAACTCAATCAAACTTCACTTATTAAGAATTTGAATAATCTTAATATCGATTTAATTACAAAACTGAATTATTTGATTGAGTTTTTAAAAATAATTTTAAAATCCAAAATCACATCCGAGCAGCTTTCAGGTATCTACAAAATATTTAATAATGCAGAATTTAATAATCTTAAAATTTCAAATTTAATAGAGGAAATTAATAACCTAAGAATAGATTTTTATAAAGTGCCTCAAATTAATGAAACACATATTATGAACTACCTTTTAAGTGAATTAAAAAATTCAATTAAGATATAGTTGTGCCACCATCTACAACTATTGTTTGACCATTTATATAATTACCAGCTTCAGATGCCAGCATAACTGCTACACCTGCAATTTCATCTGGCAAACCAATTCTTTGCATTGGTGTAGTTCCTAAAACTGTTTTTAATATATCTGGATTTTCCCATAAAGCCTTAGCAAAATCAGTTTTAATTAAACCTGGTGCGATTGAGTTAGCTCTTATATTTTTATGACCAAATTCTGTAGCTATATTTTTTACAATCATAACATCTGCAGCTTTACTGATATTGTATGCCCCAAGAATTGGACTCCCTTTAATTGCAGCGATACTGGATATAATTATTATTGCGCCATCCTCTCTATCAATCATTTCTGGCAATACAAGATTGCAAAGAATTTGATTAGATTTAATATTGTTGTTCATTACTTTATCAAACTTCTCTGATGGCATATCTAACATTGAGCCCATAAAGGGATTAGTGGCAGCATTACAAACAAGAACATCAATTTTGCCTAAATTTTTTCTTGTTTCATTAACAAGATGTTCCAATTGAGACTCATCACTAATGCTAGCTGGTATAGGTATTGCTGTTCCAGATCCAAATTCATCATTTATTTCTTGTGAGGTTTGAATACACATTTCTTCTTTTCTGCTAGAAATTATTACTTTTGCTCCATGAGCAGCACAGTGATAGGCTATAGATTTACCAATACCTCGAGAAGACCCTGTAATTAAAATTGATTTATCTTTTAGGTTAAATAATGACATATTTTTATTATAATTAATTAATGACTAAAAAAGTTGAAATATATTCAAAACAAAATTGTACATATTGTGTGATGGCCATGAATTTTTTTGATTCAAAAGGTATCTCATATGAAGTTTATAGCGCCGATAATCCGTCTATTTTTAAGGAAATGCTTGAACGCAATCCATCAGCAAGGACTGTACCTCAAATTTTTATAGATGATAAGTCTATAGGCGGTTATACTGATTTAATCGAAAAATTCTCAGAATAAAAATATGGAACAGTTTAATAATTTTTTAGTGTTACTTGATAGTAACTTAAGCGGATCGTGGTGGTTTCCAGCCTTACTTATCGGTACAGGGATATTTTTTACAATATACCTTGGCTTTCCACAATTTAAGTATTTTAGTAGCGCGTTAAAAATTGTTTCCGGTAAAAATAATAACTCTGAATCAGATGGTGAAACGACAGGCTTTCAGGCATTAACAACCGCTATGTCAGGAGCGGTTGGAACAGGAAATATTGGTGGTGTAGCTCTTGCTATATGGACTGGAGGACCAGCTGCTATTTTCTGGATGTGGATTACTGCCATATTTGGAATGACAACTAAATTTGTTGAAGTTACTTTAGGACATAAATATAGAACAAAACTTAGTGATGGATCTATTTCTGGAGGCCCTATGTATTACATTGAACAGGGTCTGAATACAAAGATACTTGGAATAAAATTTCCTGCCAAATCTGTTGCTGTTCTATTTGCTTTTTTGATGATGATTACAGCTATTGGTTCAGGTAATATGCCACAGATTAACAATATAGCTTTAGTAATGAATACTGAATTTTCAGTTCCTAAGGCTTTTACAGGAATATTTTTGGGTGCTTTATTATTTATAATAATAGTAGGCGGCATTCAAAGAATTGCTTCTGTTGCAAGCAAAATCATTCCTATTATGGGTTTAATATATTTTGGCGGCGCTTTAATTATTCTTGCCGAAAATTACCAGAATATAATTCCGTCATTTAATGCTATTTTTGCACAAGTCTTTACTGGCTCAGCTGCCATGGGTGGATTCTTAGGCGCAAGTTTTGCAATGAGTCTCAAATATGGAGTTGCAAGAGGTCTTTATTCCAATGAAGCTGGTCAAGGTTCATCACCCATTGCTCATGCTTCTTCAAAGAATAAATCAATTGATCAGGGTGTTGTATCGATTCTAGAGCCTTTTATAGATACCATAGTGGTTTGTAGTGTAACAGCTCTTGTTATCTTGTCTTCTGGTGTCTGGACTGAAAAATTTGAAACTAATTTCTCTAAGACAGACATGATTATTCTAGATGGAACATATAGTGATGAATTAAATGATGATAAGACCTTTATTTTCCCTGATCAAATTAACGAACTTACGAAATATGTTCAAAATATTGAGTCTACTGTTAAAGAGTTTAACGGTACTTTAGACATTGAAAATGGTGAAATAAGAAATAGTGAAATAACAGTAATTCATTTAAGATCGATTGCAGAAAACATAATTGTTAAAGGAGAAAATCAGAGTTTATTTAGCGGCCAGCTAATTATAGAAGACGGTAAAATTAATCAAACCAAATCTTCATCTGTTTCATTTGAGGGCAAATCTCTTGTTAGTTCTGCCGAATTAACAGCAAAGGCTTTTTCTAATGGAATACTTGGCGAATACGGAGGTAAGCTAGTTGCAATAGCATTACTCTTATTTGCTTTTTCAACCTCAATTACCTGGTGTTACTATGGCGATAGATCTACTGCCTATATATTTGGTGAAAAAGGTGTAATTTGGTACAGATATTTCTATGTAGCTTGTTTTGTTTTAGCAGCTGTAATTGATACAACTGTTGTCTGGAATATTGCTTATGTTGTTGTTGCGTTGGTATCAATTCCAAATCTATTGGCAATGTTTGTGCTTAGACATGAGATGAAATCTTTATCAGATAATTTCGAAACCAAATAACTATAACCTTTAATCAATGCATAAATATAATTATATCTTTATATTATTTTTAGTTTCTTGTGGAGGAGGCGGAGGTCAGTCTCCAATTCTTGATTCTAATAATTCTGGTGGAAATACACCATATCAATACATACCTCCATCAGGTACGTCTAGAGATAATTGCGTNTCNAGAACCTCATCTNTCGATTGGNNAGAAGATTTTAATAACGAGGTCTTAGATTCATCTAANTGGTCATATGATGAAGGTTGCAATAACAATGGTGGTGGATGTAATGGAAATGATGAAAAACAGAATTACACATCAGATGATAAAGAAAATTTATTTATAGAAAATGGTCTATTAAAAATACAGCCTATTTATGAAGTAAATATAGGAAGTGATAATGTTCAACAAAATTTTACTTCATCAAAAATAATGACTAAAAATAAATTTCCAATTGATTACAACAGTAGAGTTTCTATATGTTTTAAACTACCTGAGGGAACTGGAATGTGGCCAGCTGTTTGGATGCTTGCATATGATGGTTCACCGTGGCCTAGTGGAGGTGAAATAGACCTTTTAGAGGCAAAAGGAAGAGCTTATCCAGATCAAGGCTCTCCTGCGCAAAATAATATAATTAGTTCAGCGGTTCATTTTGGAACTGAATGGCCTGATAATAAATATGTGGTAGGTGAATTTTTTTCATCAAATGAAAATACTTTCCAGGATTACTTTCACTCAATGACACTTATATTTTTAGAAGATAAAATTGATTTTTATATAGATGACGAATCAACACCACATTTATCTGTGACTCCTGACCTATATCCATTGAATCAATATTCATACCCATTTAATAAACAGTTTTACCTAATAATTAATGTTGCTGTAGGGGGTAATTTTGACAGTGGGAGACTTGAACCATCTGACTTTTGTTATGATGCGTTATGTTCAAATCATCCTGACAATCCAGACAGTAAAAGGCTCTTAATTGACTGGATTGAATATGAAAAAATTAAATAGTAGTCAAAAGTGAGACTAATTCTATGTGATTAGTATTTGGAAATTGATCAAATATTTCTATTTTTTTTATTTTATGTCCACTGATTTTTTTTATATCTCTTAAATAAGTTTCAGCATTACATGATATATAAATTATATTTTTAAATTTAGAAATTAAACTTATAACTTCATCGGTAAGTCCTGACCTAGGAGGGTCTACCAGTACATGTGAAAAATTGAATTCTTGAAGATTGATATCTTTCATTCTAAAGAAATTTCTACCATTGAATGCTTCATTTAACTCTTCAGCAGATAATCTTGCTTTAAAGATATTATTAAAATTGTTAGCAGCTATAGCTTTATCAAGACATTTAATTGATTCTCTATTATTCTCAGTTGCAAAGATTTTATTAAATTTTTTAGATAATTGAAGTGTAAACGTTCCTACACCACAATAAAGTTCAAGTAAGTCCTCAGGTTCTTTTATAAAAGACTCAACTTTATTAATCATTTTTGATAGTAAAAATTTGTTTGGCTGATAAAAACAATTATCAGATTGATATATTTTTATGTTATTTATTTTGTCCTCTAAATAATCATTAGCAATTCTATGAATAAAATTTTTAGATCTAATTATCAGACCTATATTTAATTTTTTTGAAACTATATTTAATTGTTCAATAATTTTATTATCAACTAATTTATGATAAATAAGAGTAGCTAATACCACATTATTTGAATTAGATCTAAAATTAATTTGGAATAACTTTTCTTGCAGATTTTGTAATTTGATAATTTCATTAAGAAGAACTGGCATAGTCCTTCTTATTGAGTTTGATGCAAGAGGGAAGTTATTGAGATATATCTTTTTATCATTTTCATACATAACATAAGCTTTTTTTGAATAACCAAATTCACACCTATTCCTGAAAGAAGTTGCTGGACCTATATTAATTTTAATATTTTCTTTAAAGTNTAAAAAAATACTCTCTTTAAAAGATTCAAACTTATTCATTTAGTTAGATAAATATTTTTGTGATTAATAAAACGATAGATATGAATATCAAGTTTAGCGTTATAAATAATAATATGATCTTATTAAAAGATAGCTTATTCAAATCATCTTGAAGGTCATTTTTTTTTCTTATTCCAAAAAAAGAACTTATAATTCTACTAAACCACATAATATATGAGCGAAATTATTAATATAACAAAATCAGCTGAAGAGTATCTTTCTAAGCTTATACAAGATAAAAATGAAACTGATTTATCTATAAGAATTTTCATTTCTGATCCAGGCACACCCAAGGCTGAAACTTGTTTAGCATATTGTAAACCAGATGAGGCCATGCCGGATGATATGATTTTAAATCTTGATTTAATTAATGTTAATTTAGAGAAAAGAAGCTTACCTTTCCTTAAAGATGCAGAAGTTAACTATGATAATGATACTTTTGGTGGTCAGCTTACGATTAAAGCTCCTAACGCACGTCTGCCTAATATTTCTTCAGATAGTCCAGTTGAAGATAGAATTAACTACGTAATTTACAACGAAATTAACCCTATGCTTGAATCGCATGGTGGTGAGGTGAGCCTGGTTGAATTTAATAAAGATGGTGAAGCTGTTCTTCAATTTGGTGGTGGGTGTCAAGGATGTGGAATGGTAGATGTAACTCTAAAAGATGGTATTGAAAAAACATTAGTTGAACAAATACCTGAAGTAACTGGTGTCAGNGATACTACAGATCANAGTATTGATGACAATGCATACTATTAGATTATATTTTTGAAATAGATACTATAACTCCGAAATTAGGATGATCAAATAAATGTNTTTCCTCATTAAATATTCTCTTATTAATATCTATAAATTTATTTAGTTTAGTAGATGTTTTATTTATTGGTAATTCATTAGGCTTATTTAATATCTCAATGGACTCAGATTCTTCCGGTAAGTAAATTTTTACATCTAGTTCATTGTTAATATTAGAGTTGTTATTTGTTTGAGATTCATACTTTTTGACATAACTTTCAGTCGACTCAATTGTTTGTTCATTTTTAACACCTAGGTATGCTTTTAAATCAAGATGCAGAAATCTTTTTTTATATAATTTTAAAAAAAAACCAAATTCTTTATCATGATCTTCTAAAAACACGTACTTGCTCTCATTTTCATTATCAATTGATTGAATCCATGAATTTGAATCTAAATATTCAATTTGATTATTTGAAATTATTTTATTTTTTAGTGTAGACAAATTTTCTATATTCGAACTTTTGCGATACCAAATTTTTGGATTAACAGAAGATTTTGATTCATTTTTAGATATATTTTCTTGAACTTTTCTTGGATTTATATTTTTTAAAAGATTAGAAAAAAAAGATTTATTTTCTGAAAAGTTATTTAATGCATTTTTATTTAAAGATAGCTTTGGTTCTATAAGACTAATTACATCCTTTTTTGGTAAAGCAATCTCATCAATAAATTCTTCATTTGTTTCAATATTTTTAAATTTAAAAATTATTATCTCAACTTTATATTCATCAATATTATCTTCATTGGCGTTTATGTCTTGAGCAAATAATGCAAATAATANGATGAGTTTTTTATAGAATGTCACTTAACAGGCTCTTTATTTTTATTCTTCTTACATCAGATTTTAATTCATTAAGTTTATAAATAAACTTATTTTCTTTAGTTAATGANNAATATGATGGCTTTAATTTTGCTAAATCTATTAATTTATTTAATAAATCATCTTTAACATAATCATTTAGTAAAAAATTNGTATTTATTTTATTAGATTTAATGGATGAAATTCCTGTGTGTCTTATAAGAAGCTCTATTTTTTTATTTTCGATTAGGTTTATAACTTCACATGGCATTTTTCCACATCTATCAACTAAATTTGTTTCAATTTTTTTTAGCTCATTCAAATTTTTAACAGTATCTATTTGTCTATAGATTTTTAGTCTCTCAATCGGGGAGGGCAGGTAATCTGAATTTATATAGGTCGAATCATAAAAATTAATTTCAATTTCAGTATCTTTAGATGATTTATTGGACCCATTTAAGGCGTTTTTTAGCATAGATAAATATAAACTCATTCCAACATTTTCTATATGTCCGCTTTGCCTATCACCTAACATTTCACCGCCACCCCTTATTTCTAAATCCTCTTGGGCAATTAAAAAACCTTCACCAATTTTTGAATGTTTGATTATTGAATTTAATCTATTCATAGATATTTTCGGTATTTCCATAGTAGGAACAAGAAAATAACAATAGCCCTGTTNATCAGACCTTCCAACTCTTCCTCTTAATTGNTGAAGTTGAGCTAGTCCAAAATTTTGTGCATTTATTATTATCATTGTGTTAGCGTTTGATATATCCAAGCCCATTTCAACAATTGTTGTACAAATTAGCCCATCTAAATTTCCATTTTGAAAATCAGACATGATTTTAGTTATTTCTTTTTTATTTTGTTTTCCATGAGCNATGGCAACTTTATAGTCTGGNAATAATTTATTAATTTCTTTTTTAAGACTATCCATNTTGGATATATCGTTTTGCAGAATAAANCATTGACCGTTTCTAGATTTTTCTCTAGACAAAGCTTCTTTNANAAGTTGACTGGATTGTATTTTTAAAAAGGACTTAATATTTACTCTGTTAGAGGGAGGTGTCTGTATAAAAGAAAAGTCTTTTAATCCAGCATAGACCATGTTCATGGTTCTAGGAATTGGAGTTGCAGATAAATAAAGAATATGAATATTTGATTGCTTGTCCTTAATAAAATTTTTCTGTTTAATACCAAATTTATGTTCTTCATCAATTATAAGAAGGCCAGTATTCTTAAAATTTATAACATTATTAAATGCAATATGCGTTGTAATTAATATATCTATCTTTGAGTTATTAAACTCTTTAACTATTTCATTCTTATTTTTTAATGTCGTATGGCGGTTAAGTTTTTTTATAGATAAAGGAAAATTCTTAAATCTCTTTGTAAAAGAATTAAAGTGCTGATCAGTTAAGATTGTGCTGGGAGTAATTACAATAACTTGTTTATTTGAATATGCACTGATGTATGCACATCGCATAGCAACTTCTGTTTTACCAAACCCAACATCTCCACAAAGGACTCTATTCATTGGTTTAATTAATTCCAAATCTTTTCTAATTGCATTAAACGATGANATCTGATCAGCTGTCTCTTCAAAAGGAAAATCATTGTTAAATTCTTGAAGTGACTTTTCATCAATTTTTAATGATGTGGATAATGAATTTTGTCTTCTTGATTCAATATCTAAAATTTCAGCCGCATGATCAATAGATCGTTTAAATGCTTTTTCTTTTTTAAGTTTCCATTTTGTTGAAGATAACGAATCAAGCTGAATATTCAAATCAATATTCTTTTTATGATAACTAGAAATTTTATTTACATTTGATAGAGGCACATATAGATTCTCTGAGTTAGCATATTTAATTTTTATATATTCATTCTTTGTATAACTTGTTTCAACAATTTCTAATCCGGCATAAATACCAAGGCCATAGTTATCATGTATCACATAGTCATTCATTTTGAATAATGTAAAGTCTCTTTCCTTTGAGTCTTTTATTTGATTTTTATCTTTTTCAAATACATAAGAGTCCATTCCATCGACATATTCTTTATGCAGAACGACAACATCTTTATCTTTTAAGTGGAATGGTTGTATTGGTTTACCAACCATAATNTTTATTCCAGGATTTATTTCATTAATTTCATTAATAACAGATGATGGAGTGTTAATTAGTTTTTTTATTTCAGGTATTTCTGCTTGNACAGAGGTTATTATTAATAAATTCTTATATTTAAAATTATTTGAATTTATTTCATCAACCAAGTCATTAAAATTGTTTGGTATATATATAGTTTCAGAATTAACAATTATTTTAGAATGTGAGATTATGTTTTTAACTTCTGCAGTTTCTAAATATAAATCTGTTGGTTTAACAAGAGGTCTTTTTTCTTCAAATGACTCATCCTCAAATCTTTGATGAATAAATTTATTATATTTATGAATCTCACTGTTTAAATCCTTAGAAGTGTAGATGTTATTTATATTAAACAAATCGTTAAAATTAACTGTTAAATTAAAGAAAAATGGCAAATAAACTTCTATACCCTCTGGAATTGAGCCATTTTTAATTCTTTGGAACAAATCACAAAACCTTTCATCATAGTCATGAAAATAAGTCCTCCACTTATTTACAAAATTTTCAATTCTAGAAGAATTTAAACTAAATAATGATCCATTTGAAATTGCAAATGAATTTATGTTTTCTATAGAAAGTTGNCTATCAACATTAAAAAATCTAATTGATTCAATTTTGTCATCAAATATTTCTATCCTTAAAGGGTTTTTGTACATTGGCGAATAAATATCAACTATTCCTCCACGAATTGTGAATTCGTTAATTAATTCAACATTAACCCTCTTTATATAATTATTNGACTCAAGGATATTNACCAATCTGTTAACTGAAATATTATCTCCTATTGAAANGTTTTTTGATGATTGAAAATATTCAGCTTGTGGGTATATTTCAAAAAGATTTTTTACAGTACTNATTAATATANANGGTTTNTCTGAATNATNATTTATTATTTGAAATCTNTCTTTAATGACTTTTTCTGGAATTGAAAAATGGTCATATGGAAGTATTTCTTGTTCTGGAAATAACAATATCTCATTTTCGGAATGTAACAATTTTAACGAATGTTTTAAATATTGGGCTTCTTTTATATCTTCTGCTACATAACATATAGACTCATTTTTTCTTAAGAATTCCTGATGAATTTCATATGTTAAGTTTAAATACTTATTATGTTTATTTTTAAGCATATTGTTGTGTATAATGTGGCCCTTATTCTATCAATCAATTTTAATTTTAAAAGAAAACTATGGATATAAACTTTACTAATGAAGAGATTGCTTTCAGAGATGAGGTCAGAGAATGGCTTGCTAATGACTATCCTAAGCATGTTAAAGAAAAAACAGATAATGGAATAGCATTATCAAGGCAAGATATGGTTGATTACCATAAAGCTTTGTCCAAAAAGGGGTGGATGGGCTATAACTGGCCTGTTGAACATGGCGGAACTGGTTGGAGTTCAACTCAATTATATATATTTAACAAAGAATTTGGGTTAGCTGGCTGTCCACCATTATTAGCATTTGGTGTAAGTATGGTTGCTCCAGTTATTTGGACTTTTGGTAATGATGAACAAAAACAAAAATACTTACCAGACATTCTTAATTTTGATACNTGGTGGTGTCAAGGTTATTCTGAGCCAGGNTCNGGTTCTGATTTAGCATCCCTTAAAACAAAAGCTGTTAGAGNGGGNGANCATTATATTGTTAATGGTGCTAAAACATGGACNACATTAGCTCAAAACGCAGATTGGATTTTCTGTNTGGTTAGAACAGATAANAGTGGGATTAAACAAGAAGGAATCTCATTTCTATTAATAGACATGAAAACACCAGGCATTGAGGTTAAACCTATTATTACCATTGATGGTGAACATGAAGTTAATTCTGTTTTCTTTAGCGATGTTAAGGTACCTGCTGAAAATCTTGTTGGTGAAGAAGGTAAGGGTTGGACATATGCTAAATTCCTATTGGCGCATGAAAGATTTGGTATAGCAGGTGTTGGCGCCTCTATGAGACAACTTAATAGATTAAAAGATATTATTTCAAAANTAGATAATTCAGAAATGCAAAGAAAAGTTAATGAATTAGAGATTGCCTTATCCGCAATTGAAATAACGGANCTAAGACTATTATCTGCTCTTGAAAATGGTGGTCATCCNGGAGCAGAGTCATCTATATTAAAAATTAAAGGTACTGAAATGCAGCAAAACTTATCTGAACTCTTTGTTGAGGCAGCAGGTGAATACGCATTGATGTATCCAGGNCCTCATGGTTATGAAAGTAATGATAAGCCTGCTGGTCCTGATTATGCAGCAGAAGGCTTATCAGGTTTTCTTAATCTAAGGAAGACATCTATATATGGCGGTAGTAATGAAATCCAAAAAAATATTCTATCTAAATTTGTTTTAGGTGTTTAAGTATGAATCTAGACTATAACGAAGAACAAAATATGCTGCGTGAGCAGATTCAAAAATTCTGTGAATCAGAATATGACTTCTACAAACGAGAAGAAATAGTGAAATCATCAGATGATTTTGATAAAAATGTATGGAATCTGTTTGCAGAACAAGGATGGCTCTCAATGCCATTTTCAGAAGAATCTGGAGGCCTAGGTTTTGGTGCAATTGAGCTATCAATTTTATTTGAAGAATTTGGTAAAGCTCTTGTTATAGAACCATATCTTGCTACGGTTGTTTTATCTGGTGCTTTACTCGATAAATCAAACTATGCTACAAAAACTGATCTGATTGAAAAAATATGCTCTGGAGAGATGCATATATCACTAGCATATGCAGAAGCTAACAAAAGTTACGACTATTCATCTCCAAATACAACTATTGATGCAAATAATTATTTAAACGGAACAAAAACACTTGTCTTGAATGGAGCGAATGCTGAAAAACTAATAGTATCATGCACTAAAGACGAACAACTTTATCTTGTAATAATAGATTCTTCAGCACAGGGTGTTTCAATAAATTCATTTGCTACTATTGATGGTCAGTCTTGTTCAGAAATATCATTTGAAAATGTTCAGATTGAAGATTCTAATGTTATTGCTTCTGGTGATAATGCTATTCATTTACTTAATGATGTTATAAATCTCGCAACATTATGTGTAAGCGCTGAAGCTGTAGGTTGTATGGAGTCTTGTTATTTAAAGACACTTGAATATACAAAAGGAAGAGAACAGTTTGGTCAACCCATTTCAAATTTTCAAGTTTTGCAACACAGAATGGTTGATATGTTTATTGAATCAGAATTATCTAAATCATTATTAATTAAGGCCATGTTGGAAGTGACTAACAATTCAGATGATATGTATAAACATGTCTCTGCTCTCAAATCATATATTGGTAAATCAGGAAAGTTATCAGCAAAAGAGGCAGTTCAACTTCATGGCGGTATGGGAGTTAGTGAAGAAATGATGATTGGGCATTATCTTAAAAAAATGATTTCCATAGATGCTCTTTTTGGTAATGCAGATTTTCATCTTAAAAAAATTGCCTAGAATCTTTATTTAGGTATCTATAAAAAACATTTATAATCTCATTATGGAAGATAACAGAGATATAAGTTTTCAATCCACCCAAAGACAACAAAGAATCTTACCAGAGGATTCATTTGGTGACTGGAAATGGAGAGAAGCATTAGCTGAATTAATGGTTCCATTAATTGGCTCATTATATAGAAATGGTGTAAACGTAATGATTTATGGGAAATCATTAGTTAATGAATCTCCTGTTGCAATAATGAAAGCGCATAGATTTGCTCGTCAATCTGACAACAATGAACTGAGTGAATTTGAAACATACCCAATGATTGAATACATCAGCACTCTTGCGTTGCATGACTGTGAAATTGATATTGGTGAAATTGCAGTTAAATGTCCATTTTTTAATGACATCAAAGAAGATCAATCAAAAATATCAGACTATCTAAACAAGGAATTAAAAGATGTAATTAATATTGAAACAAAAAGACCTGATGAACCTATGCCAATTGTTCTTTATGGCTTTGGTCGAATTGGAAGATTGTTAGCTCGTATGATGACTCAAACCACTGGACCAGGAAATTATTTTAGAATTAAGGCTATCGTAATCAGAAAAGCTGCTGAAGATGATATCTTTAAAAGAGCAAGCCTTCTAAGTAGAGACTCGGTACATGGTCCATTTGATGGAACTGTTAGGGTAGATGAAGATGACTCATTATTAGTAGTTAATGGTAATCCAATAAAAGTTATTTATGCTGCAAGTCCCGAAGAAGTCAATTATGCTGACCACAATATTAAAAATCCATTGGTTATTGATAATACAGGTGTCTGGAGGAATGAAGAAGCTTTATCAAAACATATTAGTTCTGGAGCTAGTAAAGTAATACTTACTGCACCAGCTAAAGGCGATATAAAAAATGTTGTTTTTGGTATTAATGACGATATTTTAGAAGATACAGACCAAATCATATCTGCTGCTTCATGCACAACTAATGCTATTGTGCCTGTATTAAAAGCAATTAATGAAGAGTATTCTATTAGTGGTGGTCATGTCGAGACTGTTCACGCATATACAAATGATCAAAATTTAATAGATAATTTTCACAAAGGAGACAGAAGAGGAAGAGGCGCTCCTTTAAACATGGTAATAACAACTACTGGTGCTGTTAAGGCTGTTGCTAAAGCTTTGCCTGAGTTAGCAGGAAAATTAACTGGAAATGCAATCAGAGTTCCAACACCTAATGTAAGTCTTGCTATTCTATCTCTTCAATTAAACAATGAGGTATCAGTTACAGAAGTAAATAATTACTTAAGATCTATTGCTTTTCATTCAAAATATAGAGAAATTATTGGATTTGTNAATTCATCTGAGATTGTATCTACTGATTTTTATTCCAGTCCTTTTGCTTCAGTAATTGATTCTCATGCAACAATAGCAAGCGGGAAGAGTCTTACCCTTTATTGTTGGTATGACAATGAATATGGATATTCAAAGCAAGTACTTAGTTTAGCCAAGAAAGTTGCAAATATTCAACTACCAAGATTACCTAAACCAATTGATTAAAAGCATAGAAACAAAGGCTTTTTAGCCTTATAATTCTATTGTTTTTTAACAATTTCGAAGTAACTTTGCAAAGGCACACTAAAAAAAGTGATTAGAATTTCAAAAGGTCTTGATTTACCTATTTCAGGATCGCCATCTTTAAATATTACAGACGAGCCAAAAGTCTCGAATGTAGCACTTTTATCAAATGATTTTATAGGCATGAAGCCTACTATGTTATTTAAAGAGGGTGAACGTGTTAAAGGTGGTGAAAAAATATTTGAAGACAAAAAGAATATAGGTGTTTCGTTTACAGCGCCTGGCTCAGGTATCATTAAGTCAATTAATAGAGGTGATAAAAGAAAATTTATTTCCATAGAAATTGAATTAGATAAGGATGAAGACCTTCTTGAGTTTGATACAAATCAATCATTTAAAGATTTATTAATTAACTCAGGAATGTGGAACTCTTTTAGGACTAGACCCTTTAATCGAACACCAAGCATTAACGATAAACCAGATTCCATATTTATTAACTGTTGTGACACTAATCCATTGTCTGTAGACCCATTTAATATTATTGCTTACGACCAAGAACTTTTTGATTTAGGTTTAAATTCTATTTGTGATGAATTTAACTGTGATGTTTATGTCTCTTATCAAAATAATAAATTTATAAGAGCTAATGATTCAGTAATTTATAATCAATTTGCTGGGCCTCATCCATCAGGACTAACAAGTACTCATATTTCAATATTAAATCCAGTCAATCTAAATAAAGTTGCATGGACATTAAATTATCAAGATGTTATCTCATTTGGATATTTACTAAAACATAAGGTTTTAAGAACTTCAAAATTAATAAGTCTAGCTGGCTCGTCTGTTTTTGAACCTTCCTTAATAAAAGCTAGAATTAGCGGTAATATTGATGAGATAATTGCTGGCAAGGTCGAATCTAATGCAAGAATTATTTCTGGTTCTGTTTTATACGGTCATAAATCAGATGGAGTAATGAATTATTTAGGCTACTATGATTCTCAAATTTCAGCTATTCCTGACGAAGTTAATGAAATATTTATGAATTGGTTAATGCCAGGGTCAAAGTTGCACTCTAAATTAAATGTATTTCTTTCATCATTTATAAAACCTAAAGAATTTACTTTTAATACATCTATAGGTGGAGGAAATAGAGCAATTGTTCCTATTAGCTCATACGAAGAGGTAATGCCTATGGATATTCTAGTAACACAATTATTAAAGTCATTGGTTGTATCTGATACTGAGATGGCTATTGACCTTGGGATGTTAGAACTTATACCTGAAGACCTAGCATTGTGTTCCTATGTATGTCCTAGTAAGTATGATTACTCATCTATTTTAATGGATAATTTAAATAAGGTATTTTCGGAACTATGAAAATCATTAGAAACTATCTAAATAATGTTAAACCAAATTTTGTTGGTGAAGGAAAATATACAACATGGTTTCCTCTTTTTGATGCTATAGAAAATTTAGTTTTTTCATACGGGAAAAAAACTAAAAATCCTATTCACGTAAGAGATGCTGTTGATATTCAAAAAGTTATGGTTACTGTATGGCTAGCAACTTTTCCAGCAATGTTTTTTGGAATGTACAATCTTGGTGCGAATTCTTTAGATTATTTAAATTCAATTGGTGTACAAAATACTGGAGATTGGCATCATTATTTTGTAAGTATTGTTGGATATGATTCAACAAGCTTTTTTGCTAAGTTATGGTTTGGTGCTTGTTATTTTATTCCAATCTATTTTGTTGTGTTTACAGTTGGTATTGCCTGGGAAGCATTGTTTGCAGTCGTAAGGAAACATGAAATTAATGAAGGTGCGTTTGTTTCAACTGTTCTTTTTGCTCTAAGTTGTCCGCCTGATATTCCTTTATGGCAGGCTGCAATGGGTATTTCGTTTGGTTTAGTAATTGGTAAAGAAATCTTTGGAGGAACAGGAAAAAACTTCTTGAATCCAGCTCTAACTGGAAGAGCGTTCTTGTACTTTGCGTATCCTGCTCAAATTTCAGGAGATAAAGTATGGGTTGCTGGTATTTCTGATTACAATATTGTGCCTGAAGGATATAGCGGTGCTACTGCACTTGGAATGGCTGCTGAAAGTGGTATGGCTGGTATTACAAACTCATATACGTGGATGGATGCTTTTTTAGGTAATATACCTGGGTCTGTAGGTGAAACATCAATAATAGCTATATTGATTGGACTTATAATATTACTTGTAACAAAGGTTGCCTCTTATCGCATAGTACTAGGCACACTTGTTGGCATGATTGCAATGTCGTCATTGTTAAATATCATTGGTTCTGAAACTAATGAAATGTTTTATATACCTTGGTACTGGCACGCTGTCATTGGCAGTTTTGCATTTGGTTTAGTCTTTATGGCAACAGAACCAGTATCTGGATCAGGTACAAATACTGGTAGATGGATTTATGGAATTGTTATCGGTGTGACTGTTATCTTAATAAGAGTTATTAATCCAGCATTTCCAGAGGGAATGATGTTAGCTATTCTATTCGCAAACTTACTAGCTCCTGTTATTGATCATATGGTTGTAATGTCAAACATTAAAAAAAGAAAGGCCTTGATAAATGAATGATTCAATAATTAAGACACTTGCAGTAGCTTTTTCAGTTTGTTTGATATGTTCACTTGTTGTTTCATCATCTGCTGTTAGCTTAAGAGACCTTCAAAAAGAAAATAAATTGAATGATAGAAGGTTAAAAGTCCTTCAAGTTGCAGATATATACAATCCTGAATTATCAATTTCTGAACAATTTTCACAATTAGAATCAAAGTTTATAGATTTTGATAAAGGCAGAATCTTTTCTGAGTATAAAAATTTTAATATAGACGAGTATGATCAAGTAAAAGTCACAAAAGATTCTAACTTATCAAAGTCTATTCCAGCATCTGATGATATTGCAATTATCAAGAACCGAGAAAATGTTGGAAAAATTTATATCCTTAGAGATGATTTAAAAAATATAGATAAATTGATTTTACCGATACGTGGTTACGGTTTATGGGGCACTTTGTATGGGTTCATTGCTATTGAGANTGATTTTAATACAGTCTCTGGTATTGAATTTTATGAACACAAAGAAACACCTGGACTTGGTGCTGAGGTTGATAATCCAAAGTGGAAAGATTCCTGGAAAGGAAAAAAGATATATATCAATAATCAGGTTGCATTAGAGGTGATTAAAGGACGGGTGGAAGATGGCGATAGTATGAGCGCCTATAAGGTAGATGGTCTTTCTGGAGCTACTATTACAAGCAGGGGTGTGACTAACATGGTTTCATACTGGTTTAGTGATTCTGGNTATGCAAACTTACTAAAGGAATTAAATTATGAGTCTTAAGAGATATCAAGAAGTAATCATTAATCCTTTGATTAAAGAAAATCCTATTACTCTACAAATATTAGGAATCTGTTCTGCGCTAGCAGTTACAAATAACTTATCAGTAACAATGGTTATGTGTGTTGCTGTTACAAGCGTTATATCATTTTCTAACCTATTTATATCTTTAATTAGAAACTACATACCAACGAGTATAAGAATAATTGTTCAAATGACTATAATTGCTTCGCTTGTAATAGTTGTTGATGAGTTGCTCAAAGCATATGATTATGAAACTAGTAAAAAATTATCTGTCTTCGTTGGCTTAATAATTACTAACTGCATAGTNATGGGTAGGGCTGAAGCTTTTGCNATGAAAGANAAGCCATTAGTAAGTTTTTTTGATGGNCTTGGAAACGGNATTGGNTATAGCNTAATTCTAATNGGAGTTGCTTTTATTAGAGAATTATTTGGTGCTGGAACACTTTTTGGTTATGAGGTGCTTCCACTAGTCTCAAATGGTGGTTGGTATATGGGCAATAATCTTCTACTTTTACCACCAAGTTCATTCATAATAATTGGACTCTTTATTTGGCTAATAAGATCTCTTCAAAAAGAACAAGTTGAAGAAGATGATTTCGAAGTCTCAAAACATTCAACAGCACCTGATTTAACAAAAAGAGAATTAAATGTTTGAACATTATTTAAATATTTTTATTACTACTGTTTTTATTGAAAACATTGCGTTGTCATTATTTTTAGGTATGTGTACTTTCATAGCAATATCAAAAAAAATTGATGCTGCATTTGGTTTAGGTATAGCTGTTATAGTAGTTTGCGTTCTTACAGTTCCCTTAAATAACCTAATATATAACTATGTTTTAAGGGAAGATGCTTTAACCTGGTTGGGTATTGAAGGAACAAACTTAGAGTTTGTTGAATTAATTAGCTATATAGGAGTTATTGCTGCATCTGTTCAAATACTCGAAATGTTTTTGGATAAATACGTTCCAGCTCTGTATAATGCACTTGGTCAATTTCTTCCTCTCATCACAGTTAATTGTGCAATTTTAGGTGCATCATTATTTATGGTAGAAAAAGATTTATTATTTACTGAAAGTATTGTCTATGGATTCGGAGCAGGTTTTGGTTGGGCTTTGGCAATAGTTGTTCTGGCTGGGATACGTGAAAAACTAAAATATTCCGATATACCAGAAGGATTAAAAGGTCTTGGCACTACATTTATTATAGTTGGTTTAATGAGTTTTGGTTTTATGTCATTTGGAGGAATTTCACTTTAATATGAGTATAGATTTATTATTAGGAGTCATTTCTTTTAGTGGAATAATCTTATTATTGGTCGTTGTTATTATTCTTGCTAGATCACAATTAGTTTCGACAGGAAATGTATCAATAGAAATTAACGGTGATTCAGAGAATCCCATAGTTGTTCCAGCTGGCTCAAAGCTTTTAACAACTCTTGCTGATAATAATATATTTTTAGCTTCTGCATGTGGAGGTGGTGGAACCTGTAGTCAGTGTAAATGCCAAGTATTTGAAGGTGGTGGCTCAATATTAGCTGCTGAAGAATCTCATTTTAATTCAACTCAGAAGAAAGATGGATGGCGTTTATCATGCCAAGTTCCAGTAAAAAATGATTTAAAGATTAGTGTTCCTGAAGACGTTTTTGGCGTTAAAGAATGGGAGTGTGAGGTTATATCAAATGATAATGTTGCAACATTTATTAAAGAACTAGTACTAAAGTTACCAGAAGGTGAAAATGTTGATTTTAGAGCAGGCGGTTATGTTCAATTAGAAGCTCCAGCTTATGAAGTTGATTATAAGAATTTTGATATATCAAATGAATATCATGAAGATTGGGATAGATTTAAAATTTGGGACAACAAGTCTGCAACTTCTGAACCAGTTATCAGAGCTTACTCTATGGCTAATTATCCTGAAGAGAAGGGCATAATAAAATTTAATATTAGAATTGCTTCACCACCACCTGGTCAGGATGTTCCACCTGGATTAATGTCATCGTGGACTTTTAATCTTAAACCAGGTGATAAAGTTAAAGTTTTTGGTCCTTTTGGTGAATTTTTTGCCAAAGAAACAAAAGCTGAGATGGTCTTTGTTGGAGGAGGTGCTGGAATGGCGCCAATGAGATCTCATATTTTTGACCAGTTACTAAGAATTAATACTGACAGAAAAATTACCTTTTGGTATGGCGCAAGGAGCCTTAAAGAGATGTTTTACGTTGATGAGTTTAATGACTTAGCAGATAAATATGACAATTTTGAATGGCATGTAGCTTTATCTGATCCTTTACCTGAAGACAATTGGGAAGGGCATACAGGCTTCATCCACCAAGTCATTCA
>PAJW01000019.1 GCA_002710265.1 Gammaproteobacteria bacterium | reverse complement strand
TAAAATGGCGGTCCGACGGGGAATCGAACCCCGAACGCCGCCGTGACAGGGCGGAATTATAACCGTTTAACTACCGGACCACTTTTAGATTGCTTAATATATATATTATTTAAAAAACTGCAACCTAATGGTGGGTGATGACAGGTTCGAACTGCCGACCCTCTCGGTGTAAACGAGATGCTCTACCAAACTGAGCTAATCACCCTTTTTTACTTAATAATTAATTAAGGTTGCTAATAATACTATTATTAGAAAAAAAATAATATGATTTATTAGGTTTGTTTGATGTTTGATTCTGAGAGATTTAATCTTGCTAAATATATACCAAACATTGTNAATAGAACAAAAATCATTTGCATAAAGTTTAGANTTTCTTGAAACAAAAATATTGCAAGAATTGTTGCNGTAAGNGGCTGCATAAGTAATCCTATAGAACCATTAGATGCAGGAATTTTTCCAATACCATGGGTTATAAAGTATTGCCCACCAAGTTGGCATAATATAGCTAGGGAGAATAAATTTATCCATTCAAATGAAGTGGAAGGTATAAAATTCCCCCCTTGAATTAACATAGGGACAGNNGAGAAAATACAACAAAAAAGCGTAGTNTAGAAAATAATATTCAACGAATCTTCATTGCCAAGCTTNGAAATAATTAATAAGTAAATNCCATAAAAAAGAGCAGCGATAAGACATAAGATATCTCCTAAAATTTTTCCATTAATATAATTATTAGAAAAATAAACAAGTCCAATAATTCCAAAATATGTAATAAAAAATGAAATTGCNAAGCCCTTTGANGGTTTTTCNTTAAAAATAATATAAGAAAGAATAGCAACAAATATNGGAGCTGAATTTACGATTATTGTGGCATTAGAGACTGAAGTTATATCCATACTGAAATGCCATAAGGTTAGGTCTGTGGTAAATGCTAGTGAAGCTAATGCTGAGTAAAATATAGTTTTTTTATTTCTAACTGTGAATCGAAGTTTTTTATTTAAGCTATAGTTAAGAATAAATAAAAAAGGGATTGCAAGAAACATTCTGTAAAAGGATATGGCGGATGAGGTTAATGAACTCCATTTGACAAAAATTGGTGCAAAACCAATTAANNTNGCACCTAATGCAAGAATAAGAAAATAATTTGTTCGCTGAAAATTAGTTTTCATAAAGTTATACTTTATAGATGCAAAAAGACATTGTAAGTCAGAATGAAGAAATTATCTCAGTAGGAGAATTAAATAAATCAGCTAAATACTTGCTTGAAAATAATTTCCAAAATATTTCAGTAATTGGTGAGATTTCAAATTTAGCCAAACCNAGCTCGGGGCATATATATTTCACTCTTAAGGATGAGGATGGGGCTATAAGATGCGCTATGTTTAAAAGTCAAAATCTTAAATTGAACTTCTCTCCAGAGAATGGAGATAAATGTGTATTAAAGGGACAAGTTAGTCTTTATGCTCCCAGAGGTGACTATCAACTGATAGTTAAGAGCATTCAACCAGCGGGAGCTGGAAACTTAATGCAACAGTTTGAAGCGTTAAAGAAAAAACTTGATGAAGAAGGCCTTTTTAGTAGCGATAAAAAAATTGAAATACCAGATTCACCAAAACATATTGCGATTATTACCTCATTATCTACAGCTGCATTTCAAGATATTGCGTCTACAGTAAATAGAAGAGCGCCATCAACAAAGATTTCAATAAGCGAAGCTATGGTTCAAGGAGACAATGCGCATGTTTCAATACTTAATGCTATGGANCGAATCATAAATTTTAATAAGAAANAAATGTCAAACCCTGTTGATCTTGTAGTATTTGCCAGAGGCGGTGGTTCTATAGAAGATTTGTGGTGTTTTAATAATGAAGAATTGGCAAGAGAAATATACAACTTCCCTATTCCTACAATATCAGGCGTCGGACATGAAATAGATTTTACAATTTGTGACTTTGTTTCAGATATTAGAGTACCTACTCCAACTGCTGCTGCCGAATTAATTACTGAATTTAATTTTCAATTACAAGATAGATTTAATGAAATTAGCTCTGAGTTAGAGCGTACCATCTTTCAAAAAATTGAAAATATAAATACGCTTATTGAATATAAAAAAGCAAAGCTTAAAAGCCCATTAACAAAACTAAGAGAAATTTCTCAAAGCCTCGATAACGTTGATTTGAGATTACATCAAAGTCAAAAACTAAGATTATCTAACTATAAAAATACTCTTAATTTCATATTGAAAGGTATTAATGCTGTTAACCCAGAAAAAAGATTAATAGATTTAAATAAACGAGTGATAACATTTAATGATGTTTTGCAAAAGTCAATTTCTGCCAAAGTAAAAACTTTTAATAATCAAGTTGTTGAACTAAATAAGAATTTAGATATTTTGAATCCGTTATCTATATTAGATAGGGGCTATGCCATTGTTACAAATNAAAAAGGAAAAGCTATTAAAAGCTCTTCAGAGGTAATAAAAGGTGAATCCTTGAAAGCAAGGCTCAGCGATGGTTCTCTGGAAGTAGATGTTAAAAACAAAAGTGAATAATTATTTTTTCAATTACGGCATATTATTTTTTATAAGTTTTAATCTTTTATCTGAAGATATTGGGCAACCCGGAGAGCTATTTCCTGTAAAAGTAAATTTTGACGAGTTTAATGAATCATCCGGGCTTGTAAAAATAAATAATGATTACTATAAGTTAATCCCCCTCTCGTATTCAAAACAGGGTGAATATATTGAATTCAATAAATCAAAAATATTTATTCAAAAAAAAGATTTTGGGGAATCGCGAATTACTATAACAAATAATAAACTTGTGAACTTAAGCGATGAAGACAGAAAGAGAACCATAAGAGAATCTGCAATTATCAAGAAAGCTCTTCAGTCTTATTCGAAGGATATTACACCCAAGTTTAACTTTATGCGTCCTGTAGAAGGAATAATCTCAAGTAGGTATGGAAAGAAAAGATTCATTAATGACTCTCCACGCTCGCCTCATTTAGCATTGGATATAGCAGCTCCTGAAGGAACGGCGATATTTGCACCAGACAATGGCAAGATAATATTAATAGGAAATTTTTTTTACTCAGGTAATTTTGTTCTTATTGATCATGGGTATGGATTATTAAGCTCCTACAGCCATCTATCGTCAGTTTCTGTTAGTAAGGGTGATATATTGGATAAAGGTCAAAAAATTGGAGAAGTTGGTTCAACAGGAAGAGTTACTGGGCCACATCTTCATTGGACGGTTTATTATGAAGAAGTGAGAATTAATCCAGAATCTTTGTTAGGAGATGATTACCTAAAAACTCTTCTTTAATTCAATAAAAATATTATTAAGCTCGTCTTTTGTCTGAGGCCTAAAAAGTGATAATGATATATCACCCTCTGGATTTATAAAAAAAGTTGCAGGAACAGCCGGTGGTGTTGATATTCCCCATATGTCTCTTGGATGAGAAATCAATGAAGGCACTTCTATATTGAATTTCTTTGCAATTGGTTTTAAATCATCAACCTCTAACTGGTCAAAGTTAAATGTATAAACAATTACATCATCATTTTCATTTGCAAATTCATTAAGCTCAGGTATTTCTTTTATACAAGGAGCGCACCAATCTGCCCAATAGTTTATGACCACCCAATTACCGTTAAGCTTATCAATGCTTGTATTAGGGCCATTAAACACATCAATATCATTTTTTTGACAACTAATGAGAATTAGCAAACATAAAAGTTGTATAATTTTATTTTTCATCGCGTACATAATATAAATATTACTTTAAAAGTAAACATGGAAAACAATTTTTTATTAGTTTTATTCTATTCTGCATCTGGTTCTGTAAAGAATCTAGCTCATGCTATAGCTGATGGCGCCGAAGAAACAGGAATAGTTGTAAAAATAAGAACTGTTCCAAAAGTTTCTTCAAATTCAGAAAAAACTGAATCTATAATTCCTAATGAGGGTGAAATATATTGCACAAAAGACGATTTAATTAATTGCGGAGGCATTGCAATAGGATCTCCTACAAGGTTTGGATCGATGGCGGCTCCTTTGAAGTATTTCTTAGATTCAACAGGTGACCTTTGGGCTACTAACGCATTGGAAGATAAACCAGGAATTGCTTTTACATCAACGGGATCTATGCATGGAGGCCAAGAAATTACATTATTTAATATACTTACTTATATGCTTCACCATGGAATGATTGTTTGCGGAACCCCCTATTCGTTCTCAGAATTAAATAAAACAAAGTCTGGTGGAACTCCGTATGGCTCATCTCATGTTGAAGGATTTAATTCATCTGCTGACCTTACTAATGATGAATATGAAATAGCAAAAAATTCTGGGAAAAGACTAGCAAATTTAATTGCCAAAATTAATGCTTAGTATTAAAAAATATAAGCATATTACGAATTTTATATTTTTAACTTTATTTCTTTTAAAAATTACAAACGTTTTTCTTGGAAGGATTGATATTATTTTATTTTTAGCATGGTCATTTCCTTTGCTTGCTTTCTATGTGTTTATTAATAAGCTAATCATAAGATCATATCAATGGTTCTGTTTTGTATTACTAATATATTTCTTATCATCATCAATAAGAGTATTTGGGACATCTGCATTTTGGTTAGATATTGCAGAATTAATAGTGATTTGTCTTCTGTTTGTTCAAATGATGTTTGGTCCGAAAATCATAAATAGAATGAACTAAAATCATTTTACTTAGTCTGCTTAATAGAATATTATCATCATCCTCTTGGAGAAAATAAATGAGTAAAGCAAAATCAATTTGGTCAAAAGCGGATAAATTCTTAACAATTACTAGAAAAATAATAGTGAACGCATTTACTGCTATTGTTTTAGTAGTTATTACTTTTTCAATTTTAGGCGGTGTTGGAGCAATGTTTACTCCTGAAGAAGAAATTGATACTAATGGAAAAATATTATGGTTTAAACCTATTGGTGTTGTTGTAGACAGTTCTACAAGCTCATCTACTTCCCTAGACTCTCTAATTTTAGGTTCGACTGATATCAAACAGCATGAATTAAATGATCTTATTGAAGTTCTTACTAAAGCAGCAAATGATGACTCATTAGCGGCAGTCTATATAAATGTATCTGAGTTAGGAATGTACTATGCATCTGCATTTGATATAGCTAATGCTGTTAAAAATCTCAAAGATAACGGCAAAAGAGTAATTGCATATGGAGAAATATTTGGAAATAATTCCTATTTAATAAGCTCACAGGCAAATGAAATTATTCTTAACAAATACGGTACAGTTGGCTCCTTTGGATTTTCAAGAAAAAGAGAATACGTCAAAGATTTATACGAAAATATAAAACTTAATCAACACGTTTTTATTTCTGGTGAATGGAAAACAGGACCTGAGCCATTTACTAGAAACAATATGTCTGAAGAAGACAAAACATCTTGGAATGACTTTGCAATACCACTTTGGCAAAAGATGACTAATTATATGGAAACAGCTAGAGAACTTCCTGAGGGTACTATTCAGAAGTATGGTGATACATTTTTAGATTTATCTCTTTCTGAACCTGAATCATCTCAAATCGCATTGAATACAGGTCTTGTTGATATGGTTTTTACTGTTGAAGAACTCCGACATTGGTTTTTTGAACAGTATCCAAATAAAGACAATGACAAAAACAAACTGCCAGATTCCATTTCTATATATGAATATTTATCAAAATTTGAAAAGGAAGAAAATAAATCTGAAAATAAAATAGCTATTGTAAATGTTGAGGGTGCAATTACTACAGGTGAGGCATCATTTGGAGTTGCAGGCTCAGATACAATTGTTAAAAATATTAGAAAAGCAATAAAAGATGACGATGTAAAAGCACTCGTTCTAAGAGTTAATAGTCCTGGAGGAGGAGTATATGCTAGCGAGCTAATCACCAATGCTCTGCAAGAATTTAAAGATACAGGCAGACCTATAGTAAGCTCCATGGGAGACATAGCAGCATCTGGTGGAGTCTGGGTTACAACTCTTTCTGATGAGATTTGGGCTAAAAATGAAACATTAACAGGATCAATAGGTGTTTATGCAACCATACCTACTTTTGAAAATTTATATGATTGGGTTGGAATTCAGGTTGATGGAACTAGTTCCACAAAAGCTGGTGAGTGGGACCCAAGATCGCCTATGCCTGAAAACGTTAAAAATGCAATTCAAGCATCAGTTGATAGTACTTATGACAATTTTGTAGATAAAGTTTCCATGAATAGAGATATGAGATATGAAGAAGTGCATGCAGTTGCTAAAGGTAGGATTTGGTCTGGCGAAAAAGCACTACAACTTGGTCTTGTAGATAAAATTGGAGACATTGATGATGCATTGGTGGCTGCCTCAGAACTTGCTAGCATCGAAGATTACAGAGTTATTCAATACTATAAAGAAGTAGATCCTTTTGAAGCCTTTCTCTCAGAGCTTATAGAAAACCTAAATATTAAATTTGAATTGGGAAAAAATACAAGAGCAGTTATAGATTATCTTAATTATGATTACAAATTTATCGATAAAGATAAAGAAATTAATTTAATTTCATATTGTTTTGAATGCGAATACTTTGAAGCTAAATAACTTCTTTAATTAACGGTATAGTAATCTTTCTTTTTTGCTCTATTGATAAATCATCTAACTTATTAAGTATGTCTATCAAGCTGTGTATGCTTCTTTCAGTGTATGTTATTAAATAATTAAGTTCTTTTTCGCCCAATCTGATAGACCTTAATTGCGATATTTCTTTTATTGCATCTTGCAACTTTGCATCAGATATTGGATGGACTTCTGTCCCATTAATTTTTCTTACCCTTGAATCTAAATCACTAAGAGAAAAATTTATAGAGGTTGGATTCGCTGATGAGCTAAAAACTAACCTGCATCCAGACAATAAAGAATTATTTATGAGGTTGAACAGAGCAATTTCCCATTCATTTCTTCCTTTAATTGAATCTATATCATCAATGCAAATAATATCCATATTTTCAATTGAATCAAAAATAGATGTATCTAAAGAGCTAACTTCTGCTAATGGAATAAATAAACTAGTTTTATTCTTTTCTGCATAATAATTACATAACGATTGCAAGAGATAAGTTTTTCCCGTTTTTTTTATGCCATATATAACTATATCTTCATGTTCCAATATTTTAGTCTTAAGCTCTTGATTAGATTTACCAAAATAATATTCATTAAAATTTGATTTATTTGGTTTGCTCCATGGAAAAGTTAGCTGCTTAGGTTTATTCATTATGATACTTGCGTAAGTCTTTAAACCAATTAAATGCATATACGCATAAACTTAATAATGTAATAAATATTATTAAGATATCTAAAAAATTAAATGTAATGTGTAGTCCAAAAATTTCATTTAAAAATATTAGCGAAATGTAAACAATTTGAAGACTGGTTGTGATTTTTCCTAAAAGATTTGGTGCAGGAGTATCAGATTCAATTATCGACATTTGAATAGCTGCGCCGGTTAAGATGGCTACATCCCTGCTAATAAATATTACAAAAATATAGAAAGGAATAAAATTATTTAACCATAGAATGAAAATTGTTCCTGATAATAAGAGTTTGTCTGCTACAGGGTCTAAAATCTGGCCAAGTTCAGTTTGCCAGTTCATCTTTCTTGCTAGAAATCCATCAAGAGCATCTGTTAATGATGCGACCAAGAAAAATATTATGCTTATTTTAAAATTTCCTAAATATATATTGTTTAGAATTGGATAAACTAAAGCAATCCTTATAATTGATAGCAAATTTGGAATAAAAATAAAATATTTGGTCATTTCTTGTATGCTAAATGCAAATAGCTCTCATTAAAAGAGCTATTTAAAATATCAAAAAAGCTACTATCTGATAATTGCTTTTCAATGGTTCTGTAATCGCCGAATATTTTTAATTTATAGGTAATATTATCAACATCAAAATTATTTATGCTTATATCACTAGTCCCAACAAGATTCTCAATAAGTTTTCTAGACTGCTGATAATCATTTAAGGTNAATATATTATTAATCTTAANTTGTATATAACTTTCTTTAGATATNTCGATTAAATTGTCATTNAATAAATTATTTATCTCTNCGTTAATTAAATCGTTGAAGGCGGACATAAAATAATCGTTAAAATTAATATCATTATATTGAAAATTAATATCCCCTTTTACAGACCAGCTTGTTAAACCAATTTTTGATAAATCAACTGTAATAACTTTGTCTGAACTGTATTTTGATGAAATAAAGCTTTTAAAATCTATTAGNTTCTCGTAATTTAGGAAGTTAACTTTATCAATCAAATCTATATCAGGAAGTTCTAAGAATATTCCTCTTTCATTTGAAAAATTCTTTAATGAATTCTTGATCAATCCATCTATACTGCTTTCATCATTAAAGGTAGATATAAAATATGGATCAGATGCCCCATTCTCTATTCTCATAATAACTAAGATAACAGGCCTTGAATTTCCAACAATTGGAATTTGTAGCTCTTTAAACTTTTCTATCAAGAGATTTTTATCAAAATTCACCTGAAGGTAACTAATATTATCTATGTTCTCCACAGAATAGCTGGAAATAAAATCTTTTCTTGCATTACCTGCATTAATTATTCTCCATATATTAGATGGAGAAGAGCTTCCACTCAGCCTATAAACCATTGTATTAAATGATTTATTTATTGATTTCTCTATCTGTGTAGCATCAACGATTGGTTCATAGATAATAAAAAGTTCTTTAAAGTCCTTTCCAAAGGATGTATTAGAAAAGATAATAAGACACAATAAAGAGTATTTAATATTTTTTACATTGATAGAGTACATACTCGGTATTTTAAATGACAAAAGAAATTATAGAAAATGATCCTTATAAATCCGCTGGCGTTGATATNGATGCTGGTAATAAGCTTGTAGATTTAATNAAAGAAGATGTTTCTTCAACTTTAAACAATAAAGTTCTTGGAANTATCGGTGGATTTGCAGGATTGATTGAACTTGGAANCGANTTTGATGAACCNGTTCTTGTTGCTTGTACAGATGGAGTAGGAACAAAAGTATCATTAGCACAAGAATATGGTCAGCTTAGTGGCATCGGTCAAGATTTGGTTGCAATGTGCGTTAATGATTTGGTTGTCTGCGGAGCGAAGCCTTTGTTTTTCCTTGATTACTATGCTGCATCAAAACTAGATGTTGCTGAGGCTGCAAAGGTTATAAAAAGTATTGCGGGTGCTTGTTTAGACTCTGACTGTGTTTTACTTGGGGGTGAAACTGCAGAAATGCCAGGTCATTATGTCGGGAATAACTTTGATTTAGCTGGTTTTTCGGTTGGTTGTGTTGAAAAGAAAAAAATTCTTAACAAAAATAATGTATCTGAAGGAAATGTTCTAATTGGTGTTGAATCTAGTGGACCCCATTCAAATGGGTTCTCTTTAATAAGAAAAATTATTTCTGAATCAGAAAGACCTGAAGATGAAAAAAAGTTAATTGCGCTAGAAGCTCTAAAACCTACAATTTTATATCCCAGACTTGTTTCATCAATTCTTAAAAATCACAAAATAAATTCTATCTCACATATTACTGGNGGAGGTTTGACAGAAAATTTACCCAGATCAATTCCAGATAATCTNTCTATNAATATAGANACAAAAAGCTGGGAGATGTCNTCTTTGTTTAATTGGTTAAAATCAGAGGGAAATATTTCAAATGAAAATATGTATAGAATATTTAACTGCGGTATTGGTATGGTCTTCATTGTAGAAGTTAATGACCAAGAATCTATTTGCAATGAAATTTCAAAAATGAATTTTAAATCTTATAAGATTGGTGAAATTAAGGATAAATCAGACAATAAAGAAATAACCTTTTCTTAACTTTATGAAGAAAATAGCAGTCCTAATTTCTGGAAGTGGTTCAAATTTAGAAGCAATTGCTGATGCATGTTCTAAAAATAAGATTAATGGTGAGATAACTTGTGTAATTTCAAATAATTCTTCAGCCTATGGGATTAAGAGAGCTAAGAATTATAACTTGAAGACTTTTGTTGTTGACCATAATTTATTTGGTACAAGATCTGAGTTTGATAATGAGATTGAAAAAATACTCATAGGTGAAGAAATTCAATTAGTTGTTCTAGCGGGTTTTATGAGAGTTTTAAATAAAGAAATTGTAAATAAGTTTTCAGGTAAGATGATTAATCTCCACCCATCGCTATTGCCACTTTATCCAGGCCTTAATACACATGATAAGGTTATAAAAAACAATGATTGCGAGCATGGAATTTCAATTCACTATGTTTCTCCTGAGCTTGATGCAGGACCAATTATTGCGCAAGGACGCATCAAAGTTAGAAAAAATGAGGACATTAAAGATTTAGAAAAAAGAATTCATCAAATTGAACACAGGTTATTGCCTGAGATAATTAATGAAATATGTATTGGAAATATCTATCTTGATAAGAAAACTGTTAAATTCAAAAATAATAATATAACTAATTACATTAAAAATTTTTATGATGAGTAGAATTTTTCTTCTAGCTGCATTGATTTCATTTAAAGTTCTTGCAGTTGAAGTACCGGAATATAAAGCCAAATATCAGTTTGATTCTGAAGAAATATCAATAACAGGTATTCGTGAATTTACTAAAAATGAAAATGGATATGAGCTAAAATTTAAAGCATCAAATTTAGTTGCTAGTATGTATTTTTCATCTTTATTTGATATTGAAGATAACCAAATTAAATCTTCAAAATATAATATAAAAATAAGACCAAAATTTCTTAAAAGAGATCAGCGGGTTAATTTTGACTATAAAACTTCTGTGGTTAGCTCTGTTGGAAGGAATGAGTGGCAAAATAACTTTCAATTGAGCAAGGCGACTGTAGATCCATTAAATGCTCAAATAATGATTAGAGGAAATATAAAAAATGGAATAAATAGTTTCTCTTTAAATTTGTTAAACATGAGAAATGGCTATATTGAAAAATATGACTATGCTGTAACAGATAGAATTAAATGTTCATTTAATGAATCAGAATACAACTGCATAACATTAGAAAGAATTAGAGAAGGCAGTTCCAGAAAAACAACCTACTTTATAGCTGAAGAGCTAGGATTTATGTTTATAAAAATCACTGATGAAAATGACAACGGTAAAAGCACTTTAGAGCTTAAAGAAATTTTAAGTTTTGGGTAGTGTAACTCCAGTTTGGCCTTGATATTTACCACCTCGATCCTTATAGCTTGTTTCACATTCTTCATCTGATTCAAAAAAAAGCATCTGTGCAACTCCCTCACCAGCATATATTTTTGCTGGTAAATTTGTTGTATTCGAAAATTCAAGAGTTACATGCCCTTCCCATTCGGGTTCAAGAGGAGTCACATTTACAATAATTCCACATCTAGCATAAGTAGATTTACCCAAACAAACAGTTAAAACATTTCTAGGAATTTTAAAATACTCAACAGTTCTTGCCAGAGCAAAAGAATTAGGTGGTATTACACAAACATCAGATTCAATATCAACAAAGCTTTTTTCATCAAAAAACTTTGGGTCGACAACAGCTGAGTGAATATTTGTAAAAACTTTAAACTCATTTGAGCATCGCACATCATAACCGTAACTTGAAACACCATATGAGATAAGTTTGTTTCCCTTATCATCAAGTCTAATTTGATTTTCAGAAAATGGTTGTATCATGTCATATTTTTTTGACATTTCTGTAATCCATCTATCAGATTTAATCGACATTTATCTCTATCCTTCCTTCAATAGCTCTTGCAATGGTGGTTCCATCTACGTACTCTAACTCGCCTCCAATGGGAATACCATATGAAATTCTTGATACCTTTGCATTTTTTACATGATCAGTTATATAAATTGCTGTAGCATCACCTTCAACAGTACTACTAGTTGCTAAAATAATTTCGTTAATATCATTATTTTCTACCTTTAGAAGTAATTCATTTATACCTAATTCTTCTGGTCCAATACCATCTATTGGGGACAGTCTTCCTAAAAGAACAAAGTATTTACCTCGAAATCCACCTGTGGATTCAATTGCTAAAACATCAGAAGGGCTTTCTACAACACAAATTTTATTAGCCTCTCTTGAAGTATCGCTGCATATTTTACAAAGAGTATTTGAAGTTAGCATTCTACAGGACTCACATCTCTGAACGCTCTCAACAGCATCTTTCATAATGCTTGCCAATACATTAGCGCCATCCTTATTTCGATCTAAAAGATATAAGGCCATTCTTTGAGCAGATTTCTTCCCTACACCAGGTAAAATTGTAAGTGCATTGATTAACTCAGTTACTAAATCTCTATTCATTTTATTGGCTTAATAGTATCTTCTTTTATCGACCCTTTAAATTTTTTTACAAAGTTTTGTATCGATTCATTGGTTTTAATCTTTGAATGTGCTTGTGCCAAGTCCTTTTTTTCCTTTTTTGACTTAGATTCTATTGGTGAGTTAACCACCGAACCTTTTTCATAATTTAATTTAATGTTTTCATCTAACATTTTTTTTAAAGCAACTAAAAATTCTGATTCAATATTTTCTGGTACCTTCCCAATTGAGTCATCAGTCATTAATATAAGTTCATTGTTTATATAAGACATAAATGACATATTCCCATAATAATTCCTAGCAAA
>PAJW01000018.1 GCA_002710265.1 Gammaproteobacteria bacterium | reverse complement strand
CGATGGATAGAATTTATAGAGACCCTGAAACAATATATATGCTTTATACCGGAGGTACTACCGGTATGCCAAAAGGTGTTATGTATAAACAAGGTGAGTTCTTGGTGGTCCTTTTTAGCACTCTAAAAGCAATGGGATACGATGTTCCTGAAGACATAAATAATCTAGAAGAACAAATACATAGTTTCAAAAAAGATAATACATTTATTAGGAGCCTGATTGGATGTCCTTTAATGCATGGAACCGGAATGTGGCTTGGAGCATTTCTTCCATTATTGTTGGGTGGTACTGCAATAACATCAAGAAATCTAGGTTTTGATGCTGATCAAATGTGGACTCAAGTAGAAGATACTCAAACATCAAATATTGTTATTGTTGGAGATGCATTTGCAAAACCAATGCTAGATGCACTTAATAATGCTAGTAATCAAGGAAAGCCTTATGACTTAAGTTCTGTAAAAGTAATTATATCTAGTGGTGTTATGTGGAGTGAAGAAGTTAAAAACGGTTTGCTGGAGCATCATGATATGCAGTTGATTGATACCATGGGTTCAACTGAAGGTGGTATGGGCAGTTCTGTATCAACCAGAGATAATCCTCCAAAAACAGCAAAATTTTCCCTTAATCCTGGGGTAATCGTCATAGCAGATGATGGAGAGGTTCTAAAGCCGGGAACTGAAAAAATTGGTCTTATAGGAACAAGTGGGCTTGTTCCAGTTGGTTACTATAAAGATGAAAAAAAATCTGCAGAAACTTTTAAGGAAATTGATGGGATTAGATATAGCTTCCCAGGAGATTATGCAAAATTAGAAGAGGATGGAACTATAACTCTACTTGGAAGAGGTAGTAATTGTATAAACTCTGCTGGTGAAAAAATCTACCCTGAAGAAGTTGAGGAAGCAATAAAGAGAAATAATGAAGTATTTGATTGTCTAGTTGTTGGTGTTGATGATTCAAAGTTTGGACAGAAAGTTGTAGCAGTTGTTTCGCTTGAGAGTAATAAAGAAATAGATGAAGACAATCTTGTAAGCTCTACAAGACAGTTTATTGCTGGATATAAGCTTCCTAAGAAAGTTATATTTGTAGACGAAGTTCAACGAGCTCCAAATGGTAAAGCAAATTACAAGTGGGCTAAAAATGTTGCAGACAAAGAATTTACTTAAAAAATATACTGCAATAATACTTTGTTGCATTTTTGTTTCGTTTAATATTTTATCATCTGAGCCAATACACTCTATATCGATAGATTATGGCTACACGCCTGCTCAAAAAGAAATTGCGTATGGCGAAAATGGAATGATTACTACTCAACACTTTCTTGCAACTCACGTTGGTGAGAAGATTCTTAACAAAGGGGGAAATGCCTACGATGCCTCAATTGCAATTGCTTTTACATTAGCTGTTGTACTTCCAAGAGCTGGAAATATTGGTGGTGGTGGTTTTATGGTTATCTATGATCAAGATACGCAAAAATCTTACTCAATAGATTATAGGGAAAAAGCTCCGCAGCTATCTCAAAGAGATATGTACCTCCAAGAAAATGGATCATTTAATAATCAAAAACTTTCGACCTTTGGTTATCTTTCAAGCGGCGTACCTGGAACAGTAGCTGGTTTATGGGAAGTTCATAAAAAATTTGGTTCACTTCCATGGGAGATGCTTCTTGAAGATGCAATCTATTATGCTAAAAATGGTTTTCTAATAACTGATTTTATGGCAGATGTTTTATATGAATATAATGAAAAATTGTCATATTTTGATGAAACCAAAGCTATTTTCCAAAAAAATTATCCAAATTTTAAAGATAAAAAACTTATCCAAAATGATTTAGCAAATACACTTAAAATTATTGCTAACAAAGGAAGGGATGGATTTTATAAAGGAGAAATTGCAAAAAAAATATCATCAGCTATGAAGGATAATGGTGGTTTAATTTCTTTGTATGACCTAGAAAATTATGAGCCAGTTTGGAGGGAACCTCTTCAATCTGAATATAGAGGCGCTCAAATTATAACAATGGGTCCTCCGTCTTCTGGTGGGGTTCATATAATTCAAATGTTAAACATTCTTCAAAATTATGATATTAATGCTTTAGGACATAATAGTAGTGATTATATAAACCTTCTTACTGAGGTTATGAAACATGCTTATGCTGACAGATCTAAGTATCTAGGGGACCCAGATTTTTACGATGTACCAATTAATAAATTGACTAGTCCCCTTTATGCCAAAACTATTTTCAACAAAATTAAATTAGGTACTAGTTTAAACTCATCAAAAGTTCTACCAGGTATGTACATGGATGATGAAAGTCATGAAACAACACATTTTTCAGTAGCTGATAAATATGGAAATGTTATCTCTTCAACCTATACCTTGAATTCGACTTTTGGATCTGGTGTTGTGATAAAAGATACCGGTATTTTAATGAATAATGAGATGGATGATTTTTCTGCTGCACCTGGTATACCAAATCAGTTTGGATTGCTAGGAGCAAAAGCAAATGAAATAGTGCCATTTAAAAGGCCTTTGAGCTCCATGACCCCTACCATTGTTATGAAAGATGGGAAATTATTTTTTACTACAGGAAGTCCCGGGGGGTCGAGAATAATTTCTGCTGTTCTTCAATCAATATTAAATATCATTGATTTTGAAATGAATCTTGAGGAGGCTACATTCGCAAAAAGAATTCATCATCAATGGCAGCCTGATATTTTAGAGATTGAGTTTTCAATTAGTGAAAATATGTACGAAGAATTAGAGAGTATTGGATATAAAGTTAAAGTTTCTAAGCCACTTACCTGTATTCAAACTATAATGCTTAATGGCAACACGTTTTCAGGATATGGTGATTTTAGAAGACCTGATGCCTATGCATCTGGAGCAATAAATGATTGATAAATTAATGATAATCGGCGCATATGCATTTCCTGTGGTTGTTCTTTTATTATTTTGTTATTTCATAACAAGAAAAAAATAAATTGATAAATATTTTTAACTACCCTTTTATTAATCAAAATTTTAATATAGATACAATTGATTTTTTTATAGTTTCAATTTTTCTTCTTTCAATTGGAAGCTTTACTTCAACATTGATATACAGATTATCAAGAATAGGAAAATTTAAAATTTCTGATTTAATATATCCGCGTTCTAGATGCCCAACATGCAAGAAGCAAATAAGTTCCCTTAACTTAATCCCATTGATTGGATTTTTAAGGCAACAAGGTAAATGTATAAATTGTAAAAGTAAAATATCTTTTTTTTATCCGATAACAGAGATTTTCTTTCTTATTCTTGGCATTTTTATTGTTCTTAATTATGGATATTCAATTCTTTCAATATATCTATTTTTGATATTGACTATTTTTTATATCCTCTTTTTTCTTGATTTAAATTTTCTTTATTTACCTTTGCCTTTAAATATAAGTATTACTGTACTAGGGCTTACTGGAAATACTTTTTTTTCATTAGCTATTGAAGATTCTATATATATTTTTAATATTTCTCCGTTCTGGTTTTCAATTTTTGGTTTCCTGATTGGTTATATTTTTTTATATTTAGTAAATTATTTTTTCAAGATATATAAAGGTATTGATGGTGTTGGTGGTGGAGACTTTATATTATTTNGGAGGTATTGGNTCGATTTTTGGACCTCTTTCGCTAGGACCAATTTTATTTCTNAGCTCTGTGCTTGGANTTCTTTATTTTGTTTTCTTTGTCAAAATGAATAGAAGCGAATTACCTTTAGGCTCATTCTTAATTTTAGGCTCATGTTGTTATTTTTTTATCAAAACATTTGAACTTTTTGAAGATTATTTAGTCTTATAGGGAAAGGCCTGCTGAATATCCTCTTACATTCATATCCCCTGGGTCTTAAAAGCAGGCATTAGCCTGCTTTTTTTTNAAAAAAATATTTCTAAAATCTTAAATNTGTTATAAATAAACAATATATTTAATAACAAAATGATTATGAAAAATCTTATCTTAATTTTTACATCTATAATTTTAATTTCATCTTGCNCTGAAAATNAAATGGAAGNTCAAGACTCATCTCCACCTGCCCTAGTTGAGTATGTATGGCATAAAGCAGGTTCAGAATTTTCTTCAGATAATTTNGCAATGTTAGTCACTTCATGGAATGACATGATTGATAGTATGCAGTGTGGTGGAATGCGAGGTGCCAATATATTAACTCCTGAAGTTGGAAATGATGGTTATGATTTNATATGGGTAATGTTATGGAATTCTCAAGAAAGTCGAGACAAATGCTGGGATGATTGGACTTCAAACCANCAATCAAAATGGGATCTTATGATTGATGGCATNATGCAATACGACCTTGATAACACTTACCTCTTTGGATGGACTATTGGACAAATGCCTAAAGTAGAAAATAATTCTGGTCAGTTTGTAAACAGTTTTAACTTTTGTAATTACAATGAGGGCTTTTCTTCACCGTCTTTAGAAAATCATATAAATAATATTGTTTCCATTGATTGGAGTGATAGCTTTTGGTTTGGTCTATTAGACCCAAAATTTGAACCAGCTGATNCNAAACCAGATTTTGTTTGGTTAAATCTTTGGGCTAANAATGAAGAAAAAAATATAGCGCAAGCTAAATATTATGAAANCGANCTTCCATCAANATCAGGNGCAGCTTTTACATGTAATAATGTTGATTTTTCCGGTGTTGCNATAAGAAGATAATGGAGCGGGTGACGGGATTCGAACCCGTACCAATAGCTTGGAAGGCTATTGTGCTAGCCGTTAACACCACACCCGCAATAGTCGGAGAATTATAATAAAAAAGAAGGCAATATGCTCCTTATTTCTTTTAATTATTCTTTAGAACAAATACATCATGCATATCAGCGTTAATGCATTTTGCATTTTCAAGAAATTCTTCTTTTATATCTTTAGCCTCAGCATTGTCTAACCAATCAGATAAAATTACATCANCTGGTTNATTTGAATAAAAATTATTTATCCAAATAAAACTTCTTGGCGAACCATNACTCTGAATATAAATTGCATCATATGGGATGTTTAATGACTGTATTTGATTTATAAACCTATCAATAGCAACTCTAAATGTGCCAAAGTTAAAACCATCATTATAGTTACATCTTAATATCTCATTATTATATTTTTGTTGCTTAGTTTTGTAATCAATTANTAATTTGCCTTGATAATTATTNTTATCAAACTTGCATCTGGCAATTTCATCAAAGCCTTTAGCGCTTAGTTCATTTATAAAATTATTGTAGGTATTGTCATTTCTATATGTTTTTAAATTAAGTATGAATTCATTNACATAATTCGATTTAGGAAAAAAAACTTCTAAATCATAAACATCATTATTTTTNCTTTTCTCATNTCTTGTTAAATCAGAAAGAAATGATTCTAGGTTTAATAATGTATATCCCNCATTTAGATTACATTCAAAAAACTCAATAGAAAAATTATAGTCAGGAGATATTAGTAGGTTTGCCTCAATCCCTTTATCAACTTCAGAGGAACAAGAAAAAATAAAAATTATTATTAAAAAGCTTTTNAAAGAAAAATGCATGTCTAAATTATAGATAAACTTAATAAATTAAAAACCATATAAATAAAAAAACCCAAAAAATAATTTTGGGTTTTTAAAGTTTGTTGGTTTATCGTTAATTTACTTAGCTAGTAAATTCCATACCTTATTAATTCTTCCTGATTTCATAAATATATGGAAACGAGACCAATTTGTTTTAAATATATTCATAAATGCTGTGTATGTCTATTTGTGACATAATTGTNACAATTGTGACATTTATGTCACGATAATGTCAAGCTTATTGTAAAAAAATGCTTTAAAATAAGCCTTTCAAGCAAACCTTATGAAAGTTTTAAGAATAATACTACCAGATCAACTCTCAACAAATAATCCAGTTTATAAAAACCTTAATAAGGATGATTTCTTATTATTCTATGAGCCCATGGATACATTTCATGAAATTAATCACCATAAACAAAAAATAGTTTTACTTTTGAGTTCAACTAGAAAAATAGCAGCAAAACAAAATCATAAGAATATTATTTATAAAAAGATTTCAAAGAACTATAGATTAACTCTCACTTCATACTTAAAGAGCATNATTGAAGATTATGNTTTTAAAAAAATAGTAATATCTAAACCGTCAGACTATAAAACTAATAAAGATCTTATGTTTTTTTGCCAATCCTCTGGGATAGAGCTTGAGGTTCTTTCAGATACAAAATTTATATCGAGTTTTGATGATTTNATAGATTGGTCATCAGATAAAAAAACAAGAATTCAGGAATATTATTACAGNTGGTTAAGAAAAAAATACAAAATATTTATGACAACNGAAAATAAGCCCATAGGTGATAAATGGAACTTCGATAAAGACAATAGAATGGGGATGTCTAAGCTTAAATCTAACATACCAAAACGGTTAACTATAAAGCCAGATAAAATAGTATTTGATGTCATGATTGATGTGGAAGAATGTTATCCTAATTCAACTGGTACCCTTGAAAATTTTAACTGGGCAACTACTCACAAAGACGCAGAAAAACTCTTAGATGATTTTATTGANAGATATTTTGAGAACTACGGAAGCTTCCAAGATGCAATCAATAAAGACGATACATTTATGTTTCATTCATTATTATCTCCATATCTTAACTGTGGTTTATTGGACCCTAATCTATGCATAGAAAAAGCTATAGCAAAATACGATGATGNNGATGCAAATATTCCTATTAACTCAGTAGAAGGTTTTATTAGACAAATAATNGGCTGGAGAGAATTTATTAGAGGTGTTTATTGGGAAAATATGCCTCAATATAAAAATCTGAATTATTGGTCTCATAAAAAGAAATTAAACGAGAATTGGTACACCGGTAATACTGGCATACCCCCTCTTGACGATGCGATTAAAGAATCTAAAGAATATTCTTATACGCATCATATTAATAGATTGATGATTATTGCAAATCTAATGAACCTAACCGGAGTCAATCCAAATGAAATGTATAGATGGTTTATGGAAATGTATATTGATTCATACGATTGGGTTATGGTGCCCAATGTTTATGGTATGGGGTCTTATGCAGATGGTGGAATCTTTTCAACCAAACCTTATATATGTGCTTCTAGTTACATGTTAAGAATGTCAAATTATTCAAAAGGAGATTGGTGTGATGTTGTTGATGGTCTTTATTGGAGATTTGTTGAAAGAAATATTAAATTTTTTGAATCAAACCCTCGTTTAGCTGTCATGACAAGATCATTAAATAAAATGGATGCTGATAAAAAGAAATTAATTTTTAAAAAAGCTAACAAATTCATAGAGACCAATACTCTCTAATTCTTATACTCTAAATCTTTTAAAAGAAATTCAATAGCAGGCTTTGTCATCTTTTTGGTNTCATGGTCGACATCTTTAATAACTGAATACCTCCATCTAAGAGGNNTTTGNAATTCATTACCAATTTTAATTAANTGATTAAAATAATTATTGCCTCTGTCGAATCTATTTGAACCTTGTAAAATGGCGCCTTTGCTATTGTTTAAAGANGAATGATTTGGGTCATTATCTTTATCGCCCAAAAGAAATAANACTTCTGATGACATCAGCCACTCTACTCTTCCAGGTTCAAGAGGCTTATTTTTAATACCGTAAGGATATGGTTTATTTTGAATAAACGTATACCAACCTGCACTCCCAATAGCAGCTTTCTCAATACCACGATCAGATCCATACATTAAATATCTATGAACAAATTGAGATCCTCCTGAAAATCCATAGATAAGATAATTATCTGAAGATAAGTTATATTTATTCTTAAANAATGCATAAAAACGTGNAATTGAATCTTTTAACCAGCTTTCTTTGTTGTTAATAGATTTTCCTGAGAAAGTAGACATGCCTAAGGTTTGATAATATGGATGTTCTTCTTTCTTAAAGTGAGGTGCTACTAAAATAACATTCTTATTTTTTGCATCATCCAGCCATAATGAAAGATATTTATCAGCATTTCTTGAACCTCCATGAATAATAAATAAAACTTTTGTATCATTATTTATTTCTGAAGGTAAAACATATAGCAGCTCAACATCAGCTTTATTCCATGCTGAATATGTAACTCTTTCAATAGTAGAAGATTCCAAATATATTGAAAGAAAAGAAACTATACAAAAAAGATATAATTTTTTAATATGCATTCTTTTCATTCTAACAATGAAATCCAATTATTAGGTTAAAATATAATATTAAATGTTACTCATAAATTGAATAAATACACTGACATTGTAAAGAAAATNCATGACTCGCCTTTTAAGATAACTTTTGTATCTAGTGGCGGTGGCACTAANGCTATATCTTCATTATTAGAAGTTCCTGGNGCAAGTAATACGATTCTTGAATCCTATATTCCATATTCTAAAGATTCTATGGATAAATTTTTAAATAGAAAGCCTGANCATTATTGTTCTTTAGATACCTGCCTTAGTATGGGGGCTAATGCATATAAAAAGTCTAAAGAAATTGATACTCAAACTAAATCAAAGTACCTGCTTGGTCTTTCAATAACTGCAAATCTTGCAACAACTTACGAAAAGAAAGGCGATCATAAATTCTTTATTGTCATTCAAGCAAATGATTACACTACTTATTTAGAATGTTTTTTAGAAAAAGGTAAACGATCTAGAAANGAAGAGGAGGAACTAATTACAGCTTGTGCAATCAGTCTTTTAGCTGAGTCTTGTGGCTTAGAATATCCGCTGCCTGACCAAGCTGAAGACATTAATATTGAAAAAATAATTGCAGAAAAGCCATGGAAAAAATTATTTAATAACAAAGTAGGTTTCATTTCGAATAATAAAAGCAACCCCGAGCTTATATTTCCAGGGTCCTTTAATCCTCTCCATGAAGGTCATATAAAGATGAAAGAGCTTGCAGAAAGGAAAACAGGTATGCATACAACATTTGAAATATGCGCTAAAAACGCTGATAAACCCCCTCTTACATATGTTGAAATTAAACGAACGATNGATCAATTTCAGAACGATGAAAGCTGGATGCTTACATCAGCAGGAAGATTTAGTGAAAAAGCAGAAATGTTTCCTAATTCAGTATTTATTATAGGAGCTGATACTCTTATGAGGGTTTTTGATGAAAAATTTTATAAGAGCTATAAGGATATGATGGAACATATTCAAAGATTCAATGATCACAATATAAATTTTCTAGTTTTTGGAAGAAAGGTTGGTAAGAAATTCGTATCGCTTAATCAAATAAAAATTCCAGAGATTATTAAAGACAGGTGCACTGGNTTTGGAGAAGACAGCTTTAGAGACGATATCTCCTCTACTGAGCTTAGATTAACAAAAAATGATTAATTATGCGGAGGGAGTTTAGCTTCAACAAACCACTCGTGAACTCTTTTNACTGGGTTAAATTTCTTTAACCTCATTTTTTTATTTTCTAAAGTAAACTTTCTTGTCTTAATNGCTGTGTAATGATAGGTNTGNCTATCTCTAGTCTCGCCTTCAGGTATTAANTATACTTTTGTTTGTTTTTTATCTGCCATAATTGNTGGNGATTATACACAAAGAAACANCATAATTTTACATTTAAATTAACTTTTTATAAAAACCTAGATTACCATAAAGAGGAGTTTTCTCTTTAGTGATTACTCCAATTGAAATCATTTCGAGAATATCTTTATGAATTCCTTTTTTGGTTCCNAGAAAATTATTTTTAAATTCATCAGAAATCATATATGGATATAGAGACCGCATTAAGCTTCCTGCAAGTAGGATGCCATTTCCTGGAATAAATATTAAAGATAGATCTGATAATGTTTGGGCTAGACACTTTATAAAACCATTAATAATTTCTTCTGCATCATTATCCTTAGCTAAAAATTTCTTAAAGATATCTTCTGCTGGTATTTGAGTTCCAGTTTTCTGTTTATAAAGATATGAGATACCTGTGCCGGAAATAATATTTTCTAATGTTAATTCATCATTAATAGTGAAATTAAAATGTGAGTTAAATGATTTGATTGAGTTATTTGTATTTCCAATTTCAGTAGGTATAACGACCTCATTTCCAACTGCAATAGCAGCTCCTAACCCAGTCCCAGGACCTAAGAAAAGTGTATTATTATTAAAAGGCCTCCCATCTTTAATAGTCTTAATATCTTCACTAACATAGTCATAACTATGTGCAATAGCCTCCCAATCATTAAGAAGGTAGCATTCTTTTAGATTCAATTTATCTTTTAATTCAGCGGAATCAAAAACATAGTTTCTATTGGTCATAGATATTGTATTCTTTATCTTAGGCCCTGCTGCTGAGATAATTAAGATGTCGATATTATTTCTTTGAATGAGTTCTTGAACAATGTTTTCAAAGTTGCTGGTACTAAATAATTCTTTATTGATATTTGTTATTTCATTTGAGTCTGCAGAAGCAACAGCATGGCGAATATGCGTACCTCCTATATCAATCAACAATAACTTATCCATTAATTAGTCTTGATAGGTTAAACCATATCCATATTCATAAAGAGGTAGGTAATTATTTTGATAGAAATTTAAAGGATTAATAGAAACTTCACTTGGCCATGAAAATGGTAGCTTTCCTTTAAAATCAAAATTTATTGAATTATCCTCTTTGGTGAAAATGACATCATTAATTCCTTCAACCGCTGTTCCCGGCAGCCAAATACTTACAAAAGCATCTGAATAATCTAATTCGCTATTGACTATCATAGGTCTACCTGAAAGGAATAAGGAAATAATGCTGATATTTTTATTAGATAAGGACTCCATGGCTTCAAGCAATTTAGCGTTATTTTTACTAAAATTTAAGTCCTTAATATCGCCAAAGCCCTCAGCATATGGAGTTTCACCATAAACCATAATTACATAGTCTGGAACTTCATTAAAAGTTCCGTCGTTAGAGAATTCGACATCGCCTCCAGAAGAAATTATTTTATCGGANAANGATTCAAAAATACTTTTTGTATTTGGGAAGTCTTCATTAGAAATATTTGTACCTTCCCAACTCTTACCTTGCCATGTAACTGNCCAGCCCCCCATNTGATTNTCAATAANNTTTGANTGNTCGCCNANGATAAGAAATTTTTTTCTCGGNTTTANTGGTAANGTTGAATTTTNATTCTTTAATAAAACTAATGACTCTCTNACAGATTGTCTGGCTATCTTTNNNTGNTCATCTATTCCAATATAGTTTTTANNAAATTCATGGGGTACTCTTCCNTCAAATAAACCAAGATAAGCNTTTGTTTNTAATATTCTTCTCACTGCATCGTCTAATCTATCTNTAGAAATAGTGCCATCTTTTACTTGAGCTANAGTATTCCAATATAGCGGCTCCCATTCAGTTGGNACCATAAAAACATCAACACCAGAATTNAATGCNTCTGGACAATTTGCATCCTCGCATCCTGGAATTTGTCCATGACCATTCCAGTCACCAACTANAAAGCCANTAAATTCCATTTGAGACTTAAGAATATNNGTTAAAAGATATTNATTACCATGGCTTTTAAGACCATTCCAAGAATTAAAACTTGCCATTATTGAAATTGCACAAGAATCAATTGCTGCATAGTATGGATATCCATGAATTTCTTTTAGAGAAATTTCATCAATAATTGTGTTGCCTTGATCAATTCCTTTGTCAGTTCCGCCATCTCCTAAAAAATGTTTGGCAGTGGCTAGAACTTTTTCATTGCTAAGAAATGAGGCTCCTTCTCCTTGTAAACCTATAATAAAACTTTTACCTAATTCTGCTACTAACTTTGGATCTTCCGAATAACCTTCATAAGTCCGCCCCCATAAATCATTTTGAGGTACTGCTATCGTTGGAGCAAAAGTCCATACGATNCCNGTAGATGCAACTTCTTTTGCAACAGCTGAGCCTATTTTTTTAATTAATGCTGGGTTTCTAGTTGCTCCAAGAGCAATATTGTGAGGAAAGATAGTCGCACCAATAACGTTGTTATGCCCATGAACAGCATCAGTTCCCCACAAAATAGGTACTTTAGTCCCATTTACCATTGGTGATGCTTCATAGTACTCTTTACTAAGGTCTTTCCAGTCCTGTATTGAGCTATTTTTATTTTGATTTGGAAACCCACCACCGCCATTTAAGATAGTACCAAAAAAATATTTTTCGGCATCAGCTGGCGTAACACTATTTATTTCAGGCATAATTATTTGCCCAACTTTTTGTTCCAATGACATATTGTTTAAGATAACTTCAATAAATTCGCTATTATCTGGAAGTGAGCATTGGTTTGTATCAGACCAATCAACTTGAGCAGAAATAAAAGAACTAAAAGTAACTAGAAGTAAAAATTTCTTCATTTTTCTATGCTAATGTTATGTAAATCATTGCTAGAGCAATCACAATGATACAAGTATTAATATTAAATGCTCTTGTTGTAGAGAAATTGATATTTGTTAAATCAATAGCTTTATCCTGATCTTTATATCCTTGAAAATATACAACAGCCCAACAACCAATTGCAGATAACATAAACACGATTGTCATTCTATGAATGAATGGAAGCTCAGGGAAACTTCCACTTATCAAAATTGAAGCAAATAGTGATATTAAAGCTGCAACAATAACCGATGAAGAAGTTGCCTTTTTCCAAAAGAGAGCAACAAGGAATATTACAACTATACCTGGTGAAAAATAGCCTGTGAAATTCTGAATATATTGAAAAATAGAATCAAAACTTCCTAATAATGGTTTAGCAATCAATGTTGCAATGGCTACTGAAATAATCACTGTCCATCTTCCCACGCTAATTAAATGCGCCTGCTCTAAATCGTTTCCTTTGAAATATCTATAAATATCCATAGTGAATATGGTGCTTATGCTATTGCTCATTGAAGCAAGTGAAGAAACAATAGCTGCAATTAAAGCTGCAAATGTAAGTCCCAATAAACCGTTTGGAAGCAGTGACATCATAGTGGGATATGCCTGATCAGACTTTTCTAAAACTGGAAATAGAACTGCAGCACATATACCAGGAAGCACAATAACAACTGGCATTAATAATTTCAGATAAGCAGCAAACATGACACCCTTTTGTGCCTCTTTTATAGATTTAGCTCCCAAGGCACGTTGCGTGATGTACTGATTGAAACCCCAATAAAAGAAATGACCAATCCATACACCTAATCCAAGCAAAATCCATATACCAGGTAAATTTTTATAAGACGGATTATCTGCAGAGAGTATCATGTCAAATTTTTCAGGCATTTCATTGAAAACAATTTTCATGCCGTTCATAACACCAGAAGAATCTGAGATTGTATTAAGTGCAATAAAAGAAACAGCTAATCCTCCAAATATTAAAAGCACTACTTGAACAACATCTGTCATAGCAACTGCTTTTAAACCACCAAATAGAGAATAAGCTAATGAAAATATGGCCAAAACAACCAAGCCATATACAAGATCAAGCCCAGTAAGTGCATTTATAGCCAAAGATCCGAGCCACAAGACTGAAGTTAGATTAATAAATATGTAAACAACTAGCCAAAAAAAAGATAAAACAAGGCTAACATTTTTATTGAACCGCTGTTCTAGGAATTGAGGCATGGTATAAATTTTCTTTTCCAAAAATATTGGCAAAAAATATTTTGCCATTACTATTAGAGCAATTGCAGCGGTTAGTTCCCAAACTGCAATAGCCATACCTACGACAAAGCCCTGTCCAGACATCCCAATAATTTGTTCAGCAGATATATTTGCTGCAATTAATGAAGCGCCTATTGCCCACCAAGGCAATGTTCTTCCAGCAAGGAAGTAATCCTCTGCAGTTCTCTCCGAACCAGTATTATTTCTTGAGACATATGTAGCAAGTGATATTATTCCTACACAATAAAGCCCAACTATCCACCAATCTAACGCGTTAAACATTTTTTCCTTATAGCTTGAAATTAAGACGCTATTGTAACAATTATTTGAATGAGCTTTCTAAAAAATTTATATCATTTAACTGCTTATTAAGTTCGTTTAAAAACTTAATAGCGTAGACTCCATTTATCACTCGATGATCATAAGATAATGAGAGAGGTAATTGATTTGTGGTTTGTAATTTTAAGTTATCTAATTGGAGCGAATCATAAGTTTTGGACAATCCCAGTATCCCAACTTCTGGAGGATTTATTATAGGAGTAAAATACTTACCTCCAATACCGCTTAAAGATGAAATAGTAAATGTTGCACCAACAAGCTGATCATTTTTAAGTCTTCTTTTATTAGCTAGACTAGCAAGCTCTTTTACCTCTTCAGAGATTTCAAATATAGATTTTTTATTAGCATTTTTAATGTTTGGCACAATTAAGCCATATGAAGTATCTATAGCAATTCCAATGTTTATATAGTCCTTATAGATAATAGAATTTAAATCACTAGATAATGAAGAATTCATATCTCTATAATCTATTAACACCTCTGCAGTTGATTTGATTACATATGCTAGTGGTGAGATTTTGCATTTATTTTTCTTATTTAATTTATTTCTTAGTTTTAAAAGATTCGTAATATTTGCATCATCATGTTGAGTGACATGTGGAATATTAATCCATGAAGAATGTAAGTTGCTTACTGAAGTTTTTTGAAATTTCGTTAGCTCTTCTTTTGTGATATCTCCCCATTTTGCAAAATCAATAGCAGGCTGAGTATTTTTAAAACCTGAATGATCAGAAAATGAAAGAATATTTTTAACATACTCATGAAGATCTTCTTTAAGAATTCTGTTTTTTGGGCCTGACCCTTTTACTTTTGATAAATCAATTCCAAATTCTCTTGCAAGTTTTCTGGTTGCTGGTCCTGAATGAACCTTGCTTGACCTATGATTATTTAATTGAGTATTCGTTTGAGTAACATTGCTGGAATTTATTTTTGTTGCATTTTCATCAACTGCCTTAACTTCATCTATTTTTGTTTCTTTATTATCATTTTCTTCAATTGGTTGTTTTGTTGTAACCGGCTCATCAATTTCATCGGCAAGCTCAATATCAAGAAAAGGCATTCCAATTGCAACCTTATCTCCAGTGTTTAATAAGACCTCTTTCACAGTTCCATCAACTGATGAAGGAATTTCCATTGCTGCCTTATCTGTTTCAAGAACCAATATTGGTTCCTCAGAATTAACTTTCTGACCAGTCTTTACACATATTTCTATTACTTCAACCTCATCAAAGTCACCAAAGTCAGGTAAGTTAATGGTTTTTACTTCTGGCATTAAACTTCCCAAGGATTTGGTTTATCTGAGTCAACCTCTAAATCTTTATAAAAATCTATAATTTGTTCTTTAGAGATATGATTTTTCTTATACAAAGCATAAATTGCAGACCTTGAAATATTTGATGAATCAATTTCAAAAAAATCTCTTAGGGTTTCTCTTGAATCACTTCTGCCATATCCATCAGTTCCAAGAGTATGATATGAGGATTTGATATATGGTCTTATTTGTTCTGAATAAGATCTCATATAATCTGTAGCTGCAATTACTGGAATATCCTTATCAGAAAAACATTGTTCAACATATGAAAGCTCAGAATCTTTGTCCGGGTTTAGATGATTCTTTCTTTCAACTTCCATCCCATTTTTTCGAAGTAAATTAAAACTTGTTACGCTCCACACTTCCGCAGTTATTTTGTATTTTTTTAGTGTTTCTCTGGCTTTAATAGCCTCTCTTAAAATTGCACCTGATCCTATTAATCTAATGTCAGCATTATCTTCCTCTATCAACTTATACATTCCTTTAATTATTCCCTCTTCACTTCCATCTGGTATTTTAGGATGAGAATAATTTTCATTTATAGTTGTTATGTAATAAAAATAATTTTCTTGATCTACGTACATCTTTTTAATTCCATCCTTAACTATCACAGCAACTTCATACGCATATGTAGGATCATAAGAGAGGCAGTTTGGAATTGTTGATGAAAGTATATGACTATGACCATCTTGGTGTTGTAACCCTTCACCATTAAGAGTCGTTCTCCCAGAGGTAGCACCAATTAAAAAACCTTTTGCTTGAGCATCTCCAGCAGCCCATGAAAGATCATGAACCCTTTGGAATCCAAACATTGAATAAAAAAGATAGAAAGGAATCATGGGAAAGTCATAATTAGAATATGCAGTTGCTAGTGCTGTCCAAGCACTAAATGCTCCTGCTTCTGTTATACCCTCCTCGAGCATAACTCCTTCTTTTGATTCTTTGTACCACATCACTTTATCTGCATCTTCCGGTTCATATTTTTGACCAGCAGATGAATAGATTCCAACCTGTCTAAACAAAGCCTCCATACCAAAAGTTCTGGCTTCATCTGGAACAATTGGAACAATTCGTTCCCCAACGCCACTATCCTTTAAAAGATCCGTAATTATTCGAACAATTGCCATTGTGGTTGAAATTTTTCTATCACCGCTAGATTCATATAGTTTTTCAAAAATTTTATTATCTGGCATTCTTAGAACTTCTGACGTAGTTCTTCTTCTTGGGATAAATCCACCAAGATTTTCCCTAGTTTTTTTAAGGTATTGTATTTCTGGTGAATCCTCAGGAGGTCTAACGTAAGGTAATTTTTCAATTTCTGAATCAGCAACAGGTATATTAAATTTATCTCTAAACGATTTAATATTATCCATTGATAGTTTTTTAACTTGATGAGTTGTGTTATCTGCTTCTCTTGAACCTGTTCCATAACCCTTGGTCGTAAGAGCGAGAATAACAGTTGGAGCACCTTCTGAATTTATTGCTTTATGATATGCTGCATAAACTTTGTATGGGTCATGCCCGCCTCTATTAAGTTTGTATATATCATCATCTGTTAGATCTTTTACCATTTCTAGTACAGAAGGATCTTTTGCAAAAAAGTTCTCTCTTGTGTATGCGCCACCTTTCGCTTTAAAGTTTTGCAATTCTCCGTCCACAACAACATCCATTAAATCTTGAAGTTTACCTTCAGTATCTTTTGCCATTATTGGATCCCAAAACCTACCCCATACAACCTTGATGACATTCCAACCCTCACCACGAAAGGCACCTTCTAATTCTTGAATAATCTTTCCATTACCTCTAACCGGTCCATCAAGTCTTTGAAGGTTACAATTGACTACAAAAATTAAGTTCTCTAGTTGTTCTCTTCCTGCAAGACCAATAGCTCCTTTTGATTCGGGCTCATCCATTTCTCCATCGCCACAAAAAACCCAGACTTTTCTATCATTTCTTGGTACCAAGCCTCTAGATGATAAATATCTCATTACATGTGCCTGATATATGCCAAGTATTGGACCTAATCCCATCGAAACTACTGGAAATTGCCAATATTCAGGCATCAACCATGGATGGGGATATGATGACAATCCAGGTTTTTTTACTTCTCTTCTGAAGTTATCTAAATCTTCTTCATTTAGGTATCCCTCTAAAAAACTTCTAGCATAAATACCAGGTGAACAATGTCCTTGATAATAAACCATATCCTCAAGCTGCCTATTAGAGCCTCTAAAAAAATAATTGAATCCAATATCATACAAGGTGGCAGCTGAAGAAAATGTAGAAATATGTCCACCCAATTCATCATCATTCATATTAGCTTTAAGGACCATAACCAAGGCATTCCATCTTATTAATGATCTGATCTTTCTTTCCATAAAAAGATCGCCTGGCATGCTTGCTTCATCTTTCACAGAAATAGAATTTTTAAATGGTGTTGTTAAATTGTATGAAGGGATTGCACCCTCTTGATTTAACTTTTTTGCTAGTTTAGATAAAAGAAATGATGCTCTCTCGATACCCTCTTCCTCTATAACACTATTGATGGCTTCAAGCCATTCAGAAGTTTCTATTGGGTCGAGATCTTTAGTGCTCATAATTATAGATAGATATTATTATATCTTTAATTTTTATTAAAAATTAATTATTTGAATCGCATCAGAGTGTTTCTCAGAAAAAATTCCTGACACCATAATAAATTTTAATTTCTTATCATTACTAAATTGTTTTTTTAGAATTTTTTTACATTCTAAGATTGTTTTTTCATGATTGGATATATCAGCAAGAAAGTATCCAACTGTTGAGCCAACAAGATTTAATTGTCTGTGAGTTACTTCATTATTTGTAAATGTAAAAATAGGTATGCCATTAGGTTTTGCACTTGCAATGTATGAAGCAGTTGCACCGGTTCTTGTTATTGCAATTATCCCATTAGCATTTATTGATTCAGCTAAATTTTTTGCAGTTTGGCCTATAAATTCCCAATCACTATCTAAAATTAGATTTTTTTCATATCCTAAGGTCTTAAATTTTTCAGTTTCTTCGGCAATATTCTTAACAAATTTTATACATTCTATTGGATACTTGCCTATGCTCGTCTCACCTGAAAGCATTACAGCATCTGTACCTTCATATATAGCGTTAGCGATATCAGTTACCTCTGCTCTAGTTGGTGTAGGATTTACAATCATTGACTCTAAAAGATGAGTTGCTACTATTGAGCGTTTTCCATGTTTCGCACATGAATGCATAATTTTCCTTTGTATATTTGGAAGATTTGTTAGGCTTGTTTCAATACCTAAATCTCCTCTTGCCACCATCACACCCCAGCTAGATATACAGATCTCATCAATGTTATCAAGACCTTCATAATTTTCTATTTTTGATATAACTTTAATTGAGGATTTTTGGTCGATTAAAATTTTATTAAGCTCAGCTATATCTTTAGCATTTCTTACAAAGGATAAAGCAATAAAATCAACCTTTTGATCGATACCAAATTTAATATCATCTTTATCTTTATCAGTTATTGATGGGAGATTAATTCTTACGCCGGGTAAATTAACATGTCTTTTGGAACCTAGTTTGCCACCATCAAGAACCTTGCATTGTAAAGTTTCATGATCTTTTGATATAACTTCAAAGTTAATTAGTCCATTATCAACTGATACTCTTGATCCTTTTTTTACACTTTTAATAAGATCTTTGTAATTTATTTTGATTGAGGATATCTCCACATCAACTTCATCTCTTACAGTAAGAGAGACCATATCCCCTAATTTAAGATCTATTGGAAGCTCTCTGTCACCAGTTCTAATTTCAGGACCTTGTGTATCTAATAAGATAGCAATCTTATAATCATTATTATTATTGAATTTATTTACATTCGAGATAATTTTTTTTGCTGATTTACGATCTGCATGTGACATATTTATTCGAGCAACATTCATGCCTGCTAATGCAAGCTTTTCTATAGTCTTATATGAATCTGTGGAGGGTCCAATAGTACAGATTATCTTAGTTCTTGTGTGCATATGCGAAGAATAATATATGTACTGCATATATCAAGCAAAAATTAACCAAGGTATTATTTTATTTAAGGCAAAAAAAAACAGAGTCTAGCTCTGTTTTCTTAGTTCGAGTTCCTCCGGGGTCTAAAGTGAGATTTTCTTTAGCTCCTNGAATNCTTTCTCTTGAATTCTTGGTGGATTTACAAGCTCTTTTTTATCGCGCACTCTTGTAAATGCTTTCACCCTTCGGTCTCTTCCTTCAGCTTCTCTCTAGGTCTCCCGTCTGCAGTTGGTCACTAGTCGGTTGCTGTTGGTATTGTTAATATTACTCCAATTAGAATACTTGTCAACACTTTTATAGAAAAAAAATAAACTTTTTTTACATTAGAAATAAAAATGATGTTTTTTCTACTCTATAAGTTTAATATTGTTACATTATGCATACTTTTTTACCTAAAAAAAATCCATTGAAGTCCTATAAAACGGTCTCTAAGTCACTAACACTTATAGAAAATATAGCTTCAAGTCTGCCAAAATTATTATTAACAAATAAAGTTCAAAGCACCATAGATTTATTGAACAAAAAAAGTTTTTCAGTAGACAAGATCCTTAAAGCAGAAAATAAACAAGAAATTAATTTAGCGATGTCACATCTTAGCTTTATTGCACATGCATACATATGGGGTGGCAACAAACCCCAACCTATTCTTCCAGAAGTAATTGCAGAACCTTGGGTCAAATTAGCAAACTATCTAGGAAGACCTCCTATTCTTAGTTACGCGAGTTATTGTCTTGATAATTGGTACAAGATTGATAGAAATGAACCGATATCATTAAATAATGTCGCTTTAATTAATAATTTCTTGGGCGGTGTGGATGAGGACTGGTTCGTCACAATTCATGTATGTATTGAAGACGCAGCCAGTGAAGCAATTGATGCTGCCTATAAAATCTCAGATTTGAATGAAAATAGTTCTATAAAGGATTTTTTAAGTCAACTTAAACAGATTCGTAAATCTCTTAAGAAAGTAAATCATATTTTTTCAAAGATGCCTCAAAAGTGTGATCCTTATGTTTACTATCATAGAGTAAGGCCATATATTTTTGGCACAAAGGATAATCCTGACTTAAAAAAGGGACTTATCTATGAAAATCAATACAACAATAAGCCTCAATTTTTTAGGGGTGAAACAGGAGCTCAAAGCAGTATTATTCCTTTCCTAGATGGTGCTTTAGGTATAGGTCATACAAATGACAATCTTAAACATTATTTAAATGAGATGAGAGACTACATGCCACCTAAACATAGAAAAATGATTGAAAGAGTGGAAAATAAATCACAAGCGAAAGAGATAATCCTTAAATCGAAGATGTTAACAAAAGAATATAATCATTGTGTTGAAGAAATCAGAAAATTTAGAGCTCAGCATCTAGAATATGCAGCAACGTATATTCATAAACAAGCTCAAGTTAAAAGTGATGTTGGTACTGGGGGTTCAGTCGTTAGAGGTACTGGGGGGACACCATTTATGAAATATTTAAAAAAACATCGAGACGAAACTGAAAATCAAAAAATCTAAACACCCTCAACAATAGAAACATATCTAGTTGCTGAACCTTCGACATATTTAAGAGCTAATTGATAGTCCTCAGATTTGTAGCATTCAATTGCATCTTTATGTGATTTAAATTCCACAACAACGGTTCTTTCAAAGCCAGTTTCTTCAAATTCTTTTTGAGCCCCTCCTCTTATCAAAAAGGTACCATCATATTTACTTATTATTTTTGTAGCTAAATCAATATACTTTGAGTAGTTATCAGAATTAGAAATATTTGCACGAACAACCCAATAACCTTTCTTATACATACTATTTTCTTTTTAATCTCATTTCATGCAATATCGGTTCAGTGTAGCCACTGGGTTGAGACCTCCCTTTTATGGCCAAATCACAGGCAGCCTTAAAAGCTATTCCGTCAAATGCAGGCGACATTTTCTTATAGTTAACATCATCTTTATTTTGTAAATCTACAACCACAGCCATCTTCTTCATAGTATTAATAACTTGTTCTTCTGAACACAGTCCATGATGAAGCCAGTTAGAAATATGTTGGCTAGAGATTCTGCAGGTTGCTCTGTCTTCCATAAGCCCAACATCATTTAGATCTAACACTTTTGAGCAACCAATACCTTGATCAACCCATCTAACAACATAGCCAAGAATTCCTTGAGCATTATTATCTAATTCTTCTTGAATTTCTTCCTCTGAAGGCATCTCGTTTTCCTTGATTAATGGAATATTTAGGATGTCATCAAGGCTAGCCTTATCCCTAAGTAAAATTTTGTCTTGTTCTGATTGAACAAATATTTGATGGTAATGCATTGCATGAATAGTTGCAGCTGTTGGGGAAGGCACCCATGCACAATTAGCACCTGATTTTGGATGAATAGTTTTGGTTTTATACATTTCTAGCATTTCATCGGGCATAGCCCACATACCCTTCCCAATTTGTGCATTACCTTTAAANCCCGTACTCAAGCCTATATCAACATTCCAATTTTCATATGCATTTATCCAGGCTTCAGATTTCATTTTTGCCTTACTAACCATTGGTCCAGCTTCCATACTAGTATGAATCTCATCACCAGTTCTATCTAAGAAACCAGTGTTAATGAAAATAACTCTGTGTTTTGCAACTTCGATACATTCTTTTAAATTTACTGTGGTTCTCCTTTCTTCATCCATAATTCCAATTTTTACTGTATTTATAGGAAGATCAAAAGCTTCNTCAATTGCAGCAAACAAATCACAAGTAAATTTAACTTCTTTAGGTCCATGCATTTTTGGTTTAACAATGTAGATACTTTTTGTTTTTGAATTTTTATATNTACCGTTACCAATCAAGTCATGAATGCTAATACAGATTGTGAATACCGCATCCATAATGCCTTCAAAAACCTCATAGCCATTTTTATCTTTAACGGCAGAATTCGTCATTAAGTGTCCGACATTTCTTACAAGCAACATACTTCTGCCAGGAAGCAGAATCATTCTTCCATTTTTTAGCAGATATTTTCTATCTGGATTTAGCTTTCTAGTAAGCCGCTTTCCATTTTTATCAAATGTTCGCTCAAGATCACCTTTCATCAAACCGAGCCAATTACGATAGACAATTATTTTATCTTCGTCGTCTACTGCAGCTACTGAATCTTCACAATCTTGAATTGTTGTAATTGCTGATTCCATGAGAATATCTTTAATACCTGCTGAATCTTCTGCTCCAATTGGATGTTTTTTATCAACTTGAATCTCAAAATGTAAATTATTATTCTTAAATAATAGTCCATATGCCCCCTCTCCCTTATCCATATAACCTATATATTTTTCTTTATCCTTTAAGTTAACTTTTTTTCCACTATCAAGGACAAAAAATAACTCGTTATCAATGAATTCAAAATTTATTACTTCTTTAAAGCTACCTACCTGGAGTGGGATTGTGTTGTCTAAAAATTCCTTTGCAAAAGCAATGACTTTGTCTCCTCTTATTGGGTTATAACCGCCTTCTCTTTTTGCTCCATTTGACTCGCTAATAACATCAGTTCCATAAAGAGCATCATACAAACTTCCCCATCGCGCATTTGTTGCATTTAGTGCAAATCTTGCATTCATAACTGGTACAACCAATTGGGGACCAGCAATCTTTCTAATTTCTGGATCAACATTCCAGGTCTTAATAGAAAAATCATTTGTTCTTGGGCTTAAATAACCAATCTTTTCAAGAAAAGATTTATATGCATCTAAATCAAAGGAGGAGCCCTTATTCTCTATGTACCAATTATCTAATTTTTTTTGAATATTTTTTCTTTCTTCAAGTAACTCTATATTCCTTTGAGTAAAACTTTCTAGAATATTTTCAAAAGTTTTCCAAAAATATTCACTTGATATATTTAAACCTGGTAATAATTCATTTTCTACAAAATCAATAAGGCTTGGAGAAATATTTAGATTATTTGGACCTGCTTTTTCTAAGTTTTTGGAATTTATAGATTTGAATATTTTAGTGAGATTTTTGAACATATTCATTTGTAAATTATATCAAGTTAATAAAATTAACCAATAATAGTAAATGCAACTAATATTTTGAGAGTAATTTAGATTCTATATTCCCATATCTTTTTTGTCATAAGCATTATTATATTTGTATTTTTCATTAAGAAATTTCTAAAAAATACCAAAAAAGGATTCTTGGTATGATTTAGCTTGCCTTGATTCATTGAGGTTTTATTAATATATCTGACCCTTTTAAGCCTTTTTGATTGATACTCTTTTTGTGTTTTTAAAAATTGGCCATTATTGGATTTTAAAACTTTAGTAAATTCATATACATCTTCAAGAGCCATGCATCCACCCTGCCCAATAAATGGAGTGATTGGATGAGCTGCATCGCCAAATAAAGTAAGATTGGTTGAATATAAAGATTTTATTTTAGATCTCGTATAAATACCCCATTTATAAATATCTTTTTTATTTTTAAGTGTTTCAAAGTTATCAAGAATTTCAATTGGGATATCTTTGCTTAGGTCAGAATATGTTCCTCTAAGCATCCACGATTCTTCATTTTTCTCTCTAGTTTTTACTGCAGCTACAAAACTAGTTTTATTGTTATTTATTGGATAAGAAACGATATGAAAACCAGAACCAAGATAAAAATTAATATTGGTTTGATTTTGATCTAATATTGTTCTCCAAACGGAATAACCACTATATTGAGGCATTTCAGACCCGAAACATATTTGCCTGCATTTTGATTTAATTCCATCACATGCAGCGATATGCTTAACATGATGATTAATACCATTTTTGAAATAAATATTTTTATTTTCCATATCGATGTCATTTAATTCGTAGTCAAACAAAATTTCGCCACCCAAAGAGGAATACTTTTTAAGCAAAAGATCATATAAATTTTTTCTGGATGTTGTTATAACATCAGTATTGATAGAGGTGATTTCTTTAAGATTTGAATAAAAAATGGTCTTTTTAGAATTTCCTGAAATAGTCTTTAATTCATCAAGAATGTTTAATTTTTTTAATACATCCTTACCGTTAGGTGATATTGATATTCCAGCTCCATATTCACTGATATTTGAGGACCTTTCAAAAATCACGCATGCAAAATTATTTTCTTTAAGAAAGCTTCCAAGGGCTAAACCAGATATCCCTGCCCCAATAATAGCAACAGAATTTTCATAATTATTCACATAGCTATTATGCCCATTTAGTTAATAAAAAAAAGGGAGCTAAAGCTCCCTTTTTTTAATCTATTATTTTATTAGCCTCTTACTGGCACAATTCCATAAGATCTTTCGTTCTCACAAGAGCCACCTAAATCGTTTAAAGCCTTTAGTTCAGGCATATCATCAGTATTACTCCAGAAATTTGTCCAATTCTTACCATAATCTGCAATTGTTTCAGTTGAAACCGCTTGAACAAAATCGTAATCCCATGTTGAAGGTACTCCCATATTTGGGAAAATCATTTTTCTACCAGCTACATCACCCATTTTTTTTGCAGCTACTGCATAAGCATAATAAGCGTCATAGAATTGAGTAGCTGTAACGCCCTCGCCCAATTTACAGTCAGAATAAACCACATAAGCATTTTGACCACTTGGTGTTTCAGATACAGTTCTTTGCCATGTATAAGTAGTTTGATTACCTTGATCTAGAATTTTATTTAATTCAGCTAAAAGTTTCGTCCCATTATTAAACCAGTGATCATTTCCCTTATGGTGAGCTTCTGAATCTGGGCTTATACCCACCCAAACAAAATCATGAGGTTGTTCTCCACTGTGATAATAAGGCACCAGCATTGCAGCTGTATAATTTTCAAAATGGTCAGTTTTATCCGCCCACATATTCCACTTTTCAGCCCACTTCATCATATCATCCATATCTTTGCCATCTTTAAAGCTACTAACGTAGTACTCAGCAACATTTGGTTCATAGACAGGACTTTCGTCAGCAATAATGTTAAAACTTAATAACAAGCTTAAACTTAAAAAATATTTCATTTAATTTCTCCCTTATAAAAAAGATAATATAACATTTATATACACATTCTTTTGAAACAAAAGTGTATAAATTTTGAAACTAATTTATTTTTCCATAGATGTCATATTGTGAAACAAAATCCCAAATTTCATTTGAGGCACTTAGACCGTAATTGTTTGTCATTGGCCATGTGTGACCCATGGTGCTATGAAGGATTAACTTTATATTGATATTATTTAAACAATTCATATATGTTTCAAAATTAATTGAATAGTCATCATCAAAATTATCAACTATTAAAATTTCTGGTTCTAAATCACAGCTATTATATTCAGACCAATATTGCATAACTTTGGGAATGCTCTCTATATAAGACAATCCATTATAAGGAACAACTACATCTCTAAGTCCGTGGATTTGAAGAATAGGAGTAGAATGTTTTGGACTGCAGCTTGAGTAAGTTTCAGGTGTCATAGAACCAGTAACTGAAGCAATTGCAGCAATTTTAGTACTTAAATTACATGCGAGATGATAGCTCATAAAACCACCATTAGACATTCCAGATGAATAAATTCTTGTTTCATCAATTTGAACTTTATTAGATACCAATTCAATCACGCTATCAATGAAATCTATATCATTAACATTACTTCCAATTGTCCAGCCACCTACATTCCAATGAGATGAAGAGCTAGCTAATGCGGTATTCATTGCATACCCTTGTGGAAAGACAATTACAAAATTGTTTGCATCTGCTAACGATTGATAATTTGTGTAGCTAAAATGATTTCTTGCTGTTGAACCATATCCATGTAAAGCAAAGAGTAAAGGTATGCTTTTATTTATATCAATATTTGACGGAACGTAGATATAATAATATCTTTCTAGTGAATCATGAATCAATTCACATTTATCTAAACTTGAGTTCCACCAGCTTGGGGAACAAGATTCTGTAATTAAGTTTATGTTAGGTAAATTTGTTGAATCAGTTTCTTGAGAATTAGAGGAACCACCTCCCCCGCAGGCAGAAATTATAATTAGAAAAATTAAAAGGTGAATATTTTTCATAATTAGTATTAAAGCATAAAAAATATATAAGTTCTGATTATAAGTTGGTGCGGTACGCCGGTCTCGAACCGGCGGCCTTCTGCTTGGCAAGCAGACGCTCTACCAACTGAGCTAGTACCGCATTGGGGACTTAATATACTCTTTAAATATTAAGCTTTCAAGCAGTTAAATTTATGAAAATATTACTTAACTTTTACTTCGCTAATTTTTTTTAAAAATTTATTTTCTTGAGACAAAAGAACAAAATAAGAAGCATCAGCACTTAAAGGAAGTGCGATTTGAATTTCAGCATCTACATAACCACCAAAGAAATTACTTTCTTCATATCCAATATGTTGAGCATGAATATAAAATGGGTTTCCTAATCCAATTAAAAAGATTTCATTTTTATCACTATCAAGAACTTGCAAGGCATAGTCATCTGATGGGGTTAATAATTTCATGTTTCTAACAATCACCTTAGAAGGTTTTCCAGTAGATGAATTAATTTTTGAAATCCCAAATCTATTGGAGGATAGTTTATAAATTTGTGCTATTTCATCTGAAAATATTGCATTATCTCTTTCTTCAAAGTCTTTTTTTGAGATTATTGGAATATTTGCAGAGATAGAAATACTCATGAGCAAAATAAATAATGTGTTTATATTTTTTACCATTTTTCCCAATTAATTCCCCATGTTACTCCTAAGGGACCATTCATATATCCATAATCATACCGGCTGTAAGTTGATGGGTCTGGTCCATATGACCATGAGCAATTATTATTTGAATCATATTCACACCAATAGAAGTAGGATTGGAAGGCTCCTTCATAGAAATCTGAATTGTTAATAACATCATCTGAAGCTATTATTGTTCCAGTTAAATCAACAGCTTTTGCAGTATATATCTCAACTCCGTTATCTGCTGGTCTTTCAAAGGTTACAGTTGTTTGATTTTGTTTAGAAGTGTCTTCAACACCATTAACGTACCATTTCAATGTAATTTTTGACGTGTCATATTCAACATCCAGAACCATTCTCCACCCAGTAGCATTATTTGTTGTTTGATCTCTAGAAAAGCCTACTGAATCAGTTCTATAAAAGCCTTGATTTTGTATTGAACCAACAGCAAATCCTTCGACATTTACAGGACCATAGCCGGCACTCGAGCATACATCCATCACAGAGCAAAATGTTGGTCTATAGTTATCATATAAACCATAATAATTTCCTTCAAATAATCCAACGCCACTGCATTCTGGATTTTTTCTTACAAAATCGTAAGATTCATTTCCATTAGCATCTATTACTAATCTCCATTCATTAATGTTGCAGTCACAATCAGCAGGAGTTATTCCAAGGTCATCTCTATCAGCAATTGATCCATCTCCATAGTTGTAACAAACCTGAATATCTTTACCAAGGACATTTAATTGATCAGGTATGTGGTGATTCCATTTCAAAGCAGAAACATTTGATTCTATTGTGGTATTTACATTACGACCTGAATCAGTTAAGTCTCTTTCATCACTTCTATATTCATCGCCCATAAATCCATGGGCATGTCCTAATTCGTGCATCAAAGTATGTCTTGTTCTCTCAGGATCGCTCTCTAGGATTCTTTGGATATTTCTATTACCAAGATTAACTCCTCGACCTTGTACTCTTGTAAGAGTTGATACAAGAACATTATCAGGAAGTAAAACATCAAATATCGCAGTATCCATATCACCTATACAATAGACATCTTCATCAAAATCATAACAACCAGTTCTTATTCCGACCGGGCTTGTACCATCAGGATTAACGGGCTCTGCTGATACTACCGTAAAATAATCATCACTAAAAAATTCAGTAGCATCTGATGAATTAAGCTTATTTACAGATGCTATCAATGCTCTTCTATATAAATTAATGTCTGATTCGCCATTTAATGAATCTCCAATAAACAAATATTTGGTACGTCCTCGAGAAGATGGATCTCCAACTAGATAATAAACATAATAATCTTTCGGAGTTTTTGACCCACCGTCAAAGCCATCTTCTGGATCATCATCCTGATTAATAGTTACAACCGTTTTATTAGATATATGCCATGTTGAGTATGAATCCGAACCTGTTAAATCACCATCAGACACTATTATTTCAGCATCAAAGAAACCTGCTGAACCAAGCGAACTAAGGTCTAATACAATATCTCCAATACCTTCACTTGTTTCTGTAAATGTTGATGGTACAGAAATATTATTAACTTTAGCGCTAAATGTCAGTTCGTCACTTGTGTTATCAATATCGCTATATGTTATTGATAATGANGGNCTTTGNTCAAANAATANATTATTTTCATCNAGANTNTCTTTNGANGTAATTGTTAAAAANGGNGCATCATTTACAGGGTTNATTGTTATAGTNACCGTGCTATTNCTAGTTACACTTTTTTCAACTGCAGTTACAGAGTAAGAAAANTCATCNTGACCATTATAGTTATTNTTNGGTGTATAAGTAANNGCNCCANTTGCNGAGAAAGCTAAGNGNTCCATTNGTNGTTGNTGAAGTNAGNGCNTATTGAAGTGTTACAGGCTGATTAGCAGTTGCAACTACATTTCCTGTNTAAATAGAATCTTCATCTATNGATATTGAACTGNTTGANGATAGATTTATTGCAAATGCAGCTGGAGGTGCACTACTNCCTCCNCCTCCACCNCCNCAGGAAACTACAAAAAATAANACAAANAAATATAAAAATTTATACACAGTGAAATTATATATGAACAAAAAAAAAGAGGGCAATGTGCCCTCATTTTTTTTNCAAATAAATAAATTAGAATTTAATTCTAAATCCTGCTTTATAAACTGGNCCATGATTTTGAGCTAAAAAGAGCATATTTTCATATCTTGCATATAGTCTTACTTCTGAGTCAGTAATATTTAATCCNTCTAAGAATATGCTTACGTTGTCATTCAAAGAATATGAAGCATTGAAGTCTACTTGTGACCTTGCTTCAACCCATAATGGATTGTATTCATCAAAACCTACGTATGTTTCAGCTCTATAGTTATTAGANAATCTNGCAGAAAATTTATCATCTTCATAAAACACAGAAAGATTTCCTGANTCACCAAAACCAGCTAACTCAAAAGATTCATTTCTTACTGCTTTTCTNTCTGCTTCGGTATCACCNTCTATTAAAGTATAGTTAAAAATAACACCAAAGTTGGTTCCTACAAAGAAATGTTGAAGTGCTATCTCAACTCCTTCTAATGTACCAGAATAAATATTTTCTGGTCTATTTACATCAAATTGCATGAGCGGGTTTATATCTGCACTACTTTGAACACACTCTGTGCTGTTGTANTAGAANTAGTCGCNCCAAGTNNNTTGNTCNANNGNACAAGTNGNNCCAGGNANNGTNGCATNATAAATTTTCATNAANGTTTGCCACCAATCCATGCTNCCAAAAGTTGTTTGNTCTATTGTTACATTGTTTGGATAGTTAAAGACCACAGTAGATGTNTCAGCTGGNCCTTGTCCATTAACGCCATACCTAACATCGTACAAACCNTCATAGGTAACTCTTGATGTTGAATTGCCAGGAAAATCTTTTAATTTCTTTTGGAANATATTAANAGCNGCGTAACTTCCTTCTGCGTAGTAATACTCAAAAGCTAAATCAAGGTTGTCACTAACTAATGGCTCCAAAGCTGGATTACCTGANGTATTNGTGTGAACAGGATTTTGCATATTTAAGAATTGAGGAAAAACCACGTTTGGTGAAAAGTTTTCTAAGCCTGCTCTAGCTATAGTTTTACCTGCACTAAATCTAACTACTGTATCTTCAGTAGGTGCAATNCTAAATGCAATACTTGGTAATACCATATCAGANGTNGANTCAAANGAACCTGTNACTGANCNCAANGGCATGTCACCATTTATTGATGTAGGTCCAAAAATAAAATAAGGTCCATCACCCCATCCATAGGTACCAATAAAAGTACCNGTAGGAACTTTATAGTCTTGTGGAGCATTTAAAGTGAGCTCTTCATATCTAACAGATGTAACCAATTTCCATGGCATTGCATTATATTCNCCTTCAAAATTAGCTTGCACAAAAGCAGAATCTGTCTGTTCTTTTACACTAGCGATATCTTGAGGATCTCCGTAACAATTTGGGAATCCTTCAGAACAATTCCATGTTGGTGAGTTTGTCCAGTAACCAGATGAATATCCGGCAACAGCATCATCNTAATCAATGTGCATATAATATGGAACACTTAATCCATCTGATGAATCTCCTAACANNCCNGCAAGGCTAGTNAGAGTAAATGCNTCATCATCCCAAAAATTTGGACCCCATATNAANGCTCCTGGAGCAGCCCCGTCTTGTATTGGCGCAAATAAGGTATTAGATCTCAGNGTNCTATCGAACTTCTGATCCATGGAAGATATACCAAATTCAACAGAGACTAGTTTATCTGATATATCGCCATCAAGATTTTCCCAATTTCCCTTTATTTGATATTGACTTAAATTACTTTCTCGATTGTTATTTCTAAGATGAGCAGTCGTTGATGACATATCAGACCCTAGAAGATCTCTGACTGTTCTTTCAAAACCTTGAAATCCAACGCTTGTTGTAGGAATCCAATCTGGAATACTATTATTTGCTATAAACGTTAAATTAGTTAATTCTGCCCATTGGTTGTATGGATTTCCGTTGTCAAAAGGTTGTCCATCACCATATCCGGACCATGAACCATTAGCAAAACCCATATCATTGTTACCGCCTTTAAAGTGAGCAGATGAATTATGATAATCAAAGTCTATAGTTAGCTTATCTGAAACAAGAAACTCTACATTTAACCCTAATGATTTATTTGCAGTTTTTTCTTCATCCCATGTTAAGAACTGTGTAAGATTTGTTCCAGATCCAACTATATCCATCTGAGTAACTACACCATTTGAATCAATGGTCACATTATCCATACCTATTCCAGCTCCATAAGGGACGCTATAAGCAATGTCTAAACCAGAGCCAGCCATATTTCCTGATGAATCAAAATCAATACCAGAATAGATTGCATCTATAGTCGCCGTAACTTTATCATTTGAGACTTGGAATGTAGTAGCTAGGTTCTTTCTTTTTCTATTATTATCTTTGTACCTTACAAAAAATGATTGTGGTCTATAGTTAACTGCTCCATTGCTATTATCGGTTANGTTAGGACCAAAGGTTGGTGTATTTAAATTACTGTTCAACCATTTCATTTCATTAGTGCCTTCTTCTCTATTGCTTCTATCGTGATAAGACCCAGAAACTGAAATACCCCAATCCATTCCATTGAAGTTNCTTGAATATGTATTTATAAATTCGATTTCAGGTGTTGTGTCATCTCCATTAACATTTGTTGAATCAGACATTAATAAAGCAGAAAAAGCTCCTCCGTTATCTGCCTCAAGTGGCTTAGCAATTACCATATTAATGGTTGCTCCTAATCCACCTGATGGCAATGCTGGGTTCTGAGTTTTATANACTTCTACTCTTGCAATACCATGCGATGAAATAGCGCCAAAATCATATGCTCTTCCGCCATCATAATTACCAGGCGCAACAGGCATTTGTCTNCCATTCAAGGTAACCATATTGTATTGAGCACCCATTCCTCTAACTGTTACTTGTTTACCTTCGATATTACTTCTATCAATAGCTATACCTGATACTCTTGCAAGCGCTTCAGCAATATTTCCATCTGGAAATTTACCAACATCCTCAGCAGAAATAATTTCTGTTACTCCTACATTTTGTCTTTTTATGTCAATTGCATCTATTAGACTAGCCTTGATTCCAGTTACAACNACCTCTTCAACTTCTTCATCTTGATTNTCTTCTGAATCTTGAGAAAAAACATAAGTAGATAGAGGTAAGATCATTAATAATGATAATAAATATTTGTTCACAGTTAACTCCTGGGTTGAATTGTATTTNTGAAAGAAGTTATTAGACTTTTTTGACCGAAATATGTCAAGTTTTTATATATTTATATTATGTNGTTTTAAATTTAATTGTNGACGAATTTTATTGCTTCATNACCAAATTCTGACCACCACTCCATGCCCATTAAATGAATTTTTTCTAAATTTTCNTCAGAGTCATCATCTAAAAACTTGTTAACTTTACCCATTGGTGAATTTATTCTTAAATAGTTTTCGCTAAAGATATCTTTTGAAATTTCAGTATGAATTTCAGAATCCAGCATCATACCCATTATGTCATTACGCAGCCATCCTACTCCACCCCATTTTGTTGAGGTTTCGCCGTTAATTTTATTTTTGTTATGTCCNGAGCCAATACTCATTATTTTTATGTTCTCATTATCTAGAATTTTTTTTGCGTATTGATAGCCTATTAATGTGGGGTTGTTTGTAACAATGCTTCCATCTATCATCCATGACTTATCCTTCATCTGATATGTTGGNAAATACATNGGAGCTGCGCTTGAAGCAGCTACTGCATCTANAAATGAAATATTGGGAGTATTTACAGAATCATGAATANCATGNTGTCTTGTNTCAATGTTATATGAAAGAGANAGGAAAGGCTTTATAGAATCTTTTAATGTGCTTTTACCAAAAATTTCATTCAATACTTCAATGCGGCCTTCGCTTTCATATCTTGGTCGTGCTTGAAATAAGCTTGCTTTATCCCAAAAAAAAGAAGATGTCATTATTTTATCAAGATANCTTTTTGACCAATATCTTTTAACTTTATCCGCAGAAAAACCACCATATGCAAAACAAGCTGCATTAAACGCACCAGCACTAGTTCCAATAAACATATCAAAAATNTCAGTAACCCTTTTNCCGCTTTCAGCTTCAAGTTTTTTTAAAAAAACAATTGAGGCGATTGTTCGNACTCCACCGCCATCAAAGCANATAATTTTTTTGTTTGAGAATCTTGATAAGAAACTAAAAAAGTTTTTCACGTCTATGTATTAGTTTTCTTTNACAATTTCAATTCCTANATANTCNGANGCAGANTTAATACTCCCAAGNTTTGTNACNTCANTGTATCCCAAAGAGNTTAANATNTTAGTAGCTTTTCCAGACCTATTGCCNCTTCTGCAATATAAATANANTTTTGNATCTTTNGGGANTGTATTTTCAATNGANTCNATAAGCTGCCACTCTATATTTAATGAATCTTTTANATGACCACTTTCGTNTTCTTCNAAAGTTCTGACNTCAATAATGACCTCTGCGAGCAAAGGGATATTTAAAGCACTTATCAAAANAAGNCCAACAAGATATTTTTTCATAAGTCTACGACCAGTCTTTCATGATTATGTCNGAAGCCTTTTCACCAATCATAATNGTAGGAGCATTGGTATTTCCNCCAATAAGTGTAGGCATAATCGATGCATCTACAACTCTTAAGCCTTCGATACCATGGACTTTTAAATTATCATTCACTACTGCCNTATCATCATTTCCCATCTTGCATGTTCCTACAGGATGATAAACAGTATCNGCGTCTTCTCTTATTGCTTGTTCGATGTCTTTGTCATCATTTAAATCAACAGGTCTTTGGACATGTTTGCTTGTGTATTTACTCACAGGATCTTTGTTTAAAATAGTCATCATTTTTTTATAACCAGCAATTAAATCTTTAATATCATCAGGATGAGATAAAAACTTTGGATCAATCAAAGGGTCATCCTGAGGGTCTGCTGAATTTAACGTTACTTCACCTCTTGATTTAGGCCTCAATAAACAAACATGGCAACTAAGCCCGTGACCCCAAACTGAAGTTCGACCATGGTCCACTACCATTGCAGGAGCAAAATGCAATTGAACATCTGGGATTTCTTTATCATCACTTGATTTAATAAACCCACCTGCTTCAGCAACAGTCGATGTAAAGAGCCCAACTTTTTTGAAAATATATTTAAGAATCTCTAAAGGAAATTTATAGAATATGGATCTTAAAGAAAACCCAATCAATTCTATTGAGTTGTATTTATGAACTGATAAGTAATCGATGTGATCTTGAAGGTTTTTACCAACTCCAGGCAATTCATGAATATGATCTATGCCATGTTTTAATATTTCTTCAGACGGTCCAATTCCAGACCTTAATAATATCTGCGGTGAGCCAAAAGCACCTGAGCTTAATATAACTTCTTTATTGGCATTAATAATTTTTGAGCTACCATCTTTATCAATACACTCTACTCCGATTGCTTTTTTATTTTCAAAAATAATTTTATTCACATTTGTATCTGTCATTACAGTCAAATTTTCTCTGTCTAAAACAGGAACTAAATAAGCTTTAGCTGCACTACATCGCTTTCCATCTTTTTGTGTTGTTTGGTAATAACCGACTCCTTCTTGGTTCTCTCCATTGAAGTCTTCATTAAAACCAAACAATTCTGAGCCTGTTTTTACAAAATCATCTGTTGGTGTATTTTGATGACGTATTTTTGAAACATTAAGGGGGCCATTTTGACCATGATAGTCATTATCAAAAGACTCGTTATGCTCAGCTTTTCTGAAGTAAGGAAGGACTTCATCATAAGACCAACCTTTATTTCCTAGCTCAGACCAATGGTCATAATCCCATCTATGACCTCTAACATATAACATAGCATTAATTGAACTAGAACCGCCCAAGACTTTTCCTCTTGGTTGAAATCCTTTTCTGTGTTCAAGTGACTCTGTTTCTACTTTGTGAGTTCCTCCTGCAGAATCAACAACTTCGCGAACAGGTTCTGCAACAACCTCTTTCTCAAATTCTTTTTGCGGAACAGTTTCGTAATTCCAACTAAGATTGCTTCCGCTACCTAAAAAAGCAAAGCCAATTGGTATATGAAGCCTAGGGTCGGTATCTTTAGAGCCTGCTTCAATAAGGCAAACATTATGATTTGGGTTTGAACTTAATCTATTTGCTAAAACACAGCCTGCCGAACCAGCGCCAAGAATAATAAAATCATAGTTAGCCATTTTTATAATCTCCCCAAAAAAAATTATGTATTTAGTTTATGTTTTAGAAACGTAACTGTAAACTTTGTTTATTAAATTAATCATGAATACTTTTTATATCTTTGTAACTATCTGGGTTTTTATTGCTGTCTGCACCTTTGTATATCTATTTTATGAAAGTGCTCCATATGGCAGGCATATTAAAAATGGATGGGGAATAGAAATACCTGCAAGGTTAGGATGGATAGTAATGGAGTCTCCATGCGTTATTTTAATGATTGCCTATGCGTTAATTGTAAGAGATCAACTGAACATTATTCATCAAATTTTTCTCTTATTATGGTTAACCCACTACGTGCATAGAACTTTTATATACCCATTTGCAGTTGAAATGACAAATCCAAAGATGCCAATTTCAATAGCTCTTTCTGCATTCTTTTTTAATATTGTTAATGTAAGCATTCAAGCATTTGGAATTTTTTATTTTACAGAATACGCTTCAGATTGGATTTCAAGCCCAATTTTTATTGCAGGCCTGACACTATTTTTAGTAGGCATGTTTATTAATATGAAATCAGATTATTACATAGCATCTATGAAGAAAATAAAAGGTCCTGGCTATCATATACCTGATGGATTTTTGTATAAGTATATTTCTGCACCAAATTACTTTGGTGAAATTATCGAATGGATTGGGTGGGCAATTCTTACATGGAGCATTTCAGGAGTAGTCTTTCTGATATGGGTAATTGCAAATTTATTTCCTAGAGCAATATCTCATCACAGATGGTATAAAAATAAATTCGAAAATTATCCTAAAAATAGAAAAGCAATTATTCCAGGTATTATTTAATTAGGCCCATGTCTTGGATTTGTTGCGCAATTTCTACAATTGACTCTTCTGCGGGTCGAGGACTCCATCCAAGAATATCTTTAGCTTTTGAAGTATTTTTAACACTTCGTAATCTACCAAGGTAAGGCAAGGTAATTTTTAATTCTTTACTGAAATTAGCCAATATTTTTGCAAGCCAAACAGGAACAGCAAATGTCGGAGCTTTATCAAATCCTGCATTTTTTAAAACTTTAGCAACATCTTTGTACCATAAATCTTTTTCTGCTAAAGCGAATCTTTCTCCATTACTCGCAGGATTCTGCATAGCTAGAATATGAGCCGTTGCAACATCTCTTACATCTACATAACCAAACTGAAGCGGAACTGCTACAGGCATTTTACCTGTTGCAACCATTACTATTGCTTTATTTGATTCTCCAAGATCACCTGAAAGTGATGGACCAATTACCAAAGCTGGATTAATAACAGCTAGCTCGAAAGGATGGTCTTCTTTCTCAACAAATTCCCATGCTGCTTTTTCAGCCAGTGTTTTACTTTTAGAGTAATGGCTGATGGTTTTACTCTCTGGATCAGACCAATCAGATTCGTCGTAATAACTTTTTGATTCNTTAGTTTCAAAAATTGCAGCTACTGAGGATGTTAAGACAACTTTTTTAACATTATGTTTTTTTGCATATTTCATTGCACGTTTCACACCAGCTACAGCAGGTTTTACAAAAAAATCTTCATTATGATTTTCTAGCGCAATTGGAGAAGCTACATGAAGTAAATAGTCGCACCCTTCCATTCCTTCATCCCATCCTTCATCATCATTGAGATCGAATACAAAAATATTGAGATTTTCTGTTGGAGTATTATGATTTTTTAATGCTTCAAATATTTCATCCTTTCTCTCTGGTGACCTTACTGAACCATTTACTGCATAACCTTGATTTAATAATTGATGGATGCAGTGAAGACCGATGTATCCCGTTGCTCCTGTTACTAAAACTTTTTCCATAATATTCTCCTTATTCTAAAGCTTCTTTTACACCTGAATGTGTGATGATTCCATTTTTTATATTTAAACCATTTCTAAGATGCTCATTTTCATCAAGCGCCTTATCTATTCCTTTATTTGCAAGCTCTTCAATATATGAAAGTGTCACTTTGTTCAATGCTTGTGTCGCAGTTAAAGGAACGGCTCCAGGCATATTAGTGACGCAATAATGAACAATACCATTTTCAATGAACGTTGGGTCGTCATGAGTAGTTGGTCTGCTTGATTCAAAACACCCGCCCTGATCAATTGAGACATCAACCATTACAGTCCCTGGCATCATTGAGGCAAGCATATCTTTAGTTACTACTTTTGGCGCCTCTTTTCCAACAACATAAACGCTGCCAACGACCAAGTCAGAATCGTTAATGGCAGCTTGGACAGAGTGATTTGTAGATAAAATATATTCGATATTCTTTGAACCGAATTCTGCTTCTAATTCATTCAACTTAGCTTGAGATGTATCAAGAACTTTAACTAAAGCGTTATTATCCAATGCCTTTGAAATGGATTGTGTTCCAGCTACACCTGCTCCTATGACCGAAACGACTCTTGGTTCAATATCTTTAAGATTTCCAATCATTACTCCCTTACCTTTGTTGTGCTTTAAAAGATGGTAAGACCCAACAACAATTGCTAATTGCCCAGCAATGGTGCTCATTGGTGCTAGAAGTGGCATTGAACCATCGGCAGCTGTTACTGTTTCATATGCAATTCCTGTAACTCCAGTATCTATCAATTTTTTAGCATTTTCTGGATCTCCAGCTAAATGAAGATATGTAAATAAAGTTAGATCATCTCTTAAGAAACAGTATTCTTCTGGAATAGGTTCTTTAACCTTTACAATCATCTCTGCAGATTTATAAACATCCTCTGCAGAATTTAAAATTTTCGCCCCTGCATTTAAATATTGTTCATCAAAAAAACCTATGTTGGCTCCAGCATTTTTTTGAATGAATATTTCATGACCTGAGCCACAAAGAAACTTTACAGAATCAGGCGTTAACCCAATTCGGTTTTCATTATTTTTTACTTCTGCTGGTACTCCAATAATCATATGACTGATAATTTTTTAGTAATGTAACATAAACGNAGCTGCAATCGCAGCTCCATATTTTTAATTGATTAAATTTTATTACTCCACATGAAATAATTTAGTATAAATTTTCCATGTGCCATCTTTTTTTAAAAAAGAAAACGAATCGATAAAAATCATTCCTAGATAAGCTTCTCGTATTTTTACTAATGCAGTATCACCAACTGTTTCACATGATAGAATTTCCAAAAAAGCTTCGTCACCCTTTTCTTTTGGTGATGGCTGCTGAGCCTCAACAAAACCAGCAAATTCATCCAAATTCATTTCATGAAGACCATCAGGTAAATATCCACTAATCATTGCATTCTCATCAAATGCGTCTTTAATTTTTGAAGGATTTGACTCACAACATCCTTCGTAATATAAATCTACACAATTTTCTATTAACTTAACATCACTCATTTTTTTCTTTGGAATCCATTAATTAGTGTTCTATGGTCTTCGGTATATGCTTGCATAGCGTCTTTTAATTCTTGATTTGTATTTCCAAGCACTTGAAAGTTGGTAACTAAGAATGTTTCAAGAAATTGGTCTCTATGTGGCGCCACGGCAAAAGCATTCATATGAAATAGAGCATCCTCATTTGAATGGTAAACCTCCATTAAAGATACTTTTTTCTTGTCATTTGAAATCCAATACTTGTAGTACATTGTTTTTGGTTCAGTTTCTTTTACTGCTGAAACTAAATAATCCACAAAATCACTTACCTCATCTGATTTTCCTTCAGCCACATCCAAATCAAGATAAAAAATAATTGGTTCTGATTTATGATGCATACCTAATACAAAAGATGGCAGCAACATACCTAAAAATAAAAATTTCTTCATAAAAGTCTCCCGTATGTATAAGATACTACTATAAAAAATTATTTATGTGTAATTACTTTAAGGGACAAAAATGGAAGCAAAGAATCTAATTCATAAGTGGCATGATTTAATCAATAATGATGATCTCAACAAACTAGATGCTATTCTTGCTGATGATGCTGTATTTTCATCCCCTGTTGTTTTTACTCCAATGGAAGGTAAAGAAATTACAAAAATGTACCTTTCTGCAGCGGGTCAATCATTTAATATGGAGAAATTTAGTTACACCAAAGAAATTCATGACGGTATGAACTCTGTATTAGAATTTGAAACTTATATCGACGACATATCAGTCAACGGTGTTGACATGATTGAGTGGAACGAAGATGGAAAGATATCAAACTTTAAAGTTATGATCAGACCATTTAAAGCTGTACAAAAAGTACAGGAAAAAATGGTAGAAGCTTTAGAAAGTTTGAATTAACTTTTATCTTTAGGTCTTGATTCGTTTACAACCAGCTCTCTTCCATCAACTTCAGTTCCATTAAGAGCTTCTATTGCAGCTTCTGCGCCATCACTCATTTCAACAAAACCAAAACCCCTGGATCTTCCAGTTGCTCTATCAGTGATTATTTTTGCAGAAGTCACTGTGCCGTGTTCAGCAAAAACATTTTCTAGATCTTGGTCGCTTAGGCCCCAAGAAATATTACCTACGTATATATTCATTTAATATCCTTTTAGTAAAAACGCAATCTTACATTAAATACACTGTTAATAGTTAAAAACTTTTAATTTAATTTATTTTATTTTACTCTGATATATATGGAAACTAATTGGATTGTGGTTGGCTGGATTATTGATGTCCTCTTAAACGGAATCGTATGGCTCATCATTGCAGCATTATTAATTCCAATTACTGAAGTAAGTGATAAATGGATTAGAAAAGGTATTACATTTATGGATAAAGCTGACAAATGGATAAGAAAAGTTTTAGAGAACTCATTTGAATGGATAGAAAACAAGAATTTAAATATTTTATTTGCTTTCTTATTTGTGATACTTTTCGGAATTCTTTCTCAATATGAAATAATTCCAAAATTAATTAGATAATCAAAAAGGCCCACTAGTGTGTGCTTTATAGTAAATTGGAATCCCGTAGGGGATCCGATGTCAAAATAATAAGGAGAGATTATGAGTATGAATAATTGGGTTAATTGGGTGATTTTAGGTTGTGGAGTAATAATTCTAATAACCTTCTTCTTTAGATAGGTTGTGAAGTTTTTAAAACAATATTGGAAACACTATGGAAACATAGACCATAAAAAAAGCCCACTAGTGTGGGCTTTATAGTAAATTGGCATCCCGTAGGGGAGTCGAACCCCTGTTGCCGGGATGAAAACCCGGTGTCCTAGGCC
>PAJW01000017.1 GCA_002710265.1 Gammaproteobacteria bacterium | reverse complement strand
AAGACTGAAGTAACTATGGAAATTAAAGGAGTTGATAAACCAGCTTTTGTAGCAGAGACTCTTAGCATGTTTGTTTTATAGATTAACTTAGAATTTTTCTGAGAATTTCATTAACACTTTTTGGATTTGCCTTTCCTTGAGTCTCTTTCATGACTTGNCCTACAAAAAAACCAAATAACTTATCTTTNCCATTTTTATAAGCTGAAACTTGATTAGGATTAGNNTCAATAACCTTANTGNCAATTTCTTCAAGNAANGATTCATCTTGGATTTGAACAAGCCCCTTTGATTCAATAATTTCATCAACATCTGACCCATTTTCCCAAACCTCTTCTAAAACAGATTTAGCTATTTTTCCAGATATTGTATTGTCTGATATTCTTCCAATAAGTTTTCCAAAATTTTCAGCTGACAGGTTAGATTCGTCAATCTCGATATTATCTCTNTTTAGCAAAGCGCTAATGTCACCAACAAGCCAGTTAGCTACTAGTTTGGTATTATTTGTCTTTGATGAGGCATCTTCAAACATATTTGCCATTGTTTTAGAAGATGAAATAATTTTTGCTTCTGATTCATCAAGTCCAATTTCTTTAATATATCTATTTTCCTTTTCTTCAGGAAGTTCAGGAAGATTTTCTCTAATTTCCATCAGTTCTTTATCTGAAATTACGACTGGCAAAAGGTCTGGACATGGGAAGTACCTATAATCGTTTGCTTCCTCTTTAGATCGCATCGATCTTGTTTCATTTTTTTCACTATCATATAGCCTAGTTTCTTGAACAACAGATTCACCACTTTCAAGTAACCTTATTTGTCTATCAATTTCATAATTTATTGCTTTTTCAATAAATTTAAATGAATTTATATTTTTAAGCTCTGCTCTTGTTCCAAGTTCAGAAGCATCAGNTTTCTTTACAGAAACATTTACGTCGCATCTCATTGAGCCTTGTGCCATATTTCCATCACATATATCTAAGAAAGTAACTAGTTGTCTAATTGCCTTAAAATAAGCTACAGCTTCTTTTGCATTTGAAATCTCGGGCTCTGAAACAATCTCAAGTAAAGGTGTTCCAGCTCGGTTTAAGTCAACACCTGTTTCACCCTCAAAAAGGTCGTGAATTGATTTACCAGCATCTTCTTCTAGATGGGCCCTTGTAATATTTATTATTTTTTCAGAATCATCAACAAGGATTTTAATAGAACCTTTTTCAACGATAGGTTTTGTCATTTGTGTAATTTGATATCCTTTTGGAAGGTCAGGATAGAAATAATTCTTTCTATCAAAAGAAGATGTTTGGTTTATCTCTGCACCTGTAGCAAGGCCAAATCGGATTGCTTTATAAAATGCTTCTTTATTTGCTACAGGAAGTACCCCAGGTAACCCCATATCAACTAAATCAACATGAGTATTTGATTCAGCTCCAAACTCTGTTGAGCCGCCAGAAAATAACTTAGANTTNGTAGAAAGCTGAGCATGAATCTCNAGACCAATTACTGTTTCCCAGCTCATTTCTTTTCTCCNTCGGGTGTNAGCAAATGCCAGTTTGTTCTAGTTTGATACATATGAGCAAAATTTAATATTGAGCTCTCATCTAGAAAATTTCCAATTATTTGNAGACCTATAGGTTTATTATCTAAATTTCCATTTGGCAGTGACATCGCAGGCAANCCTGCGAGATTNGAAGAGATTGTAAATAAATCTTCAAGATACATTTGGATCGGATCGCTTCCTTTTGAACCAATATCAAATGCAGGACCTNTGGTAGTAGGGGTCATAATTACATCTACATTGGAAAATGCTTCATCAAAATCATTTTTAATAAGTCTTCTTACTTGTTGAGCTTTTTTATAATATGCATCGTAATATCCTGCTGAAAGAACATATGATCCAATTAAAATTCTTCTTTTAACTTCGTCACCAAAACCCTCCGACCTAGTTTTGGTATAGAGTTCTTCAAGGTCTTTTGGATTAGCCGATCTTCTTCCAAATTTAACACCATCAAATCTAGACAAATTAGATGAACATTCTGCTGGCGCTACGACATAATAAGTTGGAACAGACAATGAAAGATTTGGTAATGAAATATCAACTAAATCAGCNCCAAGTGAAACAAATTCTTTTAAAGAATCTTCATAAACTTTTATAACTTCATTTTCTAGGCTTGATAAATCAAGGTCTTTAACAACTCCAATCTTTTTACCTTTTAATGATTGATTTAAATTATCTTCAAAATTTGGAATATGATCATCCAACGATGTTGTATCTTTTACATCATGAGAGCACATTTCGTTTAGAAGCAATGCACAATCTTCAGCTGTTCTAGCCATTGGACCAGCCTGATCAAGGCTTGATGCAAAGGCAATCATTCCCCATCGCGATACTCTACCATATGTTGGCTTCAATCCAGTTATTCCACAAAGAGAAGCGGGCTGTCTAATCGAGCCTCCTGTATCAGTACCAGATGCTCCAGGAACAATCCCAGCAGCAACAGCAGAAGCAGAGCCACCTGAACTACCACCAGGAACCAAATTGTCACCCCATGGATTAAAAACATTACCAAAATTACTCGTTTCATTAGATGATCCCATAGCGAATTCATCCATATTTGTTTTCCCTACAGAAATACAGCCTGCATCTTCAAGATTCTCAATCACTGTTGCAGAATAGGGAGGAATAAAATTTTCTAGGATTTTTGAACCACAAGTAGTCCTTAAACCTTTAGTGCAAAAAAGATCTTTTTGTGCAATAGGAACGCCAGCAAGAGGAAGATTAGATGCTTCATTATCAAGCTCTTCAGCCTTATTTATCGATGTTTCCTCATTTAAAGTTATGAAGGCATTTAAATGATTATTATCCTTAATCAACTTATAGACTTCTTGAACTATTTCTTTATTAGATATTACTTTTGAAGAAATCATCTCTTTGATTTCTTTTATTGTTTTATACTTAATTGTCACTCAACCACCCTTGGAACAAGAAAGTAGTCTTCGTTTGAAGATGGAGCAATTTTAAGTAGCTCATTTTTAAGATTCTTTGCAGTCACTTCATCTGATCTTGTTTTTGCAGTTTTTTCTAAAGGGTTCGCTAGTGGTTCAACTTCCGATGTATCAGCATCATTAAGCTGGTCCACAAATTTAATGATATTGCTAAGATCTTTGATAATTTTTTCTTCTTTTTCACCATCAATCTTAAGTCTTGAAAGGTAAGATATCGTTGTTACTGTTTTCTTGTCCATATATAGGATATTATTATAGATTAGAGATGGGATATTAACCTATCTAGAAAATTAATTACATTATTTTATTTTAGGAAATTGCGTGAAATTTAACTTATTCAAGATGGTTGGAGGATACTTTTCTAACGATCTTTCGATAGATCTNGGTACTGCAAATACATTAATTTATACAAAAGATGTTGGTATCGTTCTTAATGAGCCTTCAGTGGTTGCAATTAGAGANTCTAGAGGACAAAAAACCGTTGTAGCAGTTGGAACCGAAGCAAAAAAAATGCTGGGAAGAACACCTGGAAATATAAAGGCAATTAGACCTTTATCTGAAGGAGTTATTGCAGATTTCCAAGTAACTGAGAAGATGCTTCAACACTTTATAGCAAAGGTTCACGAAAAATTATTTATTAAACCAAGTCCAAGAGTTTTGGTATGTGTTCCATGCAGATCAACTCAAGTAGAAAGAAGGGCTATTAGAGAGTCAGTATTAGGGGCGGGAGCTCGAGACGTAAAGCTAATAGAAGAACCAATGGCAGCAGCAATTGGAGCTGGATTACCAGTAGAAGAAGCAAGTGGAAATATGGTGGTTGATATTGGTGGCGGAACTTCTGAAATTGCTATTCTTTCACTTAATGGTGTTGTCTATTCAGAATCTGTAAAAATTGGTGGAGACAAGATGGATGAATCTATAACATCATGGATTAGAAGAAATTATGGATGTGTAATTGGAGAATCTACAGCAGAAAAAATTAAATATACAATTGGTTGTGCTACTGCCGAATCAGAGAAGCTTGAAATGTCTATTACAGGAAGAAATCTAGCAGAAGGAATACCTGAGACTTTTGCTATCAACAGTGAGCAAATATTTGAAGCAATGAAAGACCCCTTGTATGGTATGGTAAGAGCAATTAGAAATGCTTTAGAGTTATCGCCTCCTGAGTTAGCTGCTGATATAGCAGAGAGAGGAATAGTTTTAACAGGCGGAGGNGCTTTNATGAGAGATTTAGATAAATTGATTTCTAGCTCAACAGGNATTCCAGTAATTGTTGCAGAAGANCCACTTACTTGCGTTGCAAGAGGTGGTGGACAGGCATTAGAGATAATGGATAAATACAACATAGATTTACTATCGTCTGAGTAATACTAATGGCTAGGACTTCGCCAACTCCTGGTCAAAAAATAATTTATTTTATTTTTATAATTCTNGGAGTTGCAGTCTTATACANCGACATAAATACAAAATTATTTTCTGGAATTAAAAATAATTTTCAATCGTTAAAAATCTCATCTTTTTATGTAATAAAAAATATCTCTGTTAATCCTGCAAGAGATTTTATACAGCTGATACAAGCAAAACAAAAATTAATGGATGAAAATCAAGAGCTACGAGAAAAATTAGANGAGACCTATTTAAAAAATTTTTTAATTTCAAAAGAAAATACTTTTTATATAGATCATACCAAGATGATTGATCTAATTAATGATAATGTGACAACTGAATCGTTTCATTTCGCTAAGTTAGGAGAAATTAATCCGAATATTTTTAACTGCTGTGATAAGCACAGAATATATATTGAGATTTTAGATAGAAATAAAGAAGATTTCATAGAGTCATCAGTTTTTAATTTAAATGGAATTATTGGACAAGTTNTAGGAAATGCATCTCAAAATGAGGTTATTCTTTTAACAGATACCAAATCTTCTATACCTATCAAAAACCTTAAAGGAGATTTCTTTTGTAATGGTATCGGTAGTGGTAAAGAGGACTTAATTTCATGCAACTACAGTCAACTTGTATGGACAGGCAATCATCAAATTGGTGAGCTATTTTATTCCTCTGGACTGGGAGGANTTTATCCAAAAGACATAATAGTAGGAGAATTAATCTCTATAGATATTGTTGATAATTCAAACACTAAACTTGAAATAAAACTAATCGCTAGTCCTCTTGAAAGCAATTTATTTGGAGTTATTAAAATATGATTAAAGGCTTCATAAAAAAGATTTTTCTTATTTTTGTAGTAGCCTATCTGGACTACAAAATNGCATTTGGATTATCTAAAATTTATGTAGTTTTGCCTTTAACATTTTTAGTGTATTCATTTTTCTTGTATAGGTCGGTGAATAACATAGGACCATTTGAATCATTTTTAACCGGCTTATTGGTAGACCTCATTACAAATAGTTATTTTGGCCACAATGCTATTCTTTTTTGCTTTGCATCTTATTTAATAGATACTTACTCCAATACCTTTAAGCTTTTTTCATATCTTCAAATATGTATTTTCTTTGGTGTTTCTGCTACTGCATATGTAGGATTCACACAAATAATCCTAAATCTTTATAACTTTTCATATATAACTTTGTTTATTAGCGCAATTTTTAATATTTTCTTTTGTATTTTTGTTGCAATGCTTTCCGTATATTTTCCTCGAATTGCCGGAAGGAAAATATAAATATGAAATACATCAAAAGGCTTTACAACATTTTCTTATATACAACTTTTGTAACCATGTTCTTATTTTTAACAATTTATACAATTCTTATTTTTAAACCTTTACTACTTGTAAAAATTACAAATACATTAGGATTGCTGGAATATAATTTACAATCCGAATCTATAGACTCTAACAATAAACTTTTATTTCCTGTATATAGTTTTAATAATCTTGAAATCAAAAATACCAAATCCAATCAAGTAATCAAAATATCTAACCTTAAGATTGGGATAAATATAATTAGAACTATCAAAGAAGATTTTTTAAGTCTCAATCTTTTGGAAATAAAGGATATTTCCATACAAGGAAGTAGACAATATAAAGAGAGTAATTCAGGCTCTGCAAAGATGGAAGTAAACTTTATAACAATTGATAACACAGACCTGCAATTTGAAAGCTCAGGAGCCTTTTTAGATTCTAAATATGGCAAGACCTCAATCCATAGTGGAAATGGAAAACTTAATGGCATGTTTTTTGAGGAAATTAATTTCTTTATTTCCTCATCTTCCACAAAGCTATTTTATTCAGGATTATTTTCTTTTGATGAAAAAGAAATTGCTGACCAAGAATTAATTAATCTTAATAGCTTTTTAGAATATTCAATTGATTTAAAAGTTTGGAGTAAAGGATATTTTGATTTTAATAATGCAATTATTAAGAATTTAAATAAATATGAATTTAAAGAGTCTATGATTAAAACTNCATCTAATTTTAAGATTGATTNAGCAAATATTAAGTTATATGAAAATATTGATAAATTTTTGAATGGNGTATTTCAAGCAAATATCCCAAATCAAAAGGTATCTGGCTCAATAGATATATCAGATGGCATTTTAATAAAAACTAAATTAAAAATTAGTCTTGATGAAATCCTTTCTGATCAAAGATATTTTTCTTTGAGTGGGGATGAATTCTTTGACGCTTCTTTGCAAATAAAAAATAATAAAACAGATTTACATTTAGAGAGTAATCTTAAAAATACAAAAATTATTTCAATAATAGATGAAATTTCGAAAAACTATTCCGACCCGCTAAAGACTTACATACAAATAAGTGATTTATCAAATCCGTCNTATTTAATAACAAACAGNTTGTTTGAAGCATCTTTTGACCAGGAAAATAATGGATATTTCGCATATGGATTTCAAAAAGTTANAAATAAGCCATATAAAAATCTAAAAGGAGATGGTCTTTATGTTTACCTGAATCTAGATAATATTGATATAGAAGATTTTCTTATTGATTCAAGCCAGAATGACTCATCAAATTTAAAACTAATTGATATACAGACAAAGAAATTTAATTTATTTAATAATATTTACGATAATCAAAATATCAAAATAAAATTGAATGAAAGGGAAACAGTAGCAAATTTTTCTGGTAAGAATCTTAATGGAAAAATAAGAATTGATACGACGGGTTTCACAAGAATTGATGTGTTTGATACCAAGTTTGAGTTTGATGGAGTCAATCTTATAGATTCAACATCATCATTTAGTAATGAGAATATTAATGTAAGATTTGTTGGTAAAAATATTCAAACATATGATGATACTTTTCAAGATGTAGATTTTTATTTCTTAAGAAATAAAAATATTACAACAATTGATAACATAAGAATTCAAAGCAAGAATTTTAATATAGGCCCATTTAAGGATAAGACGAAAGCATACATTAGCTATAATAAAGTAAATGATTTGTATAAAGTAAGAGGTTCGTACTCTATTGATACAGAAGATTTTCCCTTCAAGAATTCACTAAGCTATAAATTTGATTACCTATATACAGACTTAAACATTCAGTGGAATAGTTTGAATGATTTAAGGAATCTCGAAGGAGATATTGTTTTTTTAATTAAAAACTTAGAGTCGAAATCAATATTACCAGATTCTGTTTTCTTGAGGGCTTTAAAAATTTTTAATCTTAACGCAATGATTGAAGCAATTAATAATGAGTCGATTGGAGCTTCAAATTTAACAATAAATAGAGCTCAAGGAGATTTATACGTTAGTCAGAAAAGAGCATTTATAAATACACCAATAAAATTAGAAACTAATGAAGCAAAAATGGAATGGATAGGAGAGGTGGTCAAGGACTCTAACGGAATTCTTAATGAATTAAACCTTGATTTGGATATGAGATTAAAGGTTTCTGAAAACATCCCTTGGTATGCAGCAATTTTTGGTGGAATACCTGCATTAGCTGGCGGATTTATATTTGAAAATATAATTGATGAAAGTCTTGATGATGTTTCCACATTTAAATTTAAAGTAAGTGGNAATATNGATAATCCAGAAATTAAAAGATTAAACTAAATANAATGTTGCTAGNCCTAANAATGATATAAAACCTATTACATCTGTAACCGTTGTTACAACAACACTTCCACTGATTGCNGGGTCTTGATTAAATTTTCTTAAAGCAAGNGGAACTAAGATTCCTGCAATTACAGAGCTAATAAGATTAATTACCAAAGCACAAGAGATTAATACCGATAATATCTTATCTTCAAACCATAAAAAAGTAGAGACTCCAACAAAAAGAGATAATACAATTCCATTAATAATAGAAACTGCAAGCTCCCTTTTAAATAGCCATCTTATATTCGATGTATTTATTTGTTCTAAGGTTAAACCTCTAAGAACAATAGTTAGAGTTTGTGTAGCTGCTACGCCCCCCATGCTTGCAACAATTGGCATAAGAACAGCTAGGTATACTACTTTATCAAGCGTATCTTGAAAAATATTAATTGCACTAGCAGCAATAAAAGCAGTAACCAAATTTATACTCAACCAAAAAACTCTGCTTTTAGCAGCTCTTCCTGGTGGCGCAAAAGTATCTTCTGCGACGCCTGCCATGCCAAGAAGGTTTTGGTCGGCATCCTCCCTGATTACATCAACAACGTCATCTATAGTTATTCTTCCAATTAATTTATTATTATCATCTGTAACAGCACAAGACACTAAATTATTTCTCTCAAAATTTGTTGCAACTTCTTTATCATCCATATTTACATTTAAAGCAGTTAATTCTGTATGCATTACTTCTCTTACAAGCATTGAAGGATTTGATGTTATGATTTCACTGATAAAAAGTTCTCCCAAATATTCATTATCACTATTTACTACAAAAATTTTATCTGTATTTTCAGGTAGATTCTTTTGACCCCGCAGATAACTTATTACGACGTCAATTGAATTATTTGGCCTTACACTAATTACATCTGTATTTAACAATCCTCCAGCAGTGTTATCAGCATATGTGAGGCCCATTTCAATTCTTTTTCTGTCAACTTGTGACATTTTTGAAAGAATTTCTTCCATTCTCTCTTCTGGTAAATTTTGCAAGATATCAACAATTTCATCTAACTCTAGTTCTTTAACAGCTTCAGACAGTTCTTCATTTGAGATACTGGACATTAAATCTTGCTGTATTTCTTCACCAAGCTCGAAAAGCACATCACCTTCTTCTTTGGTTTTTAAAAGAGAAAATAGAAGATCTCTCTGTTTGGGTGGCGATGATTCAAGAGCATGTGCAATCTCAGATGGAGTCATTTTATTCAGGAGTCTTCTAATTTGATTAAGAGATAAGTTAGAAGAATCATCTAAGATAGCCTCTAAATTATTTTGTTTATCGAAGTTATCCATTTATAGATTCTAACCTAATATCATCTTTCTCGTGATGAAGGTATGTTTTTCATTTTTCTATATTTTGCAATCGTCCTTCTAGCAAGATTGAAACCTCTTTTATTTAATTCAATAGCTATTTTTTTATCACTTTTTGGTTTTTTTTCTTTTTTAGTTATTTCTTCGATTAGTTTCATTAGTTGAATTGATGTAACGTTCCTTGATTTTGAAACTGAGGAAACCATTAAAGATTTTAATGGGATTATCCCCATGGGAGATTCTATATATTTATTTCTTAGAATTCGAGACACAGTGGATTGATGTATATTAAGTTTTGCAGAAATCTCTTTATTAGACAAAGCAACAATCTTTATAGGGTTATTTTCAAAAAAATTAATTTGTTTTGAAAGTATTAGCTCACCAACTCTCAAAACAGTATCGTTTCTTTTATTAATTGATGTTAGCAACCACCTTGCTTCAGATATTTTTTCAGTAAGCTCAACATTTTTTTTTACTTTCAAATTATTTTTAACATTCTGAACAAGAGTTTCATCAATCTTGATTTTAGGGAAATCTTTTTCTATAAAATTTATCTTTGTTTGATTATTCTCTTTAATTATTCTTAGATCAGGATATACATAATGTGATTCTTGGAAGTTCAATCCTGGACTAAGATCACAATTCTTAATTTCATCAAGNGCATTCTTGAATATTACCTCGTCACCTCCTTGACTGAGAAAGTCCTCTTTAATTTTTTTTAAATCATCCAACGAGTCGTTGTAAATAATATTTAAACAAACTTCTTTGAGCTCATCTTTTAGCTTGCTATTTATGATTTGCAACTTGATACATTCTTTGTGGTCTCTATGGCCAACACCTTTAGGATGAAGTTTATGAATTATTTCCTCTAAAACAATTTCTATTTTTTTAGCACTATATTGAAAATTAACTAATTCCTCTAACTCTTTCGGCGATTCAACTAATTTTCCANTTTCATTTATATTTTCAATNATNAGTTTGGATATATTAAATGATTCTTTATCTAAACNAAGGTCATTNATTTGATTTATAAGATTATCTTTAAGATTCATTTTAGATTCTATNTCATAGGAAAAATCATTATCCAATAAAGAGCTCTCCTCAAANTCCTCTAATTTTTCTAAGAAGGGATTTTCTTCAATTTCTTGTTGAATCTTNTTTATNAGCTCATATCTTGAAAGTTGAAGCAAATCTATAGATTTTTTTAGAGAAGGGGTAAGGGTAAGTTTTTGTTGCTGNTTAAATTTTTGAGTAAGAGCTATTGCCATTTAGCTATACATATTCCCAAGATAAACTTCTTTAACTATTTTATTTGATATCAATTCATCTTTAGTGCCGTGNGCAATAATTTCACCATTATTAATNATTGCAGCNGTATCACACAATTCAAGTGTCTCGCGAACNTTATGGTCTGTAATTAAAATACCAATNTCTTTAGATTTAAGCTTTNTAAGAACATCTTTAATGTCTTCAATAGCAATAGGATCTATTCCAGCAAATGGCTCATCAAGCAATATCATNTTGGGGTCAGAAACAAGAGTCCTTGCTATTTCAACTTTTCTTCTTTGCCCTCCGGAGAGTTGCCTTCCNTTAAGATTACAAATATNGTTAAGGTTAAATTCNTCNATAGACTCTTCCACAAAATTGTTAATTTCCTTCATAGANCTAAATGTAAGNTCAGCAAGACCAAGGAGGTTTTCATNGACNGTGAGNTTTTGAAATATGGATGGCTCTTGAGGTAAATACTTAATACCNAATTTNGATCTTTTGTGCATAGGCATATTTGTGACGTCATCNTCTGCTAATTGAATTTTACCNNTATCTGAATTAGCCAAGCCTGCAATTATNTAGAATGATGATGTTTTACCAGCACCATTAGGTCCAAGCAATCCACAGATACTTCCATAATCAACTTTAAANGAAACATTTTTAAGAATTTTCCTATCTTTTATNTTTTTTGAGATGTCTATAACAGCTAACATTATTATTGTTGTGATGATAAATTGCCCGTTTGAGGNTTAAATACGATTCTATCAGAAGTAATATTTATATTTTCATAATTCATTGTTGCATTTCCAATTAAATGAATTTTTTCATNAGAGTAGACAACTATTTTTTCTGCCTCACCNTTGAAGTAAATATTTTTTTTANCTGAGGTAATTATTGAAGGAGANCCAACAACTGAGATTATTTCTGTTTCATTGTCATAGATAGCTTTTTTTGCAGTAATGTTTATATTTTCTGAGACAATTTTTACATTGTCTATAAACGAGATTAAATTAGAAACTTTTTCATACTCAACTAGGTCTGATTTAATATCTATTTTTTTATTTAAATTTGCATTTACATTAAGCGCTATAAAAAGAAAGNATAGTAATGCTAATNTATTTTTCAATTATAAAATCCTTGCNTCTATTAAATCATGCATAGAGATTACGCCAGCAAGCTTTTTATTTTTATAAACTATNAATGTAAAAATTTTATTTTTTTCCATTACCTCAGCAGCGTCTACTGCCAAATTTTCAGAGCTTATTGATTTAAATTTCTTGGTCATAACTTTTGAAATCTTTGTTTTATGTATGTCTAATTTATTGTTTATACATCTTCTTAAATCACCATCCGTAAAGATACCAACCACTTTTTCTTTTTTTAAAACAAGGGTAATACCGAGGTTTTTTTTGGTAATTTCTAATAATGCCTTGTCCAGAATAGTGTCTTCATCTACTTTTGGTATTGAATTTCCAGTATGCATTAGATCTTCAACTTTTGTTATTAGTTTCTTCCCAAGTTTCCCAGCAGGATGAGAATAGGCAAAATCTTTTTTTGAAAAACCCTTAGCTTCTAAAAGAGCAATTGCAAGCGCATCTCCAAAAGCAAGTGCGTTTGTAGTAGAGGTTGTTGGGGCTAAATCTAGTGGACAAGCTTCTTTACCAGACTTAATTTCAATAGAGATATCAGCGCTCTTAGAAATAGATGATGTTTTTTTGCCTGTCAAAGAGACAATTTTTTTGGAATGCCTTTTTAATGATGGAAGTATATTCACAATTTCATCTGTTTCACCAGAATTTGAAATTAAAAGAATTATATCTTTTTTGTTAATTAGACCCATGTCTCCATGAGCAGCTTCGGTTGGGTGAATAAATATAGATGCAGTACCTGTACTTGATAAAGTTGCAGCAATTTTTTGACCGATGTGTCCTGACTTTCCAACACCCATAACAACCAAAACCCCTTTAGAGTTTATTATTTCATCACATAAATCAATAAATGACTTATTCAATTGTTTAGAAATATTCAAGATTGAATTAGATTCTATTTTTAGTGTTCTTTTTGCTGAAGCTATATAATTAAATTTATTTTTCATAACAGTTATCTGAAAATATTCAAATATTCAAATGCTATAATAGACCAATGTTGCAGTTACATAAAAAATATTTCTTTCTTTTTTTAATATTGGTTTTTATCCAAGAATCTTACACTGAAGATAATCCATATATATTTATAGACAATAGTGCCCATCAAATGGTTCAAGTTTTAACATCTGAGGCATCTTTATTTGAAACTGATAGACTGCTTTATGAACAAAAAATAAAAGAAATATTTGAACCAATGATTGATTTTAGAAGAGTTGCGGCAAGTGTTATGGGCAAAAAATATTACTTATTAGCAACAAGTGATGAGCGTTCTGAGTTTGTAATTATTTTTAAAGATTCCTTGCTTGATACTTATGCTGAAACATTAGCTCAATGGGGTGATTCTAAAATTACAACAGTCTTCCCTGATAATAATATTGAAAGTTATAAAAACAATATTGAGGTTAAGCAAATTCTCGATACCGGCTCAAGCAAATACCCAATTTCATATAAGTTAAGGAAAAATAAAGATGGATGGAAAATAGTTAACATCATCGTTAATGGAGTAAATCTTGGTTTGACTTTTAGAAATCAATTTCAAGCCTTAGCAGTTAATCATGAAGAAAATATAGCATTAACACTTCAAAACTGGGTTTCAGATGCTGGCGATGCAGGTATTTCATAAATGCAAGATAAGATTAAAAAAATAATACTTGCTAATATTCCTGATGCTAGATGTACCTTTGAGGGTGATTCTTGTAGCTTGAGACTTGTAGTTACCTCNAGCNCTTTTAAGGATATGCTACTNATTAACCAACACAGAAAAGTANTAAAACTNCTTGAAAATGACTTTCAGTCNGGTGAATTGCATGCTCTTAGTCTTGAAACTCGAGTAAATTAATTATGGAAAAATTATTAATTAAAGGTGGAAATACCTTATCAGGAAAAATAAACTGTTCAGGTGCAAAGAATGCTGCTTTACCAATGATTGCAGCAACAATTTTATCCGATAAAAAAGTTGTTTTACGAAATCTCCCTTATCTTCAGGATATTACTACAATGTTTGAGCTTCTTGGTTCAATGGGCTCAGAAATCTTATTAGATGAAAATATGGATTTCACAATTTCATCTGCAAATTTAAAAGATATTGAGGCTAGATATGAATTGGTTAAAACAATGCGTGCATCAATCTTAGTTTTAGGGCCTTTATTGGCAAAACATGGAAAAGCTCGAATAGCTCTTCCGGGTGGATGTGCAATTGGTTCTAGGCCAGTTAATTTTCATTTAGATGCATTAAAGGAACTTGGCGCCGAGATAAATCTTAGAAATGGATATATAGAAGCTTCAGCCAAAAAATTAAGAGGAGCAAATATTCGATTTTCAGGTATAACTGTTACTGGAACTGAAAATCTCATGATGGCTGCTACTTTAGCAGAAGGAACAACAACTCTTTCAAATGTTGCCAAAGAACCTGAAATTATCGACTTAGCAAATATGCTTAATTCAATGGGTGCAGATATTCAGGGCGCTGGCAGTGATGAAATTATTATTAATGGAGTAGAAAATCTTGAAGGTACTATCTTTGATATCCCAGCCGATAGAATAGAAGCAGGGACATATCTAGCTGCAGCAGCTGTAACCAAAGGAAGCATTACAATAGATGGTATTGACCCAAATAGACTCATGAGAGTTATAGAAAAATTAAGGAATACAGGTGCAAACATAGAATACACCGATGATTCAATTACCATAGACATGAATAAAGATTGCCCACAGCCGGTAGATATAACAACAGCTCCATTCCCAGAATTTCCAACAGATATGCAAGCACAGTTTTCAGTTATTAATGCAATTTCAGATGGGACGGCGAATATTTATGAAACTGTTTTTGAGAATAGATTTATGCATATACTGGAGTTAAATAGAATGGGTTGCGATATAACCGTAAAAGGTAATCATGCATTGATAAAAGGCGTAAAATCAATCTATGGAGCAGAAGTTATGGCAACAGACTTAAGAGCTTCAGCAAGCTTAATTCTAGCAGGTCTATGCGCAAAAGGTGAGACTGTNGTNGATAGAATTTATCACATAGATAGAGGGTATGAACGAATTGAAGAAAAACTCAATTATCTTGGAGCTGATATAGTAAGATTACCTAGTTAATATTATCTTCGGTGTAACTAAATTCATAAGTTTGAAATTTCGTATCGACTGTATAAAAATCTAACTTCAAGTTTTTACCTAAAGTTGCAAATCTTAATGATTGGGTGAGATTGTTCCAGTTGCTTGGCTGATCATTTATTCCAATAATAATATCGTTGACCTTAAGACCTTTATCGAAGAGTGGCCCAATATTTTCCATTTCAACAATTCTTAAACCAGACAAAATNTNTCCATTATGNTTAAGATTTACCTTNGANACCCTAAAATTNCCTATCCATAAAGTTTTAATTTTTCCAAACCTAATTAGTTGTGTTGCAATTTGGACAACNACATTAGATGGAATTGCGAATCCAATACCTTGATATGCACCAGTGTTTGAATAAATCTTTGAATTTATACCAATAAGATTACCGTTTTCATTGATAAGAGCTCCACCCGAATTTCCTGGGTTTAAAGCTGCGTCTGTTTGGATAAGCTGAAGATAAGGATTACCGTAATCTCTTCCAGTTGCACTTATAATTCCATTAGAAACAGAAATACCAATTCCATATGGATTACCTATAGCAAGAACACTATCACCAATTTTAAGATTATCACTATCAGCAATATTTATAGGATTAAGCTCTTCGTCTGATAATATCTTCAAAACTGCAATATCTGCATTTTTATCAACTCCAATAATATTTGCTGGGAAGATTTTGCCATTATTAAGACGGACACTGATATTTTGACTATTAATTATGTGAAGATTTGTAACAATATAACCATCATCAGAAAAAATTACACCCGATCCAACGCCACTTTTATTATTTGCATAGGACCGTCCATTAGAAGATGAAATTGTTACAACTGAACTAATAGATTTTTCAGCTGCAGAAACCAATTTGTTTTTGTTGTCAGTTATAAAGTACCATGTGATAGCAAATGTTAAAAATATAACTAATAAGTAATTAAATCTAAATGTTTGAAAAAATTTCATAATGTCAATCGTTCAAAATATCACTGATGAACTAAAAAACCAAGATATTGAGGTTGATTACTCTCAAAAGTTACTAATAGAAAAACTTTGTCAAATAAAATTTGAAAAAAAAAGTTTTCTTAATTTTAATATTAGAAAAAAAAATATTAGCTCAGGTATATATATTTGGGGCGATGTTGGAAGAGGAAAAACATTAATTGCAGAAACTTATATAAGAAATTGCAATCATCAAAATATAAAAAGTTTTCATTACATAGATTTTATGAAATATATCCATGCCAAACTTAAAGAGCATTCAGGAAAAAAAGACCCTCTCAATCAAATAAAAAAAGAACTTCTATCTAATTGCCACTTAATCTTTATTGATGAGTTTCAAGTTGAAGACGTTGCAGATGCGATGATAATTGGAAAATTAATATCATCACTTATGGATGAAGGTCAAAAAATGATAATAACCTCAAACGCTCATCCAGATAGCCTTTATAGAGATGGCCTTCAAAGAAAAAAATTTATTGATTCAATACAAATTCTTAAACAAAAACTTGAAATTTATAAACTTGATGGACAGATTGACTATAGGTCAAAAAGAATTCTGGAAAATGATAATGACGAAAAATATTTCTCTGATGAAAAAATATTTGAGCTTATAAATACTGGCATCGAGTCAAAGGGGCTATCTAATATGAAATTATCTATTAATGATAGAGAATTTGACTGCAAACAAGTTCAAAATAATCTCTTATGGATAGAGTTTAAGGAATTTTTTAGACAACCCACAGGATCAGCAGATTTTGAACAAATATGTAAAAAATTTGACTGGATTTTAATAAGTTGCTTTATAAGATGCAATGATGACTCTTTAGATATAGTAAGGAGGTTTGTTTCATTTGTTGATATAGCCTATAAAGATAAAACTAAAGTTAAATTTTTTTTAAATGATAATAAAATTTCTGATATCTATACTGGTACTAAACTTGGAATTATTTGGGATAGATGCCAGAGTAGACTTAATGAAATGAAGGCTTTTAACCATTTAAATTAATTTAAATTTTTTAAATTAAAATCTCCATAAATATTGCTATATTTCTCACTAAACATTAATATTCGCTACTCAAATTAAATGATTATGAAAACTTATTCGTTAAAAAAAGAAGATGTCTCAAGGCAATGGCTAGTAATTGATGCTACTGATAAAGTTTTAGGTAGAGTAGCAACTAAAATTGCAGACAAAATCCGTGGCAAAGATAAGCCCTCATATACCCCGCACACTGATGGAGGGGACTATGTTATTGTAGTAAATGCTGAAAAAATAAAGGTGACTGGTGCAAAATATGAAAACAAAAAATATTATACTCACTCTTTATACCCAGGAGGCTTAAAAACAAAAACATTTAGAGAACTAAACGAAAATAATCCTGAAAGAATTATAGAGGAAGCTGTTAAAGGAATGCTTCCAAAAAATAAACTTGGTAAAGCTATTTTTAAGAAATTAAAAGTATTTAGCGGCCCTAACCATGATCACGAATCCCAAAAACCAAAGGAATGGAATCCAGAAATATGAGTACAGATACATATTATGCAACTGGAAGAAGAAAGACTTCTTCTGCAAGAGTTTATTTAAAAAAAGGNAAAGGNAATATNAGAGTAAATGATAGGAACCTGGACGAATATTTTGGNAGAAAGGTTGCTCAAATGTTAGTCATGCAACCTNTAGAACTNGTAGACTTANCAGAAAAAATNGATTTAGANGTTAAAGTTAAGGGNGGNGGTAGCTTTGGCCAAGCTGGTGCTATTAGACATGGAATATCAAGAGCACTTACTTCTTATGATGAAGAATTAAGACCNCAACTTAAGAAAGCAGGNCTATTAAGCAGAGATTCAAGAAGAGTNGAAAGAAAGAAACCNGGACTNGTNAAAGCTCGTAAAAGTAAACAGTTNTCTAAAAGATAAAAGCNNTAAATTTTTATCACTTATTTTCAATTATAACTAAATTTTATATCACATAATTATGGTATAATTTTTTCCGTTATTTGAGTAGCACACAGCCTGAATGCAAGAAAAAGACAAGACAAGAAGAAAGGTTTTAATTGGCTTAACAAGCGCAGTTGGTTTGTCTGGTATACCTTTTGCTGCTACTCCATTTATAGCAGCATGGAATCCTAGCGCAAAAGCAAAAGCTGCAGGAGCAGCAGTTAAATTAGATGTATCAAAAATGCAATATGGTCAACAAATACAAGTAGCATGGAGAAAACAGCCCGTATTTATTGTTAGGCATACTAAAGAAAGCTTAGCTAGTTTAGATATAGTTACACCAAAATTAGCTGACCCTAACTCTGATCAGATTGTTGAGCTATATAAAGGAATCAATCCATCGAGATCTAAAAATGCCGAATATTCTATTTTTTCTGGAGTATGTACTCATTTAGGATGTGCTCCAAAATATTTTCCTGAGGTTGAGCCAAAACCTTGGGATGCAACCTGGAATGGAGGGTTCTTTTGTCCATGTCATGGTTCAATGTTTGATATGGTGGGAAGAGTTTTTAAAGGTGTTCCAGCACCAACTAACTTAGTAGTACCTCCACATATGTTTGAAGGTAGTGTATTAACCATAGGAGAGGATAAGGAGCTATAAATGACTGAAATTGCTGGTAAATTATTTTCATGGGTAAATGATAGATTACCTATAGTTAATACTTTTGAGAGACATCTTTCAAAACATCCTGTACCTTCAAAAGTTAACTTTTGGTATCTTTTTGGCGCACTAGCTGCAGTTACACTAATCATACAAATAGTAACTGGTATTTGGTTAATAATGCCATATTCAAATACTGAGGAGCAGGCATTTTCTTCTGTTGAATACATCATGCGAGATGTTGATTATGGATGGGTTATTAGATACATGCATACAACAGGAGCGTCATTATTTTTTGCAGTTGTATATTTGCATATGTTTAGAGGACTCCTCTATGGCTCTTATCAGAAACCTAAGGAACTTGTATGGATTTTTGGATGCACTATATACTTGGCGATGATGGCAGAGGGTTTCCTAGGGTATGTTTTACCGTATGGTCAAATGTCATACTGGGGTGCACAAGTAATTATTTCTTTATTCGGGGCAATACCATATATTGGGGAATCTTTGGAGCTATGGGTTAGAGGAGATTATTATATTTCAGGAATAACAGTATCAAGATTTTTTGCATTACACGTAGTTGCACTTCCTTTGGTTTTAATTGCTTTAGTTTTTTTGCATTTAGTAGCATTGCATGAAGTTGGAGCTGGAAATCCAGAAGGAGTTGATATTGAAGAGTATCTAGATGATGACGGAGTCCCCTTAGATAGCGTTCCTTTCTTTCCTTATAAAGTTCTAAATGCAATGGTTGCTATTGGCGTTTTTGGAATTGTTTTTTCAGTTATTATGTTTTTTTTCCCAGAGGGCGGGGGCTATTTCATTGAAATGGCTAATTTTGAAAAAGCTAATCCTTTGGTAACACCCGATCACATAGCACCTGTTTGGTATTATGCACCTTTTTATACTATGTTAAGGGCAGTCCCTGATCCTCTTGGTGGTCTGATAGTAATGGCTTCAGCTGTAGCTATATTTTTTATTGTCCCATGGTTAGATAGAAGTAAAGTTGCATCAATAAGATATAAAGGCATTTACAGCAAAATAGCACTGACTTTATTTGGAGTAAGTTTCCTAACTTTAGGTTATTTAGGAACAGTTGGCGTTACAGAGATTAGGAAGACAATGAGTGTTATTTGCACAGTCATTTATTTTGCATATTTCTTACTCATGCCTTTTTATACAAAATATGAAACAACAAAAGAAGTTCCAAAAAGATTGTAATAATGAAGAATAAAGAATACATAAGTCGCACATTTATCTTTTTATTTTTATTTATTTTTATTTCATTTAACAATAATCTGTCTGCTGCTGAAGGAGGTCCATGCAAAGACTATGGGGAATGCGATTCTTTTAAATATTCACTTAACGATATAGAGTCACTTCAAAGAGGAGCAGCAACATATATTAATTATTGCTATGGATGTCACTCATTACAATATTCAAGATGGGGAAGGGTTGCTAAAGATTTACAAATTCCTGAAGACATTTTTTTTGAGAATCTTGTTTTTGATGAATCTATCAAACCAGGCGATTTAATGACCGGCGCGATGCCTGCAGAAGAATCAGCTAAGTGGTTTGGCGTTGCTCCACCAGATTTAACATTAGTATCAAGATATAAAGGCGATGATTGGATTTATTCTTATCTGAGAGCTTATTATGAAGATGCTTCAAAACAGTATGGGGTTAATAATTTAGTTTATCCTGGAACTGCAATGCCTAATGTCTTGATGGCTCTACAAGGTAATCAAAGACTTATTTGCAAAGATATACCGGTTATTGCAGCCAACGGTGGCGAAAAAAGGGATAACCTAGGCAATCCTGTTACCAAGGAAAAATGTGGATATCTTGAGGTTGAAGAAGGCACAGGAACACTAAGTAAAGAAGAATTTGATTCTTTAATATATGATCTAACGAATTTTTTGGTATATGTTGGAGAACCAATAAAAGCAACCAGGGAAAGAATAGGATGGTATGTTGTCTTTTATTTTATGATATTTACAGCTTTGTCATCTTTGCTTTATAGAGAGTTCCATAAAGATTACAATNAACATTAGGGGAAATACATGATTTTATATTCAGACAGNGATGATCACTACAGNCAGAGNGTTAGAATAGTNCTTGCAGAAAAAGATATNGCAGCTGAAATTAATGAAGCAAAACCNGAAGAAACACCTGACGAAATTTTGTCAATCAGCCCATACCATAAACTTCCAATTCTCGTTGACAGAGACCTTGCTATCCATGACCCTTCGGTAATGATGGAATATCTAGATGAGAGATTTCCTCATCCTCCATTATTACCTGTTTATCCAGTAGCTAGAGCAAATAGTAGGACCTTAATGCTTCGAATTGATAGAGAATGGTGTCCAATGGTTGATGCTCTAATTGAAGCAAAAAAGACAGAAAAAGAGCTCATGAAAATTAGAGANGAGCTNTTACATGAAATTTCATCAATAGCAGCAACTTTTAAAGAATTNAAATTCTTTATGAGCGATGAATTTACTCTAGTNGACTGTTGCTTTGCNCCAATATTGTGGAGACTTCCCTCNGTTGGAATTAAGCTTCCAGTAAATAGNCATTTAAAACCTTTGATAGATTATCAGAAATCAGTTTTTGAGAGACCAGGTTTCCTTGATAGTCTTTCATCTATTGAAAGAGATCTTAAGACTGATTAGTAAAAGAGCTCACGTCTATAGCCCAGAAGGTCATATTTCTATTAATACACTCACCTTTATTAATTCTTGTTGGTCCTGTATTTAACAGTAATTTAGAATTAAAAATATTATTCTGATGAGCCTTCTCTATGGTCAAATAGTCTTCTATTAAAATATTTTCAAATTGTTTTTCAAGATTTTCATACTTGTTGTTATATGCCATGGATATAAAATTCTTTGAAATAGNGACAGATATTTTTTCAAANTCTNATAAATCATTTAATTCATCTGCTTCATGAAATATTACACTTGATGAAAAAAGCATAAGATCTGTTGAAAAACTTTTCAAAAATGGCGCCAAGGATTTTCCTTCATCATATCCAACTATAAAATATATTTTTTTTAAATCATTCCTCAATCTTGGAGAGTGTTCAATTTTTAAACTTCTATTTAAGTTTGAAATTAATAAAGCATTCTTGTTGCTATTGTTAATTTCAAATATTTTTTGAATTTTTTCTTCATAATTATTTCGATTTATTTTCAAATAAATATGCTCAGAATGTTTGGACATTAAAAAATTCACATATGATTCATATTTAGAAGAGTAGATTATTAAAATTTTTTCGTCTTTAAATAATTTTTTTTCAAGACTATCCTTTTGCTCAGCTATAAAACTTTTACAATAAAATTTTAGATTTGAATCAAGCACATTATCACTTATTTCATAGAGACCATCACCTTCAAACGAAATATTAAATAAAGTATCTTCTTCAATTAAGCTTTCAATAAGCATCTCTTTATTTTTTTCAGATGTACTAATTTTAAGTTTTAAATTTGATGAATGGATTTTCTGTGCATTTAAAAGCTTTTCTATGTCATTAACATAAGACCCATTAATACTCCCATTTTTTAAGCTAAAATTAATTAAATCTCTCTCAGCCTCATTAAGTTTTTTTAATTTATACAACTTAGATACAATATTAGAAATTTCTTTGTTTTCAAAAGTGTTAATCTGATTTGAAATAAAATCCTTTGATTTATCATTTGTTTCAACTATATTTTTTTTATTACCAGTAGAAGCGCATGATGAAATAAAGATTATTGATACAGACAAAATAAATGTTAAGCTGATTTTCATATGAATATTATGCACAAATGTTAAATTTAATTTCAACGCCAATAGGCAATTTAGATGATATCTCATTAAGAGCAATAGATGTAATCAAATCATCAGATTATATATACGCTGAGGATACCAGAAGCTTTAAGAATATACTCAGATCAATAAAGTGTGAAAAATCTTGCAAAAGTTTTCATGAGCATAATGAGGATATAGTTTTAAACGAAATAGTTGAGCATGTTCTTAATAAGAAAAATGTTGTTCTAGCTTGTGAAGCTGGAACTCCTGCCATTTCTGATCCTGGATTTAAGTTGATAAGAAAGTTTGTTGAATTAAAATTAGACTACACTCTAATTCCTGGACCATCATCTGTGATAAATGCTCTTGTGCTATCAGGTCTTCCAACAGACCAATTTTCATTTTATGGATTTGTTCCTAGAAAAAAAAATATACAAA
>PAJW01000016.1:29048-30323 GCA_002710265.1 Gammaproteobacteria bacterium | reverse complement strand
CTGTAGCTCAGCTGGATAGAGCAACTGCCTTCTAAGCAGTGGGTCAGGAGTTCGAATCTCTTCAGGCGCGCCAATTTTTTTATATTATGTATAAAGTTGCTGCCTTATATAAATTCTCAAGAGTTTTAGACCCATTGATGTTTCATAATGAAATTCGTATCAAGTTTAAAGAACTATCAATATACGGAACAATCCTGGTAGGCCAAGAAGGTATTAATGGAACAATCTCAGCTTCAAGCAAAGAAAAACTTTCTTTAGCATTAAATTTTATTCAAAGTAAAAAAGGTTTTAATGATTTAGATATTAAATGGTCTTCATCACTAAAAAATCCATTTGTAAGGCTTAAGGTAAAATTAAAAAAAGAAATAGTTACCATTGGTGATGAATCAATTGATCCCACAAAGACCGTTGGTGAATATGTTGAACCAAAAGACTGGAATAATCTTATAGAGCATCAAGATACCATTATCATAGATACAAGAAATAACTATGAATATTCTATTGGCACGTTTAGAGGTTCTTTAAATCCTAAAACAACAAAGTTTAGAGAATTTCCAAAATGGATAAATAAACAAAAATTTACTGCTAAAGATAAAAAGAACAAAAAAATAGCAATGTTTTGTACCGGAGGTATTAGATGTGAAAAAGCATCATCCTTGATGAAAAAACAAGGTTTTGAGAATGTCTATCATTTAAAAGGAGGAATCCTTAAATATTTTGAAAAAATAGCTAAAGATGAAAGCAGATGGGAGGGCGAGTGTTTTGTATTTGATGATCGCGTATCAGTTAAGCATGATTTATCAGAAGGTACTTATGACATGTGTCATGGTTGCAGAATGCCAATAACTAGCGAAGATAAGGAATCTCAAAGATACATCCGAGGAGTAGCTTGCCCAAACTGTTTTGATAAGACATCAGAAAAGCAGAAATCAAGATATATGAGTAGACAAAAACAAGTTGATTTAGCTAAAAAACGAAATCAAAAACATATAGGACCTAAAGAAGAGGTATTTAATTAGATTTTATGAGATATCCAATTCTATACTCATTTAAAAGATGTCCATATGCGATGCGATCAAGAATGGCATTAAAACTTGCAGATATTAGNTGTGAAATAAGAGAAGTNNGATTAAATNATAANCCNGATCANATGCTNNAAGTNTCTCCAAAAGGNACNGTNCCAGTTTTNATATTAAGAAGATAANATNATTGATGANAGTATNNATATTATTAATTGGGCNNTAAGNAANGTTGANNTNTTNAAAGGNAATCTNG
>PAJW01000016.1:0-29043 GCA_002710265.1 Gammaproteobacteria bacterium | reverse complement strand
GANNAATNTNATNTATCAGAAGAGNTGATATGTATTTTNGATGATAAATTTAAATATCATTTAGATAGATATAAATATTCAAATAGATATAAAGATNNAGATTTAGAATTTCATCGAAGTGAGTGTAAAAAGATATTAGTTAATTTAGAAAATTTGATATCTGATACCGACTGGTTTTTTGGAGATAAATTAAATAAATTGGATATTTCAATTTTGCCATTNATAAGACAATACAGAATTGCTAATCCGGANTGGTTTGATTCTCAAGAAGATTTGCAAAAAATTAGGCGAATCTTAGNCAATTTTTTAGCATCAGAATTGTTTAAAGAAATAATGCATAATTATGATGTTTGGAGAGATGGGTCGGAATTAGTTTATTTTCCGCTTAAAAATTTATAGNCCAATAAAATCATATGAAAGTGCTATTTTATCAATAGCAACCTTAAATGCTGCTGTCCTAAAATCAGGTATTTTATCATTCTCTAAGAATTCTTTTTTAACACTTTGAAATCCNTCTATCATCATGTCATCAAGACCTGATCTTATAAGATCAATCTCTTCNATACCTTCCATAAAATTAGCTTTGTACTTCTTAGGCATAGATTTTCCTGTCATTNCTTCAATAGCTTCAATTAAATTATTTATTTGCAATTGATTTCTTCGTTTTTCTAACCTTCCAAACCTTATATGCCTAATATTTTTTACCCACTCAAAATAACTTACAGCAACACCTCCGGCATTGGCAAGAATATCTGGAATTACAAATATTTTTTTTCTTTTTAGAATCTGATTGCCCTTATAGCTAATTGGTCCATTTGCTGCCTCAACAATCAATTTAGCAGATATATCTTCCGCATTTTTTTCTGTTATTACATTTTCACGTGCAGCTGGAATTAAAATGTCACAGGACCTTTTTAACAATAATGATGAATCCTTGATGAATGTGGCTTTTGGATAATTTTCAAATGAATTATGCTTTGAAAAGTATTTTTTAGCGTGCTCAACATTAATACCTNCTTCNTTATATATTCCACCATTGAACTCAGANATTGCTATTAATTTAACATTATCATCTTCTGTTAANAATTTAGATAAATTAAANCCAACATTACCCAGACCTTGAAGGATAAATGTTTTGGTTGATAAATNATCATCTAATTTTACTAACTTAAGAAGTTCAGGATTCCTAAAGAATTCTCTAACAATATATTGAACACCTCTTCCAGTTGCTTCTTCTCTTCCAACAAGACCATTCTTGCTTGGAGGTTTTCCAGTAACGCAGGCAGCACCATTAATGTCAGCNGGATGAATTTTTCTATATTCATCTGCTATCCAGGCCATTTCCCTTGAAGAAGTTCCAATATCAGGTGCNGGTACATTCATGGAGGGACTAATTAAATCTCTTTTAATTAATTCCTGGGCAAATCTTCGTGTAATCTTTTCTAATTCATGTTTNTCCCATTTAGAGGGATCAATNTTAAGACCACCTTTTGANCCACCATATGGAACGTTAATAATTGCACACTTGTATGACATTAATGCGGCTAGAGCTTCAACTTCTTCCGCATGTGTATCTAAATCAAACCTTATTCCACCTTTTGTTGGTTCCATATGTTCCGAGTGCACTGAGCGCCATCCTTCAAAAGTAAAAATCTCACCTCTAAGCCTTACACCAAACCTGACCGTGTAAGTTGAATTACAAGTAATTATTTTATTAGAAAGTCCATCTGGTAAATCGGTATACTTGAGCGCTTTATTGACGTATTTAGTAGTGTCTGAAAGAAAATCATTCATATTNAAGAAACCTTCTATGAATGATAATACATAAGCAATTATAAAAAAATAGATAATAATTTTTTTTAAACTATAATAGCCAGTCTTGTGGCGGGCGTAGCTCAGTTGGTTAGAGCGCTGGATTGTGGCTCCGGAGGCCGTGGGTTCGAACCCCATCGCTCGCCCCAATTAACATGGACAAAATTATGAAAGTTAGTATTAAAAAATTAAAAGATTTGGAAAGAAAAATAACAATAGCTGTTCCAGTAGAAGATTATGAATCTAAATTCAATACAAAAATTAAAAATATTAAAACTAAAGCAAAAATAGATGGCTTTAGAAAAGGAAATGTCCCAAATGAAGTGTTGGAGCAAAGGTATGGAGCATCAATTCATGGAGAAGTAATTAATGAATTGATTCAAGATTCTTATCCAAAAGCTATTACTGAAAATAAAATAAGACCTGCATCCTCACCTCAAGTAACAATTGATAGTGAAGATCCAAAAAAACCAATAGCCTACTCAGCTACAATCGAAGTATTCCCAGATATTAAACCCAAGTTCTCACGGTGGACTAACTACGAAGAATTTAAAATTGATATCGAAGAGTCCGATGTTGACTTAGCCATTGAAGATATTAAAAAAAGATATGGAGAATGGAATGATGTTGACCGCGAGTCAAAATTAGATGATCAAGTAATTATTGATTTTCTTGGAAAGATTAATGGTGAAGAGTTCGAGGGAAATTCAGCTAGCGACTTTAATTTAATTCTAGGAAGTAAATCTATGATTCCAGGTTTTGAAGACCAGATCGTCGGAAAAAAACCATCTAAATTTAAAATTAAATGCGTTTTCCCTGAAGATTATTTTAAGAAAGACTTAGCAAATGTTGAAGCTGAATTTGAAATTGATTTAAAAAAAGTTCAAGAAATATCTGAAGCTAAAGTTGATAAAGATTTATTTGAAAAGCTTCAAATGGATATAAAAGATGAATCAGAATTTAGGAATGAAATCGTAAGTAGAATGGAGAATGAAGTAAAGATCCAAGAAAGCGAATTAACAAAGGAATCAATGTATGAGGCATTGTTAAAAATGAATAAATTCAGCGCTCCTAAATCTACAATCAATGAACAAGCCGACCTAATGAGAAAAGATGCTTTGATGAGAATAGGACATACTGAAGAAAATGCTGGAGACGATTTATTCCCAATCGATGCTTTTATTGAAAAAGCTGAAAAAAGAGTTAGGCTTGATTTACTTTTTGCAGAATTAGTTCAGCATTTTGAAATCAAAGTTGAGAAGAAAGATATTGATGATTTTATCGAAAAAGAGTCTACAAGATATAAAGATTCAGAACAATATAAGAAATGGATTTCTGGACAACCTAAGCAGTTAGAGCAATTTAGAATGATAGTTTTAGAGGAACAATTGGTTGAAAAATTAAAAAATGCACTTAAATCAAAGAATAAGGTGATAAAATTTTCAGAATTAGCTAATAAGTAGGTATATGTAATGTCAGATTTTCAACAAGCTCTAATTCCAATGGTTATTGAGCAAACCCCTCGTGGTGAGAGGTCATTTGATATTTATTCAAGACTATTGAAAGAGAGAGTTATATTTCTTTCAGGACCAATCGATGACTACATATCTAATTTAGTTGTTGCTCAGCTGTTATTTCTTGAATCTGAAAACCCAGACAAAGATATTTCTATATATATAAACTCACCTGGCGGAAGTATTTCTGCAGGCTTAGCAATTTATGACACCATGCAATTTGTCAAACCGTCTATTTCTACAATGTGTATCGGACAGGCTGCAAGCATGGGAGCTCTCCTTTTAGCAGGAGGTGACAAAGAAAAGAGATTTGCATTACCAAATTCAAGAATAATGATTCATCAACCTCTTGGTGGTTTTCAAGGTCAAGCGTCTGATTTCGAAATACATGCAAAAGAGATACTACATATGAAAAAGATTGTTAATGAAATACTAGCAAAACATACTGGTAAAACTATTAAAACAATNGAAAAAGATACAGATAGAGATAACTTCCTTGATGCAAAAGCTGCAAAGGATTATGGAATAATTGATAATATTCTTGAAGAGAGAAACTCATAAAATGACCAAAGATACAACAATAGATAAATTAAATTGCTCTTTNTGCGGTAAAGANCAAGACGANGTNAAAAAACTTATAGCTGGACCAAGNGTATATATATGTAATGAATGTGTAGATTTATGTAATGACATAATTGAAGAAGAAATTAAAAANGATGANGAAGCNCCNTATGATGAGCTNTTATCACCNCTTGAAATTTTTAATCANCTTGATGATTATGTAATTGGNCAAGAAAAGGCAAAAAAAGTATTATCTGTTGCNGTNTATAATCATTACAAGCGATTAAAAAAGACTAACTCAAAAGATGATGTGGAGTTACAAAAAAGTAATGTTCTCCTACTTGGGCCTACTGGAAGTGGTAAGACTTTACTTGCACAAACATTGGCAAAAGTTCTTAATGTTCCATTTACAATAGCTGATGCAACTACTTTGACAGAAGCTGGTTATGTTGGTGAAGATGTAGAAAATATTATTCAGAAATTACTTCAAAAAGCAGATTACGATCCTGAGAAAGCAGAACTCGGAATAGTATATATTGATGAAATAGATAAAATTGCTAGAAAATCTGATAACCCATCTATAACAAGAGATGTATCTGGAGAGGGCGTTCAACAAGCTCTGTTGAAACTTATTGAAGGAACAATTGCATCAATACCACCCCAAGGAGGAAGAAAACACCCTCAACAGGAATTTATACAAATCGATACATCAAATATATTATTTATTTGTGGTGGNGCCTTCTCTGGGCTTGATAAAGTTATTGAACAAAGAACTAATAACACTGGTATAGGATTTAGTGCAGAAGTTGATAAAAGTTCAAAAGTNACATCTATAAATAAAAATATAGATGACTTAGAGCCTGAAGACCTCGTAAAGTATGGNTTGATACCAGAATTTGTTGGAAGACTGCCTGTAATTTCAAACTTGCATGAATTGGACGAGAANGCTCTTGTAAGAATACTTAAAGAACCTAAAAATGCGCTAGTAAATCAATACCAACACTTATTTGAAATTGATAATGTTGAATTGTCTTTCAGAGATGAAGCTCTCAAAGAAATCGCCAAACAAGCAATTAATAGGAAAACAGGCGCTCGTGGCTTAAGATCAATAATGGAAGAAATTCTTATGGAAACAATGTTTGAACTTCCAAACAAAGACCTTGAAAAAGTTATNATTGATGAAAAAACAGTTGCCTCTAAAAATGAGCCAATTAAACTTCTAAAAACTAAAAATAAAAAAACNTCATCAGGTAATTGATATTTATTTTAATATCCCTATATTAAAATAATGAGTAATCTTAAAATTGACCTACCTCTTATTCCGCTNAGAGATGTTGTTGTCTTCCCTGGAATTGTTACAACCTTGTTTGTTGGAAGACCTAAATCTGTTGAAGCATTAAATGCAGCAATGTCATCTAACAAGAAACTTGTTTTAGTTAGCCAAAAAGATGCAGCTCATGAAAACCCAAACATGTCAGATTTGTATCAATTTGCTTCAATAAGNAATTTATTNCANTTAATTAAACTTCCTGATGGAACAATGAAAGTATTGGTTGAGGGATACAAAAGATGNCGTATCGATAAAATTAATGANAANGACTCTTATACTGTTGCTACTGTAATTGAACAAGAGGATACAGTTTTGAAAGATAACGAATCTGCAAATTTGGTTAGACTTATTAAGGCAAAGTTTGAGGATTACATAGGCATAACAAAAAGAATTCCCCCTGAAATAGTTTCTACAGTTGATTCCCTTGANGATATTTCAAGATTAATAGANACAATTACAGGNCACTTNCCAATAGAAACNTCAAAAAAACAAGACATCCTTGAAACAGTTGATTTAAAAATTAGGGCTGAAAAAATCCTTACTTTTATTGAATCTCAATTAGATGTTGTTGATGTAGAAAAAAAGGTTAGAGATAGAGTTAAAAAACAAATGGAAAAATCNCAAAGAGAATACTATTTGAATGAACAAATTAAAGCTGCTCAAAAAGAACTTGGAGAAATTGGTGAAGAGGGTGATGAGCTAGAGAATTTAGAAAAGAAAATACATAAAGTAGGTATGACAAAAGAAGCTCTTAAAAAAGCTAAGAGTGAACTAGCTAAATTTAAACATATGGCTCCATCATCTGCTGAGGCATCAGTTGTTAGAACCTATCTTGATTGTTTGGTTGATGTTCCATGGAAGAAGAAGTCTAAAATTAAGACTGATATAAAAGCATCAATGGAGATTCTTGANGAAGATCACTATGGGTTAGAAGANGTCAAAGAAAGAATTGTAGAATACCTTGCTGTTCAAAAGAGAGTTAAATCCATGAAGGCACCTGTATTATGTTTAGTTGGGCCTCCTGGCGTCGGTAAAACATCTCTTGGTGAATCAATCGCAAGAGCTACTAACAGAAAATTTGTAAGGATGTCTTTGGGTGGTGTTAGGGATGAGTCTGAGATAAGAGGACATAGGAGAACTTATATAGGATCAATGCCAGGAAAGATTATTCAGAAGCTAAGCAAAGTTGGTGTAAAGAATCCATTATTTTTATTAGATGAGATTGANAANATNGGNATGGANCATAGNGGNGANCCANNNTCNGCTTTACTAGAAGTTCTTGATCCAGAACAAAATAATACTTTTAGCGACCATTATTTAGAAGTAGATTACGATTTATCTGAAGTCATGTTTGTATGCACGGCTAATAGCTTAAATATTCCAACTCCATTACTAGATAGAATGGAAATAATAAGAATACCAGGCTACATAGAAGACGAAAAAATAAACATAGCTGATAAGTATCTTTTGCCAAAACAAATGACAAGAAATGGTCTAGAACAAAAAGAATTTAAATTTAATAAAGATGTCATTTTGTCTTTAATAAGATATTACACAAGAGAAGCGGGCGTGAGAGGCCTTGAAAGACAAATTGCAAAAATCTTAAGAAAGATAGTAAAAGAAAGATTAGTCACCGATAAAAAAACTTCCAAGCCAACAATAGTTAATGCAAAGAACCTTGAAAAATATTCTGGCGTCAAAAAATTTAAATATGGTGTTGCTGAAAAAGATAATGCAATTGGACAAGTTACCGGACTGGCATGGACTGAAGTAGGTGGAGAGCTTTTAACAATTGAGGCCTCCCACATTGATGGCAAAGGGCGAGTAATTAAGACTGGATCACTTGGCGATGTAATGCAAGAATCAATTCAAGCTGCACTTACTGTTGTTAGATCAAGGGCAGAATCATTGGGAATAAGACCAAATTTTTATGAAAAATATGATGTTCATATTCATGTTCCTGAAGGAGCAACTCCAAAAGATGGACCAAGTGCTGGTGGAGCAATGGCAATATCTTTAATATCAATTTTTACAGGAATTCCTGTAAAAGCCGATACGGCAATGACAGGTGAAATAACACTAAGAGGACAAATCTTAAAAATAGGCGGCCTAAAAGAAAAACTTCTTGCAGCCAAAAGAGGAGGAATCAAAAATGTTATTATTCCAAAAGAAAACGAACCCGACCTTCAAGAAATACCTAAGCAAATTACTAAATCTTTAAACATTATTCCTGTTGAATGGATTGACGATGTTATTTCAGCTGCACTTGTTGAAGAGCCAACTCCTATTTCTAAGAAGATTAAAGCTCAAAAATCTAAAAACTCATCTAAAACTGAAAACAAGGCAACTCACTAAAAACCCTTTATTTACTTGACTTTTANNCCTAAAAGGCTTTTCATAGTAGGGTATTTATTAAATAAATTATCACAGAGGAGTATTTAATATGAATAAATCAGACTTGATTGATGCAGTAGCAGGTAGCGCAGATCTTTCAAAAGCTTCAGCAGGTAGAGCTGTTGATGCAGTTTTGGATGGTATCTCAGGTGCTTTAGGTAACGGTGATTCAGTTTCACTAGTTGGCTTTGGTACTTTCTCAGTAAGACATAGAGCTGCTAGAGAGGGGAGAAATCCTCAAACAGGTGCTGCNATGCATATTCCAGCGTCTAAAGTTCCAGGTTTTAAAGCTGGTAAGGGCTTAAAAGATACAGTTAAGCATAGCTAAGAATTTTTAACTTTTAAAAGGGTGCTTACGCACCCTTTTTTTTACTCTATAATATCGCCATTATGATGGAATCACTTAGAAATTTTTTAACGGGACCTAGACTCATTTTTGTAGTCATGGTTTGTGCACTACCTTTTGTATTCTTAGGTACATCTTCACTTTCATCTGTATTTACAGGTTCCTTTGGATCAATTAATGGCGAAGATGTAACAGAATCAGATATTCAAATAGCTGCAAATACAGCAGTACAAAGATTTAAAAATGTATACGGTGAAGATTTCAACTTTGAAGACCTTGATGATAATTTGCAATCAGAATCTATTAAACAGGAGTTAATAGTCCAAAAAGTACTTCAATCTCAAGCAAGAGCACTAGGCTTTATAAACAAAACTTCTAACAAAGAGGCTCAGAAAGGAATTATAAGAACACCTCAATTTCAAGTTGATGGAAAATTTAATGAAGATGTATACCAAGCACAAGTTAATTCAAATGGTTTTACTAAAGAAGGTTACTTAAATAAAATGGCTGAGCTTTACGCTTCTGAGATTTATAGAAACTCACTATCACAAATAAATTTTGCTACACCAGAAGAAACTCGAAATTTAGCGATTTTATTTGAGCAAACTACAGACATCGATTTCATTAAAGTAAGTTTTAAGGATTTAGAAAATCAAATTGAGAACACCCTTCAAGAACTGTTAGACTATTATGAAGCTAATCAAATTAATTTTTATACTAACGAAAAAAGAGGATTCAAGTATTTCTTGTTAGAGCAAACAGATTATAAAGATGCTGTGAATGTCCCAGAAAATTACATCGACTTGGCTTATAAAGATTATGTAGAAAAGTTTGAAAAATCAGCTGAAATTCGTTTCGCACACATAATGATTGATAAAAATAATTACAGTGATACATCTGCAGCATTAGATGTTATTAAATTAGTACAATCAAAACTTAATGATGGAGAAGAATTTGATCTTTTAGCATCACAATATAGTGAAGATTTAGTTACTAAAGACCAAGGAGGAGACCTTGAGTACTTTGAAAAAGATATTTTTCCTATTGAATTTGAAGAAGCAATTGAATCGATGGGCCTAAATAATCTAAGTGAAATTATTGAGCTAGATGATACTTATCATATTCTTAAAGTTACTGAATATGTGGAGCAGAAACCGATTCCTGAGGAACAAATAAAAGAAGATCTTTTAAATGATCTCATAGAAACAGAATCATTTGCATTAATGAATGATGACTTTAGTATGCTTGATGATATGTTGGTTGATGAAAGCTCTATTGAAGAAATTGCTAATTCAATATCAAAAGAATTAATCTCTTCAGATTTATATTCAGAGCTTGATTATAACTTTGATATAAGCAATCCAATGATTAAAGAATATATATTTGCAAATGAAACAAGCCTTAATCAACCTATGGCCATAGAGATAGGAGATAAAGTTATTTTTATATCCCTTGATAGAATCGAAGAACCTGTTTTAAAGGAATTCGATATGGTTGTAGATTCTGTTGGCGATTTGCTGTCTGAAGCAAAAGCAATTGAAAAAATATATCTCTTACAAGAAGAGCTTATTTCTATAAAGGATAGTGACGAAAAAGATTCTTTTATTAATTCCTATAGCTATATATCAGAAGAATCGTTTGTTGATGTAAAAAGATACTCATCACTTTTACCAAATGAAATTCTAAGAAAAGTTTTTAATGAAAAAGAGGGCTCCGTTTTAAATCTTGAGGCTAATAATCGTGATCAGTATCTAGTAAATATATTGAAATTTAATCAATTGTCTGAAAATGATATTGATACNCTTATTGTTGAGTATAATGATTTTTCATTAGAAAGATCTGCATCAAAGATGCAGCAAATAATAAATGAAGATGTATTTCAAAGTGCTAGAGTCAACCTGAATGATCTCATACAATTTTAAGGATTTTGATCATGTATAAAAAGTTAATATATTTACCTTTCTTAATTTTATTATTTAGTTGTTCAGAGAATATATCTCCAGTAGATTCTGGACTTAATGATAAGATTTTTCATTTTGGAAATGGTTCAGAGCCTCAAGGAATTGATCCGCATATAGTTACAGGAGTTCCTGAGCATCATATTTTAATTTCTTTATGCGAAGGTCTTACAACCGCAAATCCTAATGGGGGAGATAACCTAGCTGGAGCAGCTGAATCATGGACTATCAGCGATGATGGAAAAGAGTATATTTTTAATCTAAATAGAAATGGAAAGTGGTCTAACGGTGATCCAGTAAGGGCAGAAGATTTTGTTTGGTCATGGAAAAGGATTCTTACAGCAAGCCTTGGTTCTCAATATCCGGACATGCTCTATTATCTTGAGGGCGCATATGATTATCACAATGGAATAACTGATGATTTTAATAATGTAGGTGTAAAAGCACTTGATAAATACACTCTAAAGGTTAACTTAAATAGTCCAACGCCATTCTTTTTAGGCTTACTAAGTCATTACAGCACATGGCCTGTTCACAAAGAAACGGTTTTAAAATTTGGTAATATTGATGACAGAAACGGTGAATGGACAAGACCTGGAAATTTTGTTTGCAATGGACCTTTTCAACTTAAGTCATGGGAGCTTAACAATAAAATTGTTGTTGAAAAAAATCCAAATTATTGGGATGCTTCAACAGTTAGTTTGAATGAAATGCATTTTTATCCTGTTTCTAATGTTATGACTGAAGACAGAATGTTTCGAGCAGGGCAGCTTCACTTAACATCAACGCTACCTTCTCAAAAATGTCCTATTTATATTGAAGAAAACAATCCTGATTTAAGAATTGATCCATATATGGGAACCTATTTTTATAGACTTAATACTGAAAACGAGGCTCTAAAAGATGTTCGCGTTAGAAAGGCGCTAGCTTTTTCTGTTAACAGGAAACTACTTGTTGATAAAGTAACTAAATGCGGACAAATACCAGCATATTCATTTACTCCACCAGGATCAAATGGATATGAACCTGATACTGAGATTCCATTTGATCCTAAACTAGCAAAAGATTTGCTGGTCGCAGCTGGATACAATGAAACAAACCCATTTCCAAAATTAGAAATTCTTTTTAATACTAATGAAGATCACAGGAAAATTGCTTTAGCAATCCAGCAGATGTGGCAACAAAACCTTGGTATAGAGGTTGAGCTAGTGAATCAAGATTGGAAAGTTTATTTAAGCAGAGAAATGGTAGGTGATTTCCAAGTCTCACGAGCAGGATGGATTGGTGATTATGAAGATCCAAATACATTTCTTGATTTAATGAGACCAAATAGAGGCAATAATAAAACTGGTTGGGAAAATATGGAATATGATTCAATCGTTGCTCAAGCAAATTCAACAAATAATCAAATTGAAAGATATGAATTATTAAAGGAAGCTGAAAGAATTCTTATTGATGAGATGCCTATAATACCGCTTTATACATATGTAAGAAGCTATCAATTATCGCCAGATGTTAAAGGATTTTCTCCACATATACTTGATCACCATCATCCAAAATATATATATCTAGAAAGAGATTAATATAGATGCTATCTATTTTTTTTAGAAGAATATTTTTAGCAATACCTGTTTTATTTGCAGTTGCAAGCATAACCTTTTTTCTTATCAAGCTTGCTCCTGGAGGACCATTTGATGCAGATAAAGCTGTTTCACCCCAAGTACTTAAAAATTTAAATGAGGCTTATAATTTAGATGCTTCTAACTGGGAGCAGTATGTTGACTACATGTCCGGCCTTTTAAGGGGAGATCTTGGTCCATCGTTTAGGTTTCCAGGAAGGTCAGTTACTGAAATGATTACAACTGGTTTACCAGTTACTTTTGAATTAGCTTTTTACGCTATATTAATTGCTTTATTGATGGGTGTTTTTTCTGGAGTCCTAGCTGCTTTAAAGAGAAATACTTTTTTAGACTTTATTCCAATGGCTATTGCCATGATTGGTATTTGTGTTCCTACTTTCTTAATGGGGCCCTTGTTAGTTCTTATTTTTGGAATAAATTTAGAGATGCTTCCTGTTTCAGGATGGGGTCAGCTGCCGGGAGATAAAATTCTACCATCTGTAACACTAGGATTTGCATATGCAGCATATATAGCAAGGCTTAGTAGAGGCGGCATGTTAGAAGTTTTGAACCAAGATTTTATTCGTACAGCAAGAGCAAAAGGCCTTAATGAAAGGATGGTTGTCATTAAACACGCAATGCAGGGTGGGCTGATACCCGTTGTTTCTTTTCTAGGACCAGCTATAGCAGGATTGCTTGCTGGCTCATTTGTAGTTGAAACAATCTTTCAAATACCTGGCCTTGGCAGATTCTATGTTGAGGCAGCATTTAATAGAGATTACACGATGATCTTGGGTACTACTATTTTCTTCTCTGCAATGATAGTTTTTTTCAATCTTCTTTCTGATTTAGCTGCTTTATGGTTGAATCCTCGATCAAGGGATTCTGCATGAATAATAATTCTTTATGGTCTGATGCTTTATACAGACTTTCTAGAAATAGAGCAGCAATGTTTGGCAGCCTTATTCTTGTTGTCTTGATTATTTGTGCAATATTAGCACCATGGATTGCTCCATATTCTTACTCATACCAAGATTTAAATTTAGGAGCTAGTCCGCCTTCTGGAGAACATTTNCTTGGTACAGATATACTGGGAAGAGATTTGTTAAGCAGAATTCTTTATGGAGCAAGAATCTCATTGTTAGTAGGCTTTGTTGCTACTGGAGTTGCTCTTGTTATCGGTGTTTCATGGGGAATTATTGCTGGGTATTTTGGAGGTAGGGTTGACTCAATTATGATGAGAATAGTTGATGTTTTATATGGCTTACCTTTTATTATTTTTATTATTCTTTTAATGGTTATTTTTGGTAGAAATTTATGGTTATTGTTTGGAGCTATTGGTGCGGTAGAGTGGCTCACAATGGCTAGAATAGTTCGCGGACAGGTTATTGGACTAAAAAATCAAGAATTTGTTTTAGCTGCAAAAGCCATGGGCGTTAGTAATTTTTCAATGTTTAGAAGACACTTATTGCCTAATATACTTGGCCCAATAGCAGTGTATGCGACATTAACTATTCCACAAGTAATGTTACTTGAGGGCTTTTTAAGCTTTCTAGGACTTGGCATTCAACCCCCAATGAGTAGCTGGGGCACTCTCATTAAAGATGGTGTTGAGTCGATGGAAGAATACAGCTGGCTTTTAATTTACCCAGGCATAACATTTACAATAACTTTATTTGCTTTGAATTTTTTTGGTGATGGCCTAAGAGATGCGCTTGATCCGAAAACTTCTGATAATTAAAAAGCTCTAATCGCTATTTTTATAATTTGACCTGGCCTCAAAGTGTCTTCTGTAAATTTATTTATATCTTTAATACTTTTAATTGAAACATCAAATAGTTCAGATATTTTATATAAGTTGTCACCTTGTTTAACAGAATACAGTATTGTTCTTTTTTTTGACTCCATATTTCTATGAATATTTTTATTTCCAATAGATAACTGTTGCCCAAGTTGTAAAAATGAATCAACTCTAATAGAGTTCATTCTAGCCAAATCTCTGACCTCAAGATTATATTTTCTTGCAATACTCCATAGAGTATCTCCTTCAGAAACTATATGTAATTCATATGGAATAAAGTTATTCGATTCGGTTTTGCTTAAAGGAATTAATAATGTTGAGTTTATTGATAATAAGTCGCTATTTAAGAAATTTATTTCTTTGATAATTCTTACTTCAGTATCATATTTTTCAGCAAGTGACCATAAATTATCACCTCTTTGAATTTCATGTGAAATCCAGTTGATATTATTAGATTCTACAAATGGATTATCAGCGCTTTGAAAATAGTCATATTTCTCAATTGGTACGTAAAATATGCTTTTATCACTGGGAGCAGAAGCCCATTTTGTATAACCCGCATTTAGTTTATATAAAAGTTCAGGTTTTATATTTAAATATTCACTTAATGTTAATACTTCAACCTGTCCTGGTATTTCTATTTTTGCTACAACTGGCTCATATGGTATGAGAGGTAATTCAATACCATAATTATTTGAATTTATTATTAATTCATTCAACGCAATAAATTTGGGGACATATTCTTGAGTTTGTTTTGGCAAATCGAGTGACCAAAAGTCAGTACCTTTTCCTTTTCTAAGATTTTTTTTAATTTGCCTATCAAGAAATGATGGACCAGCGTTATATGCAGCAAGTGTTAGATATATATCGTTATCAAATCTATCATAAAGGTACTTCAGATACTGGATTGCTGCTTCAGTTGACTTAAANGGGTCATGCCTATCTTCATTCCACCATGATTTTTCTAGCTCATAAAATCTTCCGGTACGAGGCATAAATTGCCACATGCCAACTGCGCCAGATGATGAGATAGAAAAAGGGTCATAATTACTTTCTATATAGGGTAAAAAGGCAAGCTCTAATGGTAAGTTAGCTTTTTCTAGCTCTTCAACAACAANGAATAAAAAATAATATGAATCATTAAGATATTCTTTAAACTTTTCTATATCTTGGAGGTGCGCATTCATATAGAACAGGGTTTCTTCATCTATATTTTCGCTTACATAAGAAGACTCCATCATAATGTAGTCCCAAATATCACTATAGTAGGANAAAAGCTTATCTTCTTTTTCAAGATAGATTTGCTTTATATTNTGATNATCATTAATAGGTAGNTCTATTGAGGNATTATCTTCAGGAATTTGTTGGCANCCTGAAATAATAAAGCTAGNAATNATAATTACTTTTAAAAATTGTCTTTCCATTTTCGCAATGCTGTAAATATTTCAATTTCGGTATTTGCTTTACCAAACTTTTTGTTAATTTTATCTTTTATGNTTTGATTATCACATCTTAAAAAAGGATTTATTTTAAATTCTGTTTCGAGGTTGGTAGGTAATGATGGAATGCCTTTAATGACTTTTTCTTTTATTTCTTTTAGNTNTTCTTTGATAAATANATTATTGGGTTCAACTTCGCAGGCAAATTCCAAATTTGATGTTGTGTATTCATGNCCGCAATATACATTAGTCATTGGTGATAATTTNGATATTTTTTTTAATGCAAAATGCATTTGTTCAAATGTNCCTTCAAAAACTCTNCCACAACCNCCNGAAAANAGTGTGTCACCACAAAATATNAAAGGNNTAGAATNATCTNCACNAATAAATGCAATNTGATCNANNGTATGNCCNGGAACCTCAATGACCTCTANAGTCNAAACCTATAATATTAAANTTATCTCCTTCAGATACAACATTNTCNATAGCACTNATATTATTTTTTGGTCCATATACTTTNACTTTTTTATAATTTAANAGTTCNTCTAANCCATTTGTATGATCATAATGATGATGTGTTATCAAGATACCTTTTAGATTGATATCATTAGATTCACACAAGCTTAATATNTGANTCGCNTCACCTGGATCTACGACAATAGACCCTTCATTAGTTGAGANTAACCAAATATAATTATCGCTAAATGCTTTAATTGGTTTTATGCTTAACATATACAAATCTAGTTTAATCTAATGAAAACAGTAAATATATATACAGATGGAGCTTGCAGAGGCAATCCAGGTAATGGAGGCTGGGGCGTGTTAATTGAATTTGAAGATGTCTCAAAAGAATTTTTTGGTGGCAAAAAAAATACAACCAATAATCAAATGGAACTTATGGCTGCTATAGAAGGTTTAAAAGCCTTAAAAGAGCCTTGTAATGTCAACCTAACAACTGATTCAAAATATGTTATGGATGGCATAACATCATGGATAGATAATTGGAAAAAGAATAATTGGAAAAATGCTGCAAAGAAAGATGTTAAAAACAAAGATTTATGGATTGAATTAGATAAATTTAGGTTACAACATAATGTAGAATGGCATTGGGTTAAAGGTCACTCAGGTCATGAAAAGAANGAAATNGCNGATNTATTAGCTAACAANGGTATTGATAACATCTAAATTATGTCTAAAAAATATATTATNCTAGATACNGANACNACTGGNCTCGANGTTAAGCAGGGCCATAGAGTNATTGAAATNGGAGCAGTCNTNCTAAATGATAGAAAAAAATCAGAAGATCATTTTCATTCATANNTCAATCCATCAAGATTAATTGATGAGGAAGCATCAAAGGTTCATGGNATAACCAATNCAGACCTTGAAGACAAACCTNCATTTGATGCTATTGCTGAGGAATTTCTTGAGTTTGTTGATGGTGCAACCTTGGTAATCCATAATGCTCCATTTGATGTTGGTTTTTTAAATAATGAGCTTATGCTTGCATCAACCTCATACCCAATGTTAGAAGAAATTTGTGAAATTGAAGATTCGCTATTGATAGCTAGAGACAAATATCCTGGACAAAGAAATTCATTAGATGCCTTAGCAGTTAGATTTGATGTATCAGGATACGATAGAACTTTTCATGGCGCTCTTCTTGATGCAAATATTTTAGCTGACGTATATATGCGGCTCACTGGGGGCCAAAGTAAATTTGAATTCTCATCAAACACCCTGACTAGTACATCTAATGGAAAAGAAAAAAAAGAAGTTAATAAAAAAGAATTTTCTAATCTAATAAACATAAAACCAACCAGTAATGCTTTAAAAGCTCATGAAGAAAGATTGGCTGATATTGAAAAGCATAATAATGTTGAAACTATATGGAGAAAATTTTAATGGCAAAAATAATCACTAGATTTGCGCCAAGCCCAACGGGAACTCTTCATATAGGTGGAGTTCGAACAGCACTATTTAATTATGTGTACGCAAAACAAAATGATGGTTTGTTTTTAGTAAGGATTGAAGATACCGACAAAGAAAGATCATCTAAAGAATATGAAAAAAATATCTTAGATAGTTTGAGTACTATTGGATTGATACCTGATGAAAAACCAATAAATCAATCTGAAAGAAATGATATATACGTTGCAGCTGCAGAAAAAATACTAGAATCAGGAAATGCCTATTGGTGTGATTGCTCTAAAGATACTTTAGATAAAATGCGAAAAGAACAAGAGGCTGCTGGAAAAAAGCCAATGTATGATGGCAGAAGCAGGAATCTAGGTTTAAAAAAGTCTGATAAAACGGTGTTAAGGCTTGCAACACCAGAAAATGGTGAAACCATAGTGAACGATCATATAAGAGGAAAGGTTATATTCCAAAATGAGGAATTAGATGATCTTATTTTACTGAGAAGTGACGGAACTCCAACTTACCACTTGTGTAATGTGGTTGATGATTTTGAACAAAATGTTACTACTGTGATAAGGGGTGAAGATCATATTAGTAACACACCGCGTCAAATGCACATACAAAATGCTTTAGGTTATCCATCTCTTGAATATGCTCACCTTCCATTAGTCCTAGGTCCTGATAAAAAAAGACTCTCTAAGAGGCACGCCGCTACAAGTTTAGAAGAATATAAGTCTGATGGATATCTAGATTCTGCCATAATAAATGCATTAGCTAGACTTGGATGGTCAAAGGGTGATGCAGAGGTTTTTTACATGGATGATTTGATTCAAAATTTTAATATAAATGAGGTTCAAAAGTCTGGAGCAATTTTTGATATCACTAAGTTAGATTATTTAAATTCCCAACATTTAGGAAATTTAAGTTTAGATGAATTTAAAACACAGTTAACGCCATTTCTTGATCAAATTTCTATAGATATAAACAATCACCATGATGTTGATAGATTGCTAGTTGCTATGAGAACCTCAGCAAATACCTTAAAAGGAATTGCTTCTGAGTTAAGAGCATATTACTCAAATGTTATTGAGTACGATGAAAATGCTTTAAATAAGTTTATAAATGAAGACAGCAAAAACATATTATTAAACTTAATAGATATCTTTATAAAAATTGATGAATGGACAGAGGTAAATATCGATAATGCTTTAAAGTCTTATCAGGTTCATAACAATTTACCCGTTCCAAAAGTAAATCAACCGATAAGAATAGCNNTAACNGGNNCNACNAAATCACCATCTNTAGGGCTTACNCTTGAANTNTTTGGAAAAGANNAATCTTTANNNAGATTAGATAGTTTTTTATCCCACTTAAAATNATAAATNAGACACTTTTTTCGACTTGTNATAATTATAGACANATTAATATTTCTAAGCCTATAATTATGTNAATTNAACACTTTTCATGGGGATNANATATGAAAAACATTAANTACTTATATTCTTTAATTTTAATATTGCCTTTNGTATTNNNTGCTCAAGACTCAGATGATTCAAATGACTCTGAGGTTGAGGAAGTNGTNGTAGTTGGTTCTCANATTAAGGGNGCAAAAATNACNGGNGCTCTTCCAGTAACTGTTATNACATCTGAAGATATTGAAAGTCTGGGAGTTGAATCAGGNGANGAATTATTTGCAGAATTAGCCGAGAACGGAAGNAATAACTTTAACCAAACAGANTTTAGTGGTGGATANAATGCTTCAAGAGGAGANGTTGGNTCTTTAGATTTAAGAAANATTGGTACTGGTAATACATTAACACTTCTNAATGGTAGAAGNCTTGTTCAGTCACCAGGNTATGCAACNGAGTGGGTTGGNGGAAGTTATGTACCTGTATCGAGTGTTAATTCAAATTTAATACCTGTTTATGGTTCTGAGCGGATTGAGATACTTCGTGATGGTGCTTCATCAATTTATGGTGCTGACGCTGTTGCTGGTGTTATTAATACTGTTTTAAAAGATGATTTTGATGGAGCTACAGTTAGAGTAAGAACTAACTGGTATGACAGCTTTGCAGCTAATGATAATAAAATAAGTGTTCAGTGGGGTAAAACTTTTGACGATGGCACTAATGTGTCCGTGTATTTTGACAGATATAAAAGAGATCGAATTAGAGGTATTGAGGATCCTAAATGGGCAAATGGAGATTTACGTAGATATCTTGACGCTCCGACTAGTGGAACTGATGAAGGTGAATTTAATGATACAACATGGAGAAACGCAAGTGCGAGTTCTGTATGGGGACAATTTTATACAGGTTCTGGGTCTAATGTTCACTCGATGTACAGACCTGATGACCCAAACTGTTTGAGTAATTCATCCACTAACTTATATTCAATTCCTGGAATTACGAATATGTGTTTATACGATGCATCATCAATTCGTGATGAGAATAGAACAAGTTATGGTCAAACATATGACAAAAGAGGACCGCTCGTTAGAAATAATTTAGTAGTATTTGTTAACACCGAGCTTGATAATGGAATTGAGGCATATACTGAAATTAGTTTTTATCAATCTCAATCCGAAAAAACTTTGTACGGAGGTACACATTTAGGTCTTGGCACTTCATCTAGAGGTGGTGGTAACACTCAACCATTTTTAATTCCTTCTACTAATTATTGGTTAAATCAATTGCAACGTGGTGCAATTGGTTCTTCTGGTGGAGACTTATTTGTTGATAGAGAAGCAGATTATTTATGGGCAAGATACTTTAGATTTTCTACTCCTAGGGCTTGGGACTCAACAAGAGAAACATGGAGATTTGTTCAAGGTTTTAGAGGAAACTATAAAGATTGGGACTGGGACGGTGGTATAGTAGCTTCAAGAGCGACATCAGTAATGCTTAACAGTGGAAGAGCTAATATGACTCTTTTAGATGCTGCATTAGCAAGATCTACATCTGATGCATACAATCCATTTTGTGCTGGAGTTAATTGTGGTGAAGAAGAGTTCATGACCACAATTTACAGAAATAACACTACTGAATTATTCATGATTGACTTTAAGATGAGTAATCCATCGGTGATGAGTTTACCAGCAGGTGATGTAGCAATGTTATTGGGAGCAGAGGTAAGAAAAGAAACAATGGATGATGCTAGAGACCCAAATATTGATGGAACTATTCAATATTCAACTCCGGCGTTGGCAGCAAATCAGTCAACCTTTCCTTATATTTCAAATATTTCAAACAGCAGTCCATCTCCAAATACTTATGGAGAAAGAACTGTTGCTTCATTATTTACAGAATTTCAAATTCCAATTGCTGAAAATGTGGAATCTCAAGTTGCTATTCGGGCAGAAAATGCAGATGACTATGGGAGCAATGCTGTAGGAAAATTTGCAATGGGATATACACCAAACGATTGGTTAAAAGTAAGAGGTTCAGCTTCTACATCATTTAGAGCTCCAAATTTAATAACTGTAAATGAAGGATTGGTCGTAAGAAATAATTCTCAAGCTGATCCATTGTATACACTAGCATTAGATGAGAGTAGAGACGCTTATTCTATTCAAAGGGTTGCCGCAGGTAATGAAGATCTAGAAGCAGAAGAAGCTACTAATACTTCTATTGGTTTAGTTCTTACCCCTGGTGATAATTGGATAATTACTGTTGATAAATGGCANATTGCTACAGAAAATACNGTTGGNNTATTTGGTGANCAAAATCATATGCTTNTAGATACCNTGATAAGGGCTCAAGGTGGCTCAAGNGAATGTACAGGAAATCCTTTAGTTGTTAGAGGAAATTTTGTACTTGATGATGATCCTGAATCTGTTACCTATAACGGTGATTGGGATTCAAACTTATGTCAGGCTGGTCAAGTAATAAGAGTAAACGATGTTTACACAAACCTTGATGATAGAACTTTAGAGGGAACAGATTATGCAATTGAATATTCTGTTGATACTGATATGGGTACTTTTTCAGCTAAATTCATGAGTGTTCAATTTGATAAATTTGAGCAAGAAGCTGCAGGAGTTAGCCAACAACTTATAGATGCAACAGCTGATGGTGGAATTCTAGCTGGGTCTACACCTCCTTCAGGTTATGGAGATTTGCTAGGCACATATGATAGAAGAGCATACTATGAGCAAAAAGATTCTATGAGACTTTCATGGAAAAAAGGTAGATGGGATGCTTTCTTATCTGGATCAAAAATTGGTAGTTTCCAAGAANTTGGTGTTACAGATAATGCAAAATCNGTTGATTTAAGTGGCAGCTCTAATGATATATACGCATGTTCAGGAACTGGTAGCTATGAAGGTGGAACTTGTGGTGATACCTGGACAGTAGATTCTATGATGACATTAAATTTAACAGTTGGTTATAAGTTTAAAAATGGCTTAAGACTTAGAGGGACTGTTAGAAATCTTCAAGATACAAGAGCTCCATTGGCTGATGAGTATACATGGGCATTCGTTGGAGATGTACATAGTGATTATGGTAAAAGCTATTCATTAGAATTATATAAAAAATTCTAAGGATAAAAAATTTAAAAAGGGGAGCGCTTGCTCCCTTTTTTATAAGATAAGAGTTAATATATAGATCATGCCAGCGTATCAAAAAAAAGGCTTTTTAGCGGGATTGGCTTTATTTATTATTTTGTTATTTATGCCTTCGCCGGAAGGCCTAAGTCCATCTGCATGGAAGGTAGCTGCAATTGCTGTCTTGATGGCTACGTGGTGGGCTACTGAAGCTATTCCTGTAGCTGTAACAGCTTTACTTCCATTAGCCTTATTTCCATTATTTGGTATTACTTCTTTTGAAGATGCTGCTGTTCCATATGCAAATAAGAATATATATCTATTTCTTGGAGGATTTATTTTAGCTCTAGGAATCGAAAGCTCAGGCCTTCATAAAAGAATAGCTTTAAAAATGATTATTGCAGTTGGTTCTAGCGGAGCAAGCCTGGTTGGTGGTTTTATGTTAGTTGCAGCTCTAATAAGCATGTGGGTGATGAATACATCAACAACATTAATGCTCCTTCCAATAGGATTAGCAGTGTGCACTGTTATGTCAGATACAATTCCTGGATTATCAAAACAACAAAAACAAAACTTTGATACGGCATTGTTATTGGGTATAGCATATGCAGCAACAATTGGTGGTATGTCAACACTAATTGGAACCGCTCCAAATATTGTCTTTAGTTCGTTCATGCAAGACACATATGGAATTGAAATATCAATGTTTGATTGGATGATGTTAGGTGTTCCGCTTGCAGCAGTTCTTCTTTTTGGTGCTTGGTATTCTCTGACAAAAATAGTTTTTAAAATTAACTTTCAAGCTTCCTCTGAATCAAAAGATGAACTCCAAAAAATGTTAAATCAAATGGGTAATTTAACAAAAGACGAAATTAGAATTTCAATTATTTTTGGACTNGCTGTTTTCGCATGGATTTTTAGAAAATTATTAGTAAATTTAGATTTTTTATCAGGACTTACTGATGCAGGTATAGCTATTATTGCAGCTATATTAATATTTATGACACCATCAGCATCAAAAAAAGGTGATTTGCTAAAATGGGAAAAGTCTAAAGACTTACCCTGGGGATTATTATTGTTATTTGGAGGTGGATTGTCATTGGCCGCTCAAATAAGTTCAACTGGGCTTGGTATTTGGATTGGTGAGAGCTTAATTGTTTTAAGTTCAATTCCACCAATTTTATTAATTCTTGCTGTTGCTACCTTAATAATTTTCCTCACAGAAATAACAAGTAATGTAACAACTACCACTACGTTTCTTCCTGTCTTTGGAGGCGTGGCAATAGCAATAGGCGTGTTGCCTGTATCACTAACAATTCCAGTATGCTTAGCAGCAAGTTGCGCATTTATGTTACCTGTAGCAACACCACCAAATGCAATTGTGTATGGTTCAAATAAATTTACTATTGCTACTATGATGAGGGCTGGAATAGCTTTAAATATAATTGGTATTATCGTTGTTACTATCTTTTCATATTATTTAGCACCTTTAATATTTTAGATGAATAAATTTTTATTTTTTTTCATTGCTTTTACAACTGCCATTGCAGCGCAACAGAGCTACATTGATTACCAATCGCCGTTTCATCCCACAGTATCAAAATATGGAATGGTTGTTTCTCAAAACCATCTTTCATCAGATATAGGTGTTCAGATTCTCAATAAAGGCGGTAATGCAGTTGATGCAGCAGTGGCTGTTGGTTTTTCTCTTGCTGTCACTTTACCTCGAGCTGGAAATCTTGGTGGAGGTGGCTTTATGCTTGTATATTTAAAAGAAAGAGACGAGATTTTTTACATAGACTATAGAAGCAAATCCCCGCTGAATTCATCTATTGAGAATATTTTTGATTTAGCTAAATCAAGAAATCTTAAACCACAAGATTTTACTAATAATATGTTTGATAAGACTAGGTATGGTTACAAGGCGCCAGCTGTTCCAGGTACTGTAGCTGGATTGCTAGAGGCTCATGAAAAGTTTGGAAAATTACCTCTTCAAGAAATACTTGAACCAGTTATCAAACAGGCTGAAGAGGGCATTATAGTTTCATATGATCTTAGTAAAGCTATTGAAGATACCAAACAATTAAAATTTGATTCTGAGTCATTAAAAATCTATTTCAATAATGGTGAGGCTATCAAAGAGAATTCTATTTTTAAAAGACCTGACCTTGCAAAAACTTTTAGAAATATCTCAAAGCAAGGAAAAAATGGTTTTTATAAAGGTGAGGTAGCAGAAAATATTTTAAAAGCTATGAATGCCAATGGCGGTCTATTCTCAATGGAGGATTTAGAGAACTACGAAGCAACATTTAGCCCTCCTTTGATTGCCTCATATAGAGGCAACTTAGTTTTTACAGCTGGTCCACCATCTGGAGGAGGTATTACCTTATTAACTGCTTTAAATATTCTAAGTTATTTTGATTTAAGTAAATTTAAAAGTGATTCTGCATTAACTTATCATCTTTTATCAGAAGCTATTAGAAGAGGTCATAATAACAGATCNCATTATGTTGGAGACCCAGAATATTTTAATGTCCCAGTAGATGAATTATTATCAAAAGATAGAATTGAACATTTAGTTAAATCTATAGATTTAAAAAAAGCTACGAAATCTACTGTTGTTAAACCATTTGAGCTAATAACTGAGAGCAGGGATACAACTCATTATTCAATTGTTGATGCTGAAGGAAATGCTGTTTCTAATACTTATACCCTAGGATATTCATTTGGATCAGGTGTAACGATACCAGGAACAGGTATTTTAATGAACAATCAAATGAACAACTTTGCTTATAGATACGGTGATAAATCTATTAGAGGAAGGTCTGCAAGTACTGGAAATAGATTTGAAGCTGGTAAAAAGCCAATGAGCACTATGGCACCAACAATGATTTTCGATAAAAACAATGACCTAATGCTCATTACAGGATCTCCAGGTGGATCATTAATTCCAGCTGCAATTTTACGAGTAATATCAGGTGTTATTGATTTTAATTTAGATATTGGACAAGCGACCATGCTTCCAAGAGTTCACAAAGATTGGCCAACTACTGGCATCTTATATGAAAGAACATTAAATGCAGACTCTATTAATGGTATTAGGAAAATAGGTCACAAAATGACACCAGAACATACGATGGGAAGTACTCAAAGTATACATATAAAAGACGGGGTTAATTATGGTTATGCAGACTTAAGACGCCCCAATGCATCTGTTGCAACTCAAGTTAATTAATTAATCTATATTCAAGAGGAGGCTTTCTATCTCCAAGTAATGGTTGATAATTAAAATCGCTTCCTCTACGTTCATTTAACTCAGCTTTTGCATCGTCAATAACAGAAGGGTTTTCAAAAATGTCTTTGACTGTATTGGCCATTGTTCGAGCAGCTAATTCAGCACCTTTTAATCCAATTGAAGTACCGCCAGCTGCAACGGCTTGCCAAGAATGAGCTGCAGTTCCAGGGACCCATGTGGCTGTCCTTAATCCTGCAGTAGGGACAACCCAACTTACATCACCAACATCTGTTGAGCCATAAGTGTGACTTGTCTCAAATGGGTATACTTTTTCTTGCGATCCAATCTCTATATCTGGTTTGAATAAAGTTTTATATAAATCATTGGCATATTCTTGCTCATTATTTGTGTATTTAATGCCACCTAATTTTTTTAAGTTTTTATGCATAATTTTTTGNATAGTATCATTNGGCAATAATGAATAATTTCCATGCATTACCTCATAAGTAATATCTGTTTCTGTTCCCAGAGCTGCTCCTTCAGCAATTTTGACAACTCTTTGAAATAGCTCATCAACTACAGTCATTTTTGGGTGTCTGATGTAATAGTATACTTCTGCATCATCAGGCACTACATTTGGGGCTAATCCACCTTTAGTAATAACATAATGTATCCTTGATTCCTGAGGAATATGCTCTCGCATCATGTTAACCATATGATTCATAGCCTCTACTCCATCAAGAGCAGATCTTCCCAACTCAGGTGCTCCTGCAGCATGAGCTGATATACCTTTAAATCTAAATTTGCCCGATTTGTTTGAGTTAGATGTTCTTGAGTTTGCTGAATTCACATCGTCAGGATGCCAGTGAAGAACAATATCTACATCTTTAAAAAGACCTTCTCGAACCATATACACTTTTCCAGAGCCTCCTTCTTCAGCAGGAGTTCCATAAAATCTAATAGTACCCTTGATGCCACTTTTAACAATCCAATCTTTAATAGCTACAGCTGCCCAAGCAGATGCCGCTCCAAATAAATGATGTCCACAGGCATGACCAGCACCAGTTTTATTTTCTGCAACTTCTTTGAATGGTGACGTTGTTTGAGCTAAACCCGGTAATGCATCAAACTCACCTAATATTCCAACTACTGGACCTCCGTTAGAATATTCCGCAATGAAACCAGTGGGGATGCCTGCAACACCTTTTGTAATTTTAAAACCATTCTTACTTAGTTCATCTGCAAGCAATTTTGAACTTTGGTTTTCAAGGTATCCAAGTTCTGCCAATTCCCATATATCAATTGCAATTTTCTGAAATGAATCTTTTTTACCATCAATCATTTCATCTAACTGATCTCCTTCAAGAAAACCAGATAAACTTATTATTACTAAGAAATTAATTGTAAATTTTTGAAATTTATTACTTTTCCAACCCATTCTTCAGTCTCCATAGATTTAATGATTTTTATATCATTACTTTGAATTATATTTCTTTCTGAATTTGCATCTTCAACATATATTACAGCTTTTTTGGTAATTTGATTATCACTTATGATTGTATATCCTATTATTTTGGCTTCACCAAAAGTTTTTTTAGAAATTTTTTTAGGAATATCAATATTGCTGGCATCTTTAGTGACATCCTTAAACATAAATTTACTTAAAGATTGATTTGACCATAAACAATAGGATTGTTTTGTCATCATTCCTGACACACCAGTTACAACTCCTGCATTGTTATCATTTTGTCTTAATTTTTTTATCATCTTAATCGTGGAGTGCAAAACATAACTATTTAAAGGTCCTCCAGCAAACGACATACCCCCTGTAATTGTTGAATTTGATATATCCTTTATACCAAGTGTATCTGCAAACATTTGTACAGCAACTGGAAAGCAACTATACAAATCAAAATATGAAATATTTATATCCTTATCCTTACAAATACCCATAATGAAGTTTGCAGCCATTTGCATACCTGCTTGCTTTGATAATTGTGGTCTTAAAATACTTGGCATCATATGATTATTCTCTGATGCTGCAATTGGATAAATGCGTTTTTTTTGATCAACATCTAAGGTATTTGCTAGCTCTTCAGAGCAGATTACTATTGCTGCTCCCTGATTAACATTCCAACTCGTACAATGATATTTATTATATGGAAAAGCAATTTGGGGATTTTTATTACTACTATTTAAGATTACTTCCGAAGAAACTTCTTGCTCACTCCAACCATTTCTATTATTGACTGCAATATTAGAAAATTTTTCATAGACTTCACTTAAATACTTGTGATGCTCATTAAAACCCCTTCCTTTCTCATATCTCAATGCACTTTCAAAGATGGAGTAATAACCTACAGCCATTGTTCCAAGCGCCTCTTTTTCTGAATCAGTCTGAAGCTCATCTTTGGCTTTTATATAATTGTTGGGATTTTGAGTTAGCTCAGTTTCCAAAAATTCTTTTTTTTCAATCAAAGCCTTTGTTCTTTTATATCTGGCTTCACCGCCCAAAATAAGACATGCTTGAACCTCACCTGATTGTATTTTTTTACATGCTAAATTAATTAAACTTTGCTGAAGTATCCCAATTTTAGATACTGAGGTCTTAACTTCTTTAAAATTATTTTCTTGGGCTACCCATTTACCTGGATCTCTGTACTTCCAGTAACCCTTAGGTATTAAAATTTCATCTATGTAATTTTTAATTTTTGAATTACCAGTATCCTCAATAGCTAACTTGGTAGCCTTATCCATAAGAATAAGGGCTTCATCTAAATTATTGAAACTATCTTTTTGTTGAATGTCACCAATACCAATAACAACAGGTGTGTTCATCATTTTTATTATTGGCTAGCAACACCCCAATAATTATAGGCAACTATCTTAGGAGTGCTTGGTAAATACATTTGCTCCAATTTTTTTATATTTAATCCTGATTCTTGGATAATATATGGAATATTTCTATTTATATTACAGCCGCCAAATAATTTACCCCATAATGGATTAATCCTGTTCTGCCATTTACTGATATTTTTATCGGGAGCTAATCCATGTTCACAAAAAAGCATAATTCCATCATCCTTTAGTACTCTTTTTATTTCTTTAAGAGCTACTTTGAATTCAGGTATGGTACACAATGTATAAGTAATCAATACGGTGTCAATAGATTTTGCAGGAAGTTTAATCTCTTCAGCCCCAGAAATTATAAAATCAATATCAAGGTTTATATCTGAAGCATTTTTTAATGCTATTTCATTAAGTTCTTCTGAAGGATCAAGTCCATATACTTTTTTTACTAAAGATTTGTTGTAATAGGGCAGGTTTAAACCTGAACCAATTCCTATTTCAAGAACTTCACCTTTCGCATGAGGAACAATTTTATTTCGTTGATACTTTATTGGCTTGGTTGAACAGCATACATCTAACAGCTTAGGAACGACATATTTGTTATACATAGACCCAATCATTCTTCTATTTCATGTAATGGCATGGCTGAAATATTAAAACCAGCATCCACATAAGTTATTTCACCTGTTATACCGCTTGCATAATCAGAACAAAGAAAGGCAGCTGCATTGCCAACTTCCTCAGCTGTAACAGTTCTACCGAGAGGGGCTCTTTTTGAATGTTGAGTTAACATTTTTCTAAAGTTTTTAACACCTGATGCAGCTAATGTCTTAATTGGACCAGCTGATATAGCATTAACTCTTATGTTTTTATCTCCTAAAGAAGCTGCCAAGAAACGAGTATTAGCCTCTAGGCTTGCCTTAGCAAGGCCCATGACGTTGTAATTGGGCATTGTTTGCATAGCTCCAAGGTAAGTTAATGTTAATAATGCAGAATTTTCGTTTAAGAATGGTTTTGCAGCCTTTGCCAGGGCTGTGAAACTGTATGAGCTTATATCATGCGCTATTTTAAATCCTTCTCTATTTGTGACATCAACAAAGTTACCTTCAAGTTGGTCTGCTGGTGCATATCCAATTGAATGAACCAAACCGTCGAATGTATTCCATTCTTTGGTTAGGTTATTAAAGGCATTTTCTATAGATTCATCGCTTGAAACATCACATTCTATTAAAATATCTGAATTACATTCATCTGCTATAGGGCGTAAGTTCTTTAACAATCTTTCATTTTGATAAGCAAAAGCTAATTTAGCTCCCTGTTTTGACATTGACCTAGCAATACCTGCAGCTATTGAGTATTTATTAGCAAGACCAAATATAATAATTTTCTTATTTTCTAGTAACATTTTTATAATCCCTATATATAAGTTTATTGTAAAAGAATTTGTATCATTTAAGTAGATTTACAAACAATTTTGTAATGTTCTAGAACCAATACCTTTTGATATTATAAATAAAAATGATAATTAAATATAAATATAAGAAAAAGTTGTTGCTTTATGAATAAAACGCTGGAACAATACACAACATAAGCGTGAATGTGCGCAAAATTTGTGTGCTTTCATTAATTAAAACTAAAACTACAGGGGAAATGTATGTTTAATAAAGAGAATTATTTATTTGCAGTTCTTGTGTTAACTTTCGGCTTATTTAATGCTG
>PAJW01000015.1 GCA_002710265.1 Gammaproteobacteria bacterium | reverse complement strand
GCTGGAGCTTCTTCTGTTGGGGCCTCTTCTTCAGCTGGAGCTTCTTCTGTTGGGGCCTCTTCTTCAGCTGGAGCTTCTTCTGTTGGGGCCTCTTCTTCAGCTGGAGCTTCTTCTTCTGCTTGAGCTTCTTCTGCTGCTTTGGCTTCAGCTTCTTTTGCTAACTTTTCTGCAATAGCAGCTTTTTTTGCTTCTGCTTTTGCTTTTTTAGCTGCCATCTTGGCCTCTAGCTCTTCCGGTGTTAATTTTGCTTCTTTTACTAAACTGTTTACTCTGTCACTTACTTGCGCCCCTTTTGATACCCACTCATTTAGTTTATCTAAGTCTAATCTGAGTCTTTCTTCTTGCCCTTTAGCCATTGGATTAAAGAATCCTAATCTCTCAATAAAAGCACCGTCTCTCGGACGTCTTTCGTCTGCAACTGTTATAAAATAATAGGGATTTTTCTTGGCCCCACTTCTTGCTAATCTAATAATTACCATACTAAATATTGTTTAAAATCGTTAAAAAGATGTGTATTTTAGGTTAACCTTGCTAATATTGATAGTATTATTGTGCAAAGTTTTAATTAATCTTAATATTTAATGAGTTTTATCACCCAAGTAACTATTAGTATAGTTATTTATTTTATTTTGAGGATTGGCCTTAAAGGCAAAAATTCTTTAAATTTATCATCAGGAGTTGCTGCTCTTTCGTACATAGCTATTTATCTTTATACCTATAATTTCATAAATGCACTCCCAACATTACATTTTATGGTTACAGGATTGAGTCTCTTATTTATTTTTATTGCCTACAACGAAATTATTATCCTTGAGAGAAAGGTTAGAAAATTAAAAAAGGGTGAATTTATTACAAGTGAGCCTTTTTCTGTAGAAAAAAGCTATAAGATTGTATTTAAGCTTCTTGGCCTTGGTTTGGTTTTCCTATCATTAGCTCTGATTTCAGGTTTTGGAATGCAATCTGTATTTACAGCAAATATTATTTTTAAATCAATTTTTACTATAATTGCCTGGATGATTTACGTAATAACACTAATAGGAATTAAGTTTTTTAATTTTCCGATTAAATATGCTACAAGGAGCCTTTTCTTAGCAATGTGGGCAGTTCTCATAGCATATTTTATGAACTCATATATTGCTGGTTAAATCATGACTCAAGAACCTTCAATAGTTATTCTATTTATAAGCTTAGTATTTTTATTAATTTTAAGCGGTTTTTTTTCCGGTTCTGAAACGGGAATGATGGCTGCTAATAAAATTAAATTAAAGAATCTATCTAAAAAATCAAAAAAAAGTGCAAAAAGAGCTTTGGAGTTACTTAAAAAGCCTGATCAACTTCTGTCAGCTATTCTTGTTGGCAATAACTTTGCAAATATTCTTGCNTCAGCAATTGTTACNATAATTATGCTTGATTACTTTGGCGGNAATGTTTTACTGGGATCAATAATATTAACTATTGTTATATTAATTTTTTCTGAGATTACTCCAAAAACTATGGCAGCAATAAAACCAGAAAGTTTTGCTACTCGATCATCTTTTTTATTAAAAATTTTNGTTTATCTTTTTAAACCTTTAATATTTTTNACTAATTTTATTAGTAGGCATATTCTTGCAATCTTTAATTTAAATGCAAAAGATGCCTCAAACAATGACAATCTCAATACAGANGAACTTAAAACATTACTTGAGGAGTCTGGTGAATTAATACCAAAACAATATAGAAAGATGCTTTCGTCTGTTCTTGGTATGGAGGAGCTAGTTGTTGAAGATATTATGATTCCTGCATCAGAGGTGATAGGTATAAATATTAATGAAAATTATGATCAAGCAAAAAAAATTATTCAATCAAGTGAATATACTAGACTGCCTGTATTCAGAGACTCAATAGATAGCATGATAGGTATTTTACACTTGAAGGATTCGCATTCTTTTTTAGAATTAATTGAAAAAGAGAAAAATATCGAACCAGCTTTACAGGAAACTTATTTTGTATCCCAATCAACCGCTCTCATGAAACAACTTCGTGAATTTTTATCACATGATCACAGTATTGCTCTTGTAGTTGATGAATATGGCGAAATAGAAGGCTTAATATCAATTGAAGACATTTTTAAAGAAATTGTTGGTAAGTTTGGAGCAGCTAAAGAAGACCTTGAGAAAGAATTTGAAATTTTAAAAGATAAATCAGTAATCACGGATGGAAACGCAAAAATAAGAGACTTAAATAATTTTGTTGGTTGGGATATCTATGATGATAGCTCAAAGACAATAAACGGTCTCATAACTGAATTTCTAGATCAAATTCCTCAAGCTAAGTTATGTTTGGAAATTGATAATTATCGATTTGAGATCATTGAAATTGATAACAACTTCATATCTAAGATTAAGATTAAAAAGATAAAAAATTAAGTTTTAATATAACCTTTCCTAGTATTTGATTCTTCCTAAATAACTTATTATTAATTCTAGAATGATAGGATTTGTTATCACTTTCAACTTCAAAAATATTATTCTTTTTAGACTTAATCCTTTTGAGAACATTTCCATCCTCATCAGATTCAAGAACAACAACATCATTTGCATTAAAAGAAGTAAATCTTGTGGTAAGAACTAAGTCGTTATCAGAATAGTTAGGGGTCATACTTGAACCCCTAACTCTATATATATTAATCACCTAAAATAGGCACAATAATGTCAGTATGAGGCGGATTTAATGATTTTTTTGTTTCAGTTTGAACATCTTTTGTAGACCAAAAAATTTCAGCAAACCTGTTAACTTTTTCAATTAAATCCACGCCATTTTGNCTATCAATATCCTGCTTACATTTTGAAGCAGTCATCATTATTGAATGCGCCAAGTTATGAATTTCAGGAAATTTTTCCATGTGGGGTTCTTTAAAATAGTCCCCCCAAATAGTTCTTACGGCATCCTTTACTTCAATAGCATGGTCTTCCTTTTGTTGAACCAATCTATTCAAATGTGCCAAATCTTTTTTTGATTTAATTTCTTCTGGCATTTCTGCAATCAAATCTAAAAATCTTAAAACGCTTAATGCGGCATACTGTGCCACACTTGGGTCATATACTGCGCAAGGTATATCACAATGCGCTCTTACGTCTTTAATTCTCATATAAATCTCCTTAATATTTTTCTAATAAACATCGCAGATAGAAAGCCTAGTAATAAGAAAGTAAATAGTTCAAAAAAATGATAATGAAAGCTATTGTCTGCATGTGCAAATGTATTAATTGAAAAAATTGGTAAAAAATAAATAAACCTCATCTTTGTTACTCCAATATATTGATATGTACTGATAATTATAATTATACAAAAAAAATGGGGCTAAATGCCCCAAATTTTATTATGTATGGAGATTTACATCATACCGCCCATACCGCCCATACCGCCCATGTCTGGCATTGGTGGCATTGGTGTATCCTCTTTAGGTACATCTGTAACCATAGCTTCTGTTGTAATCATCATCCCAGCTACTGAACCAGCAGCTTGAAGTGCAGTTCTTGTAACTTTAGCAGGGTCAAGAATACCCATTTCAATCATATCGCCATATTCACTAGTAGCCGCATTAAAACCGAAGGATCCTTTACCATCGATTACCTTATTTACAATAACTGATGGTTCTTCACCAGCATTTGAAACAATTTGTCTTAGAGGTGCCTCAAATGCCTTTCTTGCAATGTTGATACCAACATTTTGGTCATCATTATCACCTTCTAGTTTTGAAACTGCTTCTAAACATCTAATAAGAGCAGATCCTCCACCAGGCACAACCCCCTCTTCTACGGCCGCTCTTGTAGAATGGAGAGCATCTTCCACCCGAGCTTTCTTTTCTTTCATCTCAACTTCAGATCCTGCCCCTACTTTAATAACAGCAACGCCGCCTGCGAGTTTTGCAACTCTTTCTTGAAGTTTTTCTTTATCATAGTCTGATGTAGTTTCTTCAACTTGAGCTCTAATTTGATTAACTCGTGTAGCTATTGCAGATTCATCACCTGCGCCATCTATGATGGTTGCATTATCTTTATTGAGAACAACTCTTTTTGAAGTACCAAGATCTTCAACTGAAGCCCCTTCTAAAGTTAATCCAACTTCTTCAGAAATAACAGTACCGCCGGTAAGAATTGCTATATCTTCCAACATAGCTTTTCTTCTATCACCAAATCCAGGAGCTTTACAAGCTGCAGCTTTAACTATTCCTCTTAAGTTATTAACAACTAGAGTTGCCAATGCTTCTCCTTCAATATCTTCTGCAATAATTAAAAGGGGTTTGCCAGCTTTTGCAACTGATTCTAATAATGGAAGTAAATCTCTAATATTAGATATTTTCTTATCGAACAATAATATGTATGGTGAATCAAGCTCCACAGTCATATTATCCTGGTTGGTTATGAAGTATGGTGATAGATACCCTCTATCAAATTGCATTCCTTCAACAACATCTAGTTCATTTTCAATACCACTGCCTTCTTCAACAGTAATAACGCCCTCTTTACCAACCTTTTCCATTGCTTCAGCAATTATTTCACCAACAGCAGTATCGCCATTCGCAGATATTGTACCAACTTGAGCAATCGCTTTATCATCAGTACATGGCACACTAAGACCTTTTACATGCTCAACAGCAGCCGTTACAGCCTTGTCGATACCTCTTTTGAGATCCATTGGATTCATGCCTGCTGCAACTGATTTATTACCTTCATTTACAATCGATTGAGCAAGCACAGTTGCTGTTGTTGTTCCATCACCAGCTTCGTCAGAAGTCTGTGATGCAACTTGCTTAAGCATCTGAGCTCCCATATTTTCAAATTTATTCTCAAGCTCAATTTCCTTTGCAACAGAAACTCCGTCTTTGGTTACAGTTGGTGCACCAAAAGATTTATCAAGNACTACATTTCTTCCTTTTGGGCCAAGTGTTACTTTCACTGCATTAGCAAGCGTNTTCACGCCATCAAGCATTTGAACTCTTGCACTATCTCCAAATTTTACATCTTTAGCTGACATATTTTATCTCCCGATTTAATTTAAATTTATTCAACAACTCCGAAGATATCTCTCTCACTTAGAATTAGATATTCTTCACCATTTAATTTGATTTCATTACCGCCGTATTGTCCAAAAATGACAGTATCTCCAACAGAAACATTTAAAGCAGTCACTTCACCTGAATCATTCGATTTACCAGGACCAACTGCAACAACCTCACCTTGTGAAGGTTTTTCTTTAGCAGAACCAGAAAGAATAATTCCTCCTGATGATGTTTCTTCTTCTTCTGTTCTTTTTACAAGAACATTATCATGTAAAGGTCTTAAATTCATTTATCTCTCCATATAAATTACAAAATTTATCTTAACCATTAATTATGGGCTAAAAATAAGAAATCAATAGATTGTTTTATTTTTTTTTAATCTAAAAATTTGCAGCGCAATTGTAACCCCAATTAGATTCGCAAGTAAGTCAAAATATTCAAAATATCTGAAAGGATGAAAATAATGAATTATTTCTACAAGCAGTCCAAACATAAATATAATGATTCCAATAAATAGCTCACTAATTTTAAATCTGGAAAACAATCCCAGTAAGGTCAAATAAAAATATACAAATGCATGAATAAATTTATCTGATATAAAGGATAGCATAGCAAAATTTGGTATTTCGGAAGCATTAACTATACTTAAGTAAAATACGATAATAATAGATAATATAAATATAAATCTAATTAGAGTTTGCATATTTAAAAAAGAAATTTTTATTGAAATAAATTAANCATATTGCAGGAATTGCAAGAATAGATGTGAAAATGTAAAAGCTCATCCAACCATAATTAAATCCATAAAGGCTTTGAAAATTTTCAACAAGNACGCCTGAGAAACCACCAAATATTTTTCCTAAAAATGCCATCAAGGAAGTCAANAATGCGTATTGAAATCCTGTATATTTTGATGAAACTAGACTTGTTAAAAAAGTTATATTCACAGTTCCAACTATACCGGCTGCAAAACTATCTGAAGCAACTATTGATGCTAGCATTAAAACATCTTTGTCGTTTATAGCGGCATATGAAAAAAGTAAATTAGTAAACATGACTAAGAAGGCTCCAATCAATAACGATTTATAAAGGCCAACTCTTTTTATAAGCATGCCTCCAATAAAAACACCTATTATTGTTCCAATTAAAGCAATGACTTTAACTACATAACCTATTTCTGATAGCGTATAACCCATATCAATATAAAAAGGATTTGCCATTGGACCCATGACAATATCTGTTAATCTGTAAGTAGAGATTATTAGTAAAAGAATTGATGCCATTTTTATGCCAAATCGTTTAAAAAAATCTTCAACTGGCTCTATAAGCGACTGTTGATAATTTAATTGAATAAGATCCAAGTTTTCTTTTTCTGACGAAATAGAAATAGACACAATGATATTAATAATCATTAAAAATGCCATTAATTGATATGTAAATGACCAGGAATAACTTTCGGCAAAAATCAAAGCAAAAGAAGAGCCAACTAGAATTGCTACTCTATAACCGAATTGATAACCTGCAGCTAAGTTTCCTTGATCTTCTAATTTTGCACTTTCAATTCTGTAAGCATCAATTGCAATATCTTGAATAGAGCCTGCCAAGGCGATAATAAATGCAAATAATGCAAAAATAATTAAATCTGTTACAGGATTTATAAATGATAATACTATCAGAGATATTATGATTAAGGCCTGCATGGTAATTATCCAACTTCTCCTATGACCAAAGCTTGTAAATAATTTAGTTGGAGATTTATCAACAAAAGGAGCCCACAAAAATTTCAATGAATACGTAAGCATTATCCAACTAATAAAGCCAATTAGACTTAAATCAATACCTGCATCTCTTAACCATGCGGTCAAAGTAATAAAAATAAGCACATAAGGTAATCCTGATGCAAAACCATACCCTGAAAAACCCACTATTTTTATTAAATCTTGTTTCATGTTATAGAATCTAAATATTTATCCCATTCAAAATTTTTACCTGGATCTGTTTTTCTATTTGGAGCAATTTCGGAATGTCCAATTATTCTTGTTTTATCAATATTTGGATAATGATATAAAATTGTATTTGTAGTATTTATTAATGACTCGTATTGATTATCTGTATAGCAGTCCTCTTCATTCCCTTCTAGCTCAATCCCAATTGAAAAATTATTACAGTCATTGATGCCTTGATAAGATGATTCTCCAGCATGCCAGGCTCTNTTGTTAAAAGGAACAAATTGAACTATTTCTCCATTACGCTTGATAAACAAATGTGAAGAAACTTTTAAATCAGAAATGCCTTTAAAGTATTCGTGTTCTGAGGTATTCAATTTGTTTAAAAAAAAATCTTTTACATACTCGCCTTCATAGTTTTTTGGAGGAAGACTTATGCAATGAATGACAATTAAGCTTATATCAGATTCATTAGGTCTAGAATTAAAATTTGGCGAGGGAAAATATTTTATATCTTTGAAAATATGATTTTCAATTTCCATTTATCTCAGTCCTGGAGGAAGTTTAAAGTATATATTTTCATTATCTTCTCCATGTTCAATAATTTTTGCACCGATGTGTGATTCAAGAGATTTCGCGATTTCCATTACTCTTGATTCAGGAGCAGAAGCTCCTGCTGTAATTGATATTCTTGAATAATTGCTCAAACTCTTNATNTCAAGATCATTAAACTCATCAATCAATACAGACTTACANCCACATTTTTCACCAAGCTCTTTTAATCGGTTTGAATTTGAACTATTTTTTGAGCCAACGACAATCATAAAATCAGATTCAAGTGCTAGCTGCTTAACTGCATCTTGTCTGTTNTGNGTTGCATAACAAATATCATCTTTTTTAGGTATTAATATTTCTGGNAACCTATTCTTAAGAATGGATATTATTGATTTTGTTTCATCAACACTTAATGTGGTTTGAGTTACNACAGCTAANTGATTTTCNTTNTTNACCTTGATTGATAAAGCATCATNTTCGTCCTGGACAAGATAAATTGAACTATTAGCTGAATTTACATGCCTTCCCATNGTACCTTCCACTTCAGGATGACCNTCGTGNCCTATAAGAATAATANCTTTTTCAGCATTNGCNTGTTTTCTNNCCTCCATATGAACTTTTGTAACTAATGGGCAAGTTGCATCAAAAAAATTAAGATTTCTAGATTTTGTTTCCTCCTCAACCTTACTGGATACTCCGTGTGCACTAAAAATAACTAGCGAGTCATTAGGAATTTCTTCTATTTCTTCAACAAAAATGGCTCCTCTATTTTTGAGATCTTCTACAACCACTTTGTTATGAACAACCTCATGTTTTACATATACAGGTGCGCCATACAAATCTAATGCCTTATTTACAATATCTATAGCTCGGTCCACTCCAGCACAAAAACCTCTGGGATTTGCTAATTTAATCTGTTTTGACATCATCTGAATTCGTTTTAAGTTCAAAGTATATAATTAAAATTGCTCCGATTGTTATAAAAGCATCAGCCATATTAAAAATAAAGAATGAAAAATTATTAATCTTTAGGTGTAAAAAATCAGTTACATAGCCTTGCATTGCTCTATCAATAATATTTCCAAGAGCGCCGCCCGCTATAATTGAAAAACTAAGAGCCTTCTTGTAATTGGTTTCATTGATTGCAAGATATAAAATATAGGCAACAATTGCTATTCCAATAATTAACAAGCCATAAGTTTGTAATTGATTATTATTATCAAACATCCCGAAAGCAATTCCAGAATTATATAAAAGCAATAAGTCGATAAAAGGTATAAAAAATTCTTTTGAAATGCCCAAACTTAAAAGAGATACGGCAAGGTTCTTTGTCCATAAATCTATAAAGACTAAAAAACATAATAAGAAAAATATATTTAATTTATACAAATTGCCTTTTTTCTCCATCTTGATCGATATTACTTACGCAACGATTGCATATCTCAGGATGCTTCTCTAAACTTCCAACAGATTCATCTCGGTGCCAGCACCTAGTGCATTTTTCATCATGAGATATAGTAATTTTTACTTCTAAATCCTCACCCAAAACAGTATTAGCCTTAGATGTGATAAATAAAAAATGAAGTTCATCACCAAGCTTATCAATAATTTTTTTATCATCACTTGTAAGAGATAAAGTAACAACAGCGTCAAGTGATCCTTTTAGTTTATTATCATTTCTCAATCCTTCTATTGTTTGATTCACCTCTTCTTTAATTTCAAAAATTCTTTTCCAATCTTTTTTTGAAATGTTAGATTTGCTTTCTTGGGCATCTCGTGAAAATGAAGACAAGAAAACTGATTTATCTTGATTTAATAAGTTCACTGATGATTGCCAGATTTCTTCAGCAGTATATGAAAGTATTGGAGCAATTAGTCTAACTAATACATTTAGAACAGTGTCTAGACTTGTTTGAGCAGATTTTCTTGCATAGGAATTTGATTTACAGGTGTAGAGTCTGTCTTTTGTTATATCAAGGTAAATACCGCCAAGCTCATTAACACAAAAGTTATGTATTGCCTGAACTGCTCTATGATATGAATATGAATTATAGTGTTCCAAAACCTTTTTTTCTAAATCAAAAACAGCCTGAAGCATCCATTTATCAAGTTCAATTAATTCATTTGCTTCAATATAATCATCTTTTGAAAAATCACTTAAATTACCTAAGATAAATCTGAAAGTATTCCTAATTCTTCTATATTGATCCGAAGTTCTCTTTAGTATTTCATCAGATGCAACCATCTCACTTCTAAAATCAGTTGAAGCAACCCATAATCTCAATATGTCAGCACCAAGGTTATCCCATACCTTTTGAGGTGAAACCACATTACCAAGAGATTTCGATTGTTTTTTACCATTCTCATCAACTACAAAACCATGAGTTAAGACAGTCTTGTATGGTGCATTTCCATTCATAGCAATGCTTGTTAGTAACGATGATTGAAACCAACCTCTATGTTGGTCGGAACCCTCAAGATACAGGTCAGCAACAACTTTATCATTAAATCTCTTTGAGGAAACGGCTGCATGAGTGACGCCGGAATCAAACCAAACATCTAAGGAATCTGTTATTTTTACGTAGTTTTCTGAATCGTCGATATAATCTTTTAAATCAAGCTTATCCCAAGAAGAAATGCCTTCATTTTCAATTAAATCAGCAAAAATACTAAACAAATTACTTTGATTAGGGTGAATGTCTCCACTATCTTTATGAATCACTAATGTAATTGGAACTCCCCAATTTCTTTGTCTTGAAATACACCAATCTGGTCTATCTTGAAGCATAGATTCGATTCTTGCCAAGCCCCAAGACGGTTCCCAATTTACATCACTAACAGAATTTTTTGCTTTGTTTAAGAGATTATTTTTGTTCATAGAAACAAACCATTGAGGTGTCGCAGTAAAAATTAATGGTGTTTTATGACGCCAGCAGTGAGGATAAGAATGGTGATAGGTATCAACATTTACAATTGAATTTTTTTCATTTAGCTTTTCAATAACAAGGTCATCTGCCTTTATAGGCGGCAGTCCAGCAATAAAATCAAACTCTTCTTTAAAAAAACCTTTATTGTTAAGAGCTTTTATAGTCTTAATATTATTTTTTTTGCATATAAAGTGATCATCAATCCCGTGTGCTGGAGCAGTATGAACGCATCCTGTTCCAGTTTCTGTCGTTACATGATCTCCATGAAGAAGAATTGAGTCTCTATCAATAAAAGGATGGAGAAGATTAATATCTTCAAGTTCTGTTCCTTCACATTCTGAAATTATTGTCCCTTTGGTATTCCATCTGTCTATGCATTCTTTGAACATATCGGATGCTATAACATAAAGGTTGTTTTTTACATCAATAAGTGAATATCTAAGAGATTTATTGATACATACAGCTACATTTGAAGGAATTGTCCATGGTGTTGTGGTCCATATAACAAAAGCTACTTTTTTATCGCCGTTGTAATTAAAAACTGTTTTAACTTTTTCAATTGAATCTTCTTTAACAACGAAAGAAACATCAATAGATTTTGATACCTTGTCCATATACTCAACTTCGGCTTCTGCCAAAGCTGATGAACAATCTTGACACCAGTGAACTGGCTTTTCACCTTTTTCAAGGTGCCCTCCATCATATATCTTACCCAAAGAGCGCACTATATCTGCCTCAAAAGAAGAATCTAAACTTTTATATGAATGCTCCCAATCTCCAAAAACACCAAGCCTTTTAAAATCTTCCATTTGTTTTACTATTTGTGATTCTGCATATTCTTTACAAGCATTTTGAAATGCTTCTTTGTCATTTACTAAATCACTGTTTTTACCATGTTTCTTTTCGATATTTAGTTCGATTGGTAAACCATGACAATCCCATCCAGGAATGAAAGGTGCGTCAAAGCCCTGCATTGTCTTATTCTTAACAGTGATATCTTTAAGGACTTTATTCACAGAGTGGCCAAGATGAATATCGCCATTTGCATATGGAGGGCCATCATGAAGCAAAAAAAACGAAGCATCTTTATACTTTTCTCTTATTTCTTTATAAAGATTATTCTTATTCCAAAAATCAAGAATCTCTGGCTCTTTTCTTGGCAGACCAGCTTTCATAGAAAATTCTGTATTTGGAAGGTTTAAAGTATCCCTATAATTTATTGTCATTTTATTTATATATGATTTCTTTAGCTTTAGATATATCCTTTTGAATTTGTGATTTTAGCATGTCTAAATTATCAAATTTCTTTTCATTTCTTATTTTTTCTAAGAATTTAATATCCAATCTTTCAGAATAAATGTTTTTATTGAAATTAAATAAATGAACTTCAAGGACAGGAAGGCTGCCGCCAATTGTTGGCCTTATGCCCATATTGGCAATTCCAAATATTTTTTGGTTTTTTAATTTACATTCAACTGCAAACACTCCCTTTATGGGAAGTTTTTGTTTTGGTAGCCATATGTTAGCAGTCGGAACATCAATTGTTCTTCCTAGATGTTGTCCATGCACGACTTTTCCAGAAACCACATATGGTCTTCCAAGAAGCTTTTCTGCTTCATTAAAATTATTTTCAAGGAGAGCTTTTCTTATTCTTGTACTACTTACCCTTTCATTTTCTAACATTAAGGTTTCTGTATTTTCTACCAATATATTGTTTTTCTTTCCCCACTCTCTAAGTAGAGAAGTATCACCTTGTCTGTTTGCTCCAAATTTGAAATCATCTCCAACGGTAAAACTTGATAAGTTAATTGACTCTAAAATTTCAGTTATAAATTTATCAGGAGACATTGTGCGAAATGAATTGTTAAACTTAAGAAAAAATGCAAAATCAATACCATGGTCTCTTAAAAGCATCACTTTTTTTCTCCATGGAAAAATTCTTGGTGGAGCTTCTTTTTTAGCATTAGTTGATTCAGCAAAATATTCAGCAGCATGAGGTTCTGTAAAGAAAACTATAGTTTTTGCATCAAATTTTTTTGAGTTTGCGATTACTTTATTCAAGATTGCCTGATGTCCCAAGTGTAGGCCATCAAAATTTCCAATAGTTCCACATAACCTTTCTTTTGGAAACCGGCTCTGAAAGAGATTTAAATTATGTTGGCCTCTTATTAAATACATATTATTCAAATATTTTTTTTAGTTTTTTACCATATATGAGCCTTATTAGAACAAGATATATAAAAATCGCAATTGCCACCTCGGCAGTTAAATAAAAAACCCTGCTAGATTCTGATAAAGAAATGAAATCAACTAAATTTGAAAAACTTTTTAAAAATACTATCAGAAAGATACTTGCTACAAATATCGCAACATTTAGTCTAGATAGAATTCTAGATATTTTTATTAATCCTTCTCTTAATAAAATTAATTCTAATATTAAAACGCTTATTAATGTAGCTATCGAACTTCCTATGGCAATTCCAACGTGTCCATAACCAAGAATAAATGCAAGAACGTAGTTTAGAATGACATTTGAAAAAAGTGCCAGAAGAGCAACATACATTGGTGTTTTTGTATCCTTTCTTGCAAAGAAAGCAGGTGTTAAGACTTTCATTAGCATAAAGAAAGGTAATCCTAACGAAAAGGCCATAAGGCTATATGAAGATTTATAAACATCTATTATTGTAAATTCTCCTCTTAAAAAAATTGTGCTTATGAGTTCTTCTGCACAAAAAAATAAACCTATCAATGATGGGAGGCCAATAAATATAACAAATGTCTGTGCTTTTTGTAATGAATCTATAAACTCTTGTTTATTCTCCTTGAAATTTATTTTAGATAATGTGGGAAGCAAAACTGTGCCAATTGCTATTGCAAATATACCCATTGGAAATTGGATAAGGCGATCTGAAACATAAAGCCAAGTAGGGCTTCCAGTTTCAAGTAAAGATGCAAATATAGTGTCGACCAAAAGATTGATTTGAACAATTCCTCCAGCAAATATTGCTGGCAAAATTAATATAAAGAACTTTTTTAATCCATTGTTTTTAAAATTTAGTCTTGGTCTTGGCAATCTATTTAAAGTAAATAATGGAAAAACTTGTATTAATAATTGTAAAAATCCAGCAAGTAAGACGCCCCATGCTAGAACAAAAATAGGCATGTCATATTTTGGGGCTATTAGCAATGCTGCAACAATCAAACATAAATTAAATATCACAGGCGTAAATGCGGGAAGAGAAAATCTAGCATGTGAATTTTGAATACCGCCAGCAAATGCGACCAAAGAAATTAGAGCTAAATACGGAAACATTATTCTAAGCACTTCTACTGATAAATCTTTCTTAACTGGGTCAAAATAAAAACCAGGAGCAAATATAAAAATAAATATTGGCGCAAAAATTAGAACTATTATTATGAAAAAAAATAAAAAAGTTATTAAAAATCCTGCGAGGCTATTTAAAAAATCTAGTGTTTGGCTTTCATCTTTATTTTTTTGAAAATCACTATAAATTGGAATGAAGGCCTGATTAAAAGCACCTTCAGCAAAGAAGCGACGAAAAACATTTGGTATCTTAAGAGTAATTACAAAGATGTCATGGAATACTGATGCACCTAAAAGACTAGTTGTAGATATATCACGCACAAGACCAAATATTCTTGAAATACCAGTCCAACCTCCAACTTTAGATAAAGACCCTAGGAAGGACGAAGAATTATTATCTTTATTTATCTTGTTCAAAATCTAGAGAGGCAGAGTTTATACAATACCTCAATCCTGTTGGTTTTGGACCATCATTAAAGACGTGGCCAAGATGCGCATCACATTTTGAGCACTTCACTTCAATTCTAGTCATTCCATACGAATTATCTTCGTATTCATCAATTGAGTGTTCGTTTGATGGTATAAAAAAACTTGGCCATCCGCAGCCAGAGTCATATTTTGAATTAGAATTAAATAATTCCTCCCCACAACAAATGCACTTATAGCTACCAGATTCTTTGAAATCCCAATATTTTCCTGAAAATGGTCTCTCAGTTCCTGATAGGCGCGTTACGTTATAACTTTCATCATCGAGAATTTTTTTCCATTCGGAATCATCTTTAAATATCTTAGACATATCCTAATTGTAAATAAAAAGATGTTATATAGGTAGGAATTAGATTTAAGTTAGCCGGCCTTTCGCATGTTAGCCTCAGTCATATGATCTGCATATTTCAGAAAATCATCTATAAGGGTATCACTTGGTTTATATATCCTTCTTCTTTTATCAACATTTGATTGTGATTCTGTTATGTATCCAAGGCGAACTGCTTGTTTAAGTATTTGAAGTCTTTTAATTCTTGAAGCATATTTTGGAGGAACTAAAGAAATGGCAAATTCTTGAGAAATATCACTTCCTTTAAAAAATTCATTCATAAAACTCATTAAAAAATAGAAGCGATATGCATCACCTTGAAAAAAATTCATTGATTCAGGGTTATTTGGGTTTTCGATAGTTTGGCTTAAAATAGTATTAATCAGGCCCTTGGCATTTCTCAACAGTTTTTTATCTAATGATTTCAATTTAGCCTCACAAAAAAATTTATATAACTATATATGCAATTAGTGTGCCAATTTATGTATATAATTAGAATTAATTAATATAAGTAATTATAGCATCTATTTTTTAATTAATTGATGTCTTATTAATGCTCTTTATCAGGCAGGATGATGCTTTTTAACCAATTTATGAAAGTGTTTTCACTTAAAGTAAATTTATCTAGCATATCAAAATCATTAGCAAGTTTTTTAGGATCATTAAAGAAGTCTTTTCTAGTATTAAAACCTTTGTCTTCTAATTTTTTAACAAGCTTTGCAGGATTACCAGCATAAATACAGTTTGGGGGAACATCTTTAGTTACTACTGCGCCTGCCCCAATAATACTGTTTTTTCCTATAGTGACGCCTTTACATATAATTGCGCTGTCTCCTATCCAAACATTATCTTCAAGTGCTATTGGTTTTGTATTTCCAACTGGTTCTGCTCGATCATATATACCATGCCAATCTGCATCAGATATGTATGCTCCATGGGCAATCATACAAGCATCACCAATCTCAATTCGTTCTGCTGCCATTATTCTTACACCAGGTGTAATTAAGCAATATTTGCCAATTGAAATAACTCCTTCATTTTCACCAATATTCCATGACGTAAATTGAACATATGCATCTGGTGCGCCTATCAAAGTAGGATAATCATCTATAGAAACATTTTTGCCAAAAACTTTAATGTATCTTGGTTTAAAATACGCTCCGCCTTTTCCTAATGATTTAAATTGTGGTTTTAGGAAGTGATTAACATATGCTTTTATAATTTTTTTTAAAAATTTTTTAAGCCAGTATGGTCGATTATCTTTTCTAATAATTTTCTCCGATATATATGTATTTTAATATGATAAAGTACGCAAAAAAATAATTAAACTTATTGTAAATATGCAAAAGTATTTCTTTGAATTTAGACAGCTAATCAAGATAGGAATTCCAATTTTTGGATCTCAATTATCTTATGCTCTTATGGGAACAACTGATACTATTATTGCAGGTAGAGCGAGTGCAAATGATTTAGCTGGTCTTGCAGTTGGAACAGCTTTCTCAAATACTGTTTGGTTCTTTTTTACTGGAATTATTTTTGCAGTAACACCAATTGTTGCACAACTATATGGCGCTAAGAAATTCCTAGAGATTGGTAAAAAGCTTAGAGAGATTCTATGGGTAGCAGCTGCTTTGGGATTATTAATGGCATTTATATTTTTTAATATGAATATTATTATTGACTTACTCCCAATCAAAAGTTCGATTACATCTATTACGATTGATTACTTAAAAGCAGTATCAATTGGGTGGTTCTTTGTAACAATTTTTACTTGCTTAAGGTGTTATAGCGAGGGGATGACTTATACCAAACCAGTTTTTTATATTGCTTTTTCAGGCGTGCTTTTGAATATTCCGTTAGATTTAATTTTTGTTTATGGTTATTTTGGTGCGCCAAAACTCGGGGGTGTTGGTTGTGGTATTGCTACTTCAATTGTGTCTTTTATTATGATGATATCAATATTTATATATATCAATATCTCGCAAAAATACAAAAAAACAAAACCGTTTATTGAATTTACCCTACCCTCACTAAGAACAACAAAGGAAGTTTTCAAACTTGGTTTGCCAATTGGATTAGGTATTTTTATAGAATTAAGCATGTTTTCTGGAGCGGCAATTATATTGAGTGTTCTTGGAGAAATCGTTGTTGCTGGACATTCTGTTGCAATAAATATAGCAAGCTTATTCTTTATGGTTCCACTCGCAATTGGTTTGGCATCATCAACAAGAGTAGGAAATCTTATTGGTGAAAGAAATCCAAAACAAGCTAAAGTAGCTGCATCCTCTACCATAATGCTATGCATGATGGGGGCATTGATGAATAGCGTAATAATTATTTTATTTGGCTCCTATATAGTGGGTTTGTATACAACAGAATTACCAGTTCTAGAACTTGCAATTAGTTTAATTTTCTTTGCTGCAGTTTTTCAGTTACCTGACGGAATCCAAATGGGTGCTCTAGGCAGCTTAAGAGGTTATAAAGATACTTTTATTCCGATGATTTTACTTCTGATTTCATATTGGATTTTTGCAATGCCAATTGGATATTATCTTACAAATTTTGGGTTTGGGAATCCTTACGGAGCTAAAGGAATGTGGTATGGAATGATAATAGGACTTACTATATTTTCTATTCTTTCTATTTTTAGATTACGGTGGATTATGAATTCAAAAATTAGGAAGATACTCAATCAAGAACTTCAGCAACTTTAGCACCAATTGATACTAAATTGTCAGCAACATGAACACCGCATTCTTTTAATTTTTTAATTTTTTCTTCAGCTGTTCCTTTTCCACCAGAAATAATTGCTCCAGCGTGACCCATCCTTTTGCCTGCAGGCGCTGTTTGTCCAGCTATATAAGATATTACCGGCTTCGAAATATTATTTTTTATATATTCAGCTGCAGCTTCTTCAGCATTTCCGCCAATTTCACCAACCATAACAATTGCTTTAGTTTGATTATCTTCTTCAAATAACTTTAGCATATCGATAAATGAAGAACCTGGAATTGGATCACCACCGATACCAACACAACTACTTTGCCCAAAACCTAAATCAGTAGTTTGCTTCACAGCCTCATAAGTTAAAGTTCCTGATCGTGAAATTATCCCTATTGATCCTGGTAAATGAATACTGCCTGGCATTATACCTAGCTTAGCCTCTCCAGGTGTTATGACGCCTGGACAGTTTGGTCCAATTAGTCTCACACCAAGCTCATCAACTTTTTTCTTAACATGAAGCATGTCAAGGGTTGGAACTCCCTCAGTAATACATATTATTAATTTAATGCCGGCTTCAGCTGCTTCGAGAATTGAAGACTTACAAAATTTTGCAGGTACAAAAATAATTGAAGCATTTGGACTTACTTCATTAACTGCTTCCTCAACACTGTTAAAAACTGGTTTATTAAGATGAATTTGTCCGCCTTTACCTGGAGTAACTCCTCCTACAATATTTGTTCCATATTTAATAGACTGCTCAGAATGAAGCGTACCTTGAGAACCAGTAAATCCTTGAACAATTAATCTTGTATCTTTATTAACTAATATACTCATCTTGCAAGCTCAACAGATTTTTTTGCAGCAGAAGCAAGATCATTAATACTTTCAACTTCTATATCAGATTCTTCAAGAATTTTTGCTCCAATTTCAGCATTGTTTCCTTCAAGCCTAACAACAACTGGAACTTTAATACCAACCTCTTTAATAGCAGCAACAATACCTTCGGCGATTAAATCACACCTAACTATTCCACCGAAGATATTCACTAAAACAACCCTTACTTCAGGATCTTTAAGAATTATTTTAAAAGCCTTAGCAACTCTCTCCTGAGTTGCAGTCCCTCCAACATCAAGGAAGTTTGCTGGATTACCTCCAAAAAATTTGATTGTGTCCATTGTTCCCATTGCTAGACCAGCACCGTTAACCATACATCCAATATTTCCATCCAAAGACACATAACTTAAATCATGTTTAGCGGCTTCTGCTTCTTGAGGGTCTTCTTGTGACTCATCATGCATCTCCATTAATTCTGGTTGTCTAAATAAGGCATTTGAATCAATATTTATTTTTGCATCTAGACAATGAAGATCGCCATTTTGAGTTATCACCAATGGATTGATTTCAAGGAGACTGAGATCTTTTTCTACAAAAAGCCTGACAAGATTGTCTAGCATCGGTGTGAACTGTTTTTGTTGTTCAGTATTTAGTTTTAAAACATTCCCAATGCTTGTTGCATAATTGCTTAAATCTCTATCATCAAGATCTATTCCTTGATAAATTATTTTTTCTGGAGAGTTTTTTGCGACCTCCTCGATATTTACCCCTCCTTCGCTTGAGCCAATAAAAACTATTTTTTGTGAATCTCTATCAATAACTGCGCTCAGATATAATTCTTTAGCTATATCTGTACAATCTTCAATTAGAATTGAGTTAACGATTTGGCCTTTACTGTCTGTTTGATATGTTACCAATCGTTTTCCAAGCCATTTTTCTGCAAATTTATAAGCAGCCTCTTGTGAGTCAATTAATTCAACGCCACCAGATTTTCCTCTACCACCAGCATGAACTTGAGCTTTTACCACCCACTTTTTACCACCTATTTCATTACAGGCTTCTATGGCATCATCTGCGCTAAATATGACTTTGCCTTTGGAGACAGGTAAATTATATTCTGCAAATAAGGATTTGCCCTGATACTCATGTAGATTCATCTTGATTTATTTCCGATATGAATTGCTTGGTTATTTGATGCAAGTGCAGCTTCATGAAAAGCCTCAGAAACTGTGGGATGACTAAACATTGTAAGTGATATATCTTCAGAACTTGCTCCAAATTCCATAGATATNAANGCTTGNTGCACTATNTCTGCAGCNGCNGGTCCAAAAACATGNACACCTAAAATTGTATCTGTTTNAACATCNGAAAGAACTTTTACAAANCCCTTTGATTGGTCAACTGCTAATGCCCTTCCNCTTGCTGCAAATGGAAATTTTCCAATTTTATATTGAATATTTTCATCTTTTAACTCNGTTTCATTTTTTCCTACCCATGCTATTTCTGGATGTGANTATATNACTGANGGNACAAGATCATAATTAACTTCAGCATGTTTTTCAGCAATTCTCTCTGCAACCATAATCCCTTCTTCACTTCCTTTATGGGCTAACATTGGGCCTCGGACAACATCACCTATTGCCCAGATATTTTTAATTGATGTTTGACAATGCTGATTTACTTCTATGAATCCATTCTCAATCTTAATATTTAATTCTTTTGGTAAAATTTCAGAAGAATTTGGTTTTCTGCCAACTGCAACTATTAATTTATCAAACTCATCTTCAACTTCGTTTTCATCTTGATCATAAATTACTTTAACTGAATCTTTTAATTCTTTTGATGAAGTTAACTTTGAATTCAACTTAATATCTAAACCTTGATTTTTAAACTCTTTAAATGTTTCTCTAGAAATATCAGGGTCTGTNATTGGTAAAAAAGTATCAAGTGCCTCGATAACAGTTACTTTTGATCCTAGTCTTGACCATACGCTTCCTAATTCAAGGCCAATAATGCCAGCTCCAACTATTCCAAGTGATTTTGGCACTTCGTCAAATGAAAGTGCACCAGTGCTATCTACAATTTTTTTTCCAAATTTAGCAGCGGGTATTTCGATTGGTGATGATCCTGTGGCAATAATTATATTTTTAGCCTCCACTTCTTCTGAAGAGCCATCGCCTTTAGTAACTTTAACTATATTTTGGCTAATAACACTTCCCCGTCCTATCATTGATTCAACTTTATTGGCTGAAAATAAACCAGTAATGCCACCTGTTAACTTTTCAACAATATCATCTTTTCTTTTCATCATCGCAGCGATATCAAGTTTTAAACTATTAATATTAATTCCATGCTCTGATAATTTTTTATTTGCCTCATAATATCTATGAGATGAATCAAGTAAAGCTTTTGATGGAATACAGCCTACATTTAAACAGGTTCCACCTAAGCTAGGCTTTCCTGAATCATCTATTAACTCTTCAACACATAAAGTTTTTAGTCCTAATTGTGANGCTCTAATTGCAGCAACATATCCTGCTGGACCNCTTCCAATTACCACAACGTCATACATAGTTTTTCCTTACCTTATAAATTTAATAGTAATCTTTCAGGAGATTCTAGCTGTTCTTTTATTGANACAAGAAATGTTACTGCTTCCTTACCATCAAGCAATCTATGATCGTAACTCATTGCCAAATACATCATAGGCCTTATATGAACTTCGCCATTTATAGCTACAGGCCTTTCTTGAATTGAATGCATTCCCAGTATGGCAGTTTGAGGAGCATTTAANATTGGTGTTGATAAAAGTGAGCCAAACACTCCTCCATTTGAAATTGTAAATGTTCCGCCTTGCATTTCATCGATTGAAAGTTTTCCATTTCTTGCTTTATCAGAGTATTCAAGAATTGATTTCTCAATTTCAGGCAATGATTTTGTATCTGCATCTTTTATAACTGGCACAACAAGACCTCTTTCAGTAGAAACGGCGACACCTATATCTTGAAAGCCATGATATACGACATCGGTCCCATCAATTGAAGCATTAACTACTGGAAACTTTTTTAAAGCTTGAACAGCAGCAATTACAAAAAACCCCATAAATCCTAATTTAACATCATGTTCTTTTTCAAACTCAGCCCCATACTTTGATCTAAGTTCTTTTATTGGTTGCATATCAACTTCATTAAAAGTAGTAAGCATTGCGGTTTCTTGTTTTACTGAGACTAATCTCTTAGCGATAGTTGATCTTAATCTAGACATGGGAACTCTTTTTTCAGGTCTATCGCTTCTTGATTCATCTACAATGGTAGGACTTTTGTCTTCAACCACTTTTTTTGACATATGGTTAATTACATCTGCTTTAGTAATTCGGTTGTCTTTTCCTGTGGGCTTAATTGGTGCTGGATCAATATTTTTTTCTGAGAGTATTTTTTTAACAGCAGGGCCATTCTTTTTATTTTTTTGATTTGTATCTTTCTTTGGTTGAATTTCTTTTATTTGTTCAACTTCTTCACCTATATCCTCTTTTTTTGATATATCTGAAGAGCCTTCTTCATACTCACCAATTACTTCTGAGCTTATTACAGTTTCTCCCTCAGACTTTATTATTTTTGAAACAACTCCATCTGACTGAGCTAATACCTCTAAAACAACCTTATCTGTTTCAATTTCTGCTATAACTTCATCTTGAACAACTGCATCGCCTACTTTTTTTAACCAGTTAGCAATTGTTCCGTCTGCTACAGATTCTGGAAAAGTTGGAGATTTAATTTCAACACTCATTTTTTTAAAGCCTCTTTAATAAGATCCTCTTGTTGTTGAAGGTGAAGTTTCATAAGCCCTACTGCTGGTGCAGCAGCTGCCGGCCTGCTAACTAAACTTACATCCTTTTTAGGATCTATTCTATCAATAACCCTTTGAATTCTATGTCTATGGCTAAACCAAGCTCCCTGATTCAAAGGCTCTTCTTGGCACCATATGAATTCAGAAACATTTTCGTACTTTCTAAGAATTTCTTCAAGGTCATCATATGGAAAAGGATACAATTGTTCAATTCTAATCAATGCAATGTCATCAATCTTATTGTCTTCTCTCTTTTTATAGAGGTCATAGAAAACTTTTCCAGAACACATAATAANTTTTTTAACTTTTTCTTTGTTTATATTGTCATCAATTACACATGAAAAACTTCCTTGATATAAGGCTTTTGTGGATGAAACTGCGTTAGGATTTCTTAATAGACTCTTTGGAGATATTACTACTAAAGGGGTCCTCATTTTTCTTATTACCTGTCTTCTTAATAAATGAAATATTTGAGATGGTGTACTTGGAACACAAACTTGAATATTCTCTGAAGCACATAATTGAAGGAATCTTTCTATTCTTGCACTNCTATGTTCAGGTCCTTGACCTTCATAACCATGAGGTAATAGCATTACCAATCCTGATAATCTTTCCCATTTATGTTGTGCAGAAACAATGAATTGGTCTATTACTACTTGTGCACCATTTGCAAAATCACCAAATTGGGCTTCCCATATAGTCAAACCAGATGGCCAAGTCGCTGAATAACCATATTCAAAAGCTAATACTGCTTCTTCAGATAATAAAGAATCATAAATATCAAACTTTGTATTATTTTTTTTAGCTATTGCAGCTAAAGGTATATATCCATCGCCAGTTTCAGTATCAAAAACACAAGCATGTCTGTGAGAAAAGGTGCCTCTTCTAACATCTTGTCCAGTTATTCTTATAGGATATCCTTCTTTGAGCAATGTAGCGTATGCCATTATCTCAGCATACCCCCAGTTGGCCATTGTATTTGTTTTTGTGATGTCAATTCGATCTTTGAAAATTTTAAAAGCTTGTTTACCTAAGTTAAAGGTATCGGGAACCTTACAAATGTCATCACCCAGACTTTCAAAATCTTTTTTATCAAAAGATGTATCTACTTTTGGCCACCACTTAATGTCCATATAAGGTTGCCAATCAAACCATAATTTATCATTAGGTTTTTCTGCAAGATTTTTTGCAACTGATTTTCCACCTTCTAAAGACTTTCTATAGTCTTTTTTTATTTTATTTGCTTTTTCTGTTGTTAAAATTCCATCACTTAAAAGATTTTCTTCGTATTGTGATACTACTGATGGATGTTTTGCGATTTTCTTATACATCTTAGGCTGGGTAGCAGAAGGATCATCAGCTTCATTATGCCCTCTTCTTCTATAGCAAAATAAGTCTAAAACAATATCTTTTTTAAACTTATTTCTGTACTTACATGCAATTTTTGCAGCATTTATTACCATCTCTGGGTCATCTCCATTTACATGGATTACAGGTGCTTGAATAATTTTTGCTACATCTGAAGAATAATCAGTTGATCTGGAATCCAGTTTATTACTGGTAGTAAATCCAATTTGATTATTGACAATGATATGAACAGTTCCACCTACGTTAAATCCTCTTGTTTGAGACATTTGAAGAGATTCCATCACAACCCCTTGGCCAGAGAAAGAAGCATCACCATGAAATAGTATTGGTATAACCATAGACCTATCAACGTCACCTATTCTGTCTTGGCGTGCTCTCACAGAACCAATAACTACTGGGTCTACAATTTCAAGGTGGGATGGATTATTAAAGAGTGAAACATGAACTTCCCCTCCAGAAGTTTCAAAATTTGAAGAAAAGCCTAAATGATATTTAACATCACCCGTATTGGCTCCATCTAATTCGTAGTCTTCATCGAATGCTGAAAATAACTCTGATGGAAGTTTTCCTAAAACATTAACAAGAAGGTTTAATCTTCCTCTGTGAGCCATACCAAAACAAATTTGGTTTGCCCCCATAGATCCAAAATTCTGAATTACATTCTCTACCAACGGAACTAAAGCTTCAGCTCCATCTATTCCAAAACGTTTCATACCAGGATACTTAGCTGATAAATACTTTGCTAAACCTTCTGCAGAATTCAATCTTTCATAAATGTTTAATTTTTCTTTTTTATTAAAGGAATATCCTTGAAGTTTTGATTCAAATTTTCTTTGAAACCATCTTCTCTCTTCTGTTTCCATTATATGGTTGCATTCTAGGCCGATATTTCCACAATAAATTTCTTGCAGGCTTTTTAAGATATCCCTCAACTTCATTTTTTTCTTATTTGGCATGAAAGTATCGGTATAAAATTCTTCATCTAAATCGTTGTTAGATAATCCATGAAATTCTATATTAAGGTCTTCAATTTTGTCCCTCTCCATCAAACCTAGTGGATCTAAGTTTGCAAATAAATGACCTCTATTTCGATATGCTTGTATTAGCCTGACTACCTTACCTTGTCTTACATCAACAGAGGTCTTTGAAACAACGTTATTTCTAGAAATATTTTTAAATTCTTTAACAATGTTTTGATGAGATATCTCGCCATTAGATGTAGGATGATGAGGTAGATTTTCAAAAAAATCTATCCATTCGTCTGATAGCGAGCTGGGGTCCGTAATATATGTTTCGTATAGAGATTCAAGATAGGCGGAATGCCCTGCTGAAGTATGTGAGCTCCCCCAAAGCTCTTTCATAGATATGGTCATTTTCTGTCTTTAGTTTATATTCTGTCAGAAGCAATTATATCCTTTTTATTTTTATGTAACATAGATTTTATTTCACCAATTGCCTTATTTGGGTTTAAGCCTTTTGGGCATACATTAACGCAATTCATAATACCGTGACATCTGTATACACTAAATGGATCAGATAATGCATCAAGTCTTTCTTCAGTTTTTAAATCTCTAGAATCTGCAAGAAACCTATATGCTTGTAATAAGGCAGCAGGACCTACAAATTTATCTGGATTCCACCAAAATGAAGGACANCTTGTTGAACAGCAAGCACACAAAATACATTCATATAAACCGTCTAGTTTATCTCTTTCTTCTGGAGACTGGAGTCTTTCTTGCTCAGGAGCAGTGGTTTCATTTTGAAGGAAGGGTTTTATCTTTTCATACTGAGCATAAAATTCTGTCATATCAACAACCAAGTCTCTGATTACTGGTAGCCCTGGTAATGGTCTTAGTTCGATGCTATTTCTCTTAATGACTGATGATATTGGAGTAATACATGCAAGTCCGTTTTTGCCATTTATATTCATTCCATCAGATCCGCATACACCTTCTCTGCAAGACCTTCTATACGATACGGACTGATCTTGCTCTTTTAATAGATGAAGTAAATCAAGCACCATGATATCTTTCTCAGGTTTGTCTATGGTGTACTTTTTCATGTAAGGGAATTTATCTTCTTCAGGGTTGTAACGATAAAGACTAACATGCAGTTTTTTGCTAAACACTAATATGTCCTCACTTTTGGTGGAAATGCTTCGACTTGTGAAGGCTGAAAGTTAACACCTCTTTTTGAAACTTTTTTAGTTAATGGATTGTATATCGTGTGGCATAACCAGTTTTCATCATCTCTTTCAGGGTAATCGTCACGAGCATGAGCACCTCTACTTTCATCTCTTTCATAAGCAGAAACAGCTGTTGCTTCAGCAACTTCAAATAGATTTTGCAATTCAATAGCTTCAACTCTACTTGTATTAAAAGCATCGCTTTTATCTTTAAGATGTAAATTGTCAACTTTTTCTTTTATTTCATTTAACTGATCAAGGCCTTTTTTCATAAACTCGCCTCTCCTAAAAACACCAAAATAATTTTGCATACATTCTTGCAATTCTCGCTTAACTTCTGCGGGGTCATGACCNCTAGTTGANTCATTNAANGCATTTAGTCTTTCTAGAGATTTTTTTATATCGCTTCTTGNAGATGAATCAACTCCTCCACCAGATTTAAGCTCTTTTTGAATATGCATACCTGTAGCTCTGCCAAAAACAACCAAATCTANGAGAGAATTNCCTCCTANTCTATTTGCNCCNTGNACTGAAACGCAAGCAGCTTCGCCTGCAGAAAATAGACCNGGTATTAACTCATCNTCNCCTTTATTCCTAGTAAATGCTTGTCCATTAATATTGGTCGGNGTTCCNCCCATCATATAATGACAAGTTGGCACNACTGGTATTGGTTCNTANATTGGATCAACATGCGCAAAAGTTCTGGAAAGCTCACAAATTCCTGGCAATTTTGAATTTAGAACATCNGCACCCAAATGATCTAATTTGAGAAATATATGATCATTTTTTTCACCACAACCTCTTCCCTCAAGAATTTCAAGAACCATTGATCTAGCAACAACGTCTCTTCCTGCAAGGTCNTTTACATTTGGAGCATATCTNTCCATAAACCTCTCGCCATCTTTNTTGATTAAGTATCCTCCCTCACCTCTACATCCTTCGGTCACTAAAGATCCAGCTCCATAAATACCAGTTGGATGAAATTGCCACATTTCCATATCTTGAGCAGGAAAGCCNGCTCTCAAGGCCATTGCTAAACCATCGCCAGTATTTATCAAAGCATTTGTAGTTGATGCATATATTCTACCTGCTCCTCCNGTAGCCAAAACAGTTGCTTGAGCCTTTAAGTAGGCAACTTCACCATTTTCAATAGAGAAGGCAATAACTCCAGTTACTTCATCTTTAGAATTTTTAACTAGGTCTACGGCAAACCATTCATTAAAGAANTTTGTTCCTTCTTTAACATTGTTCTGATAAAGGGTATGTAATAGAGCGTGTCCAGTTCTNTCTGCCGCTGCACATGTTCTGGCTGCTTGACCACCTTTTCCAAAATCTTTTGATTGTCCTCCAAATGGTCTTTGATATATCCTTCCATTCTCAAATCTTGAAAATGGCAATCCCATATGTTCAAGTTCAAAAACAGCTTTAGGACCTTCGGAACAAAGATACTCAATNGCATCCTGATCTCCTATAAAATCAGCACCTTTGACTGTATCGTACATATGCCATCTCCAATCATCGTTGGGNTCAGCACTAGCAATAGCACATGTTATTCCACCCTGTGCGGATACNGTATGTGATCTTGTAGGAAAAACCTTTGATACAACAGCTGTTTTTAATCCTGACTTTGCTAATTCAAGTGATGCTCTCATCCCTGANCCACCGCCACCTATNATGAGCGCATCAAATTCAATGGTCTTAATGTTGTCAGTAAAGATACTATTCATTATTGATAATATTTATAATTATATATAAACATAATTTATATCCATATTATATATAAAATTCCTGATAAATACACAATGCCAAGCGTTATAAATGTAAAAAGATAGAATTTATTAATTAAANCTGCCATTTTTGATAANGGTTTATTAAGAAATCCTANCGTCCTTTCGGTCAAATAGTCTGTTCCAACCGTCCAAAGTCCTATGTAGGCATGAAGAACAATTAGTAAACATGTTAAAGACGTAAAAATTCTTGTTTCAAAAGAAAGAAAAAATTTAGTCCAAACAAAAAAACCAATGCCCTCGCCCGAGGAAAAAATAAAATTTAATACATATAAAAGATATAAAAAAATNACTATTGAGCTATATCTTTGTATATTCCAAATTAATGAGCCTTTCATATGTAAATGTATGTTAAAAATGAAATTGAACTGATTACCCAAAATACCAAAACAAAAATAGCTGAATTATTTGAAGCATGAAGTGATTCTCCAATATGCAAAAAATCCATTATCAAATGCCTTATACCTGTAAGAATGTGATACCAAAATATTAAAAGGCTTATATATATAAAAAAAGATANATAAGANAATGAACTTAAGTNTATTAATAAATTTTCATAATTGAATTTCGATGAAGTTGATTGATAGATTAAGTAAAGCATNACTGGCAATGTTATAAAAAATACGTACATNCCTGATAGTCTATGAGTAATAGAAGAGAAAGCAGACATTGGTAGCCTAATTTTAGTTAGATCTAGATATACCGGTCTTTGATCCATTGTGTGCTTTGGTTATAAATATCAGTAATTTAATAATATAAATTGAGATTATACAGCAGATTTTCCTTATATATCNNTTATAGAAGTTAATAGATATTAGTTCTTAGATTTTTTTTTATGTTTAATAAGCCGTTGGCGTTTCTTTTCTTGTCTATCTGTTAACTTATTCTTTTTTCCTTCGAAAGGATTTGTAGATTTTCTAAATATTAGTTTAAGCTGAATGCTTTTAAGATTGAGCTCTTTTCTAAAACAATTTTCTAAATACTTTTTATAGTTATTTGGAATTTTTTTATCTTGATTTGAGTTGATTATCAAGGTTGTTGGATAGGTNCCNCCAAAATGGATATGCTTAAACTTAAGTTGTCTTCCATTTACGGATGGAGGAGCGCTATTGTTTACAAACTTATTTAAAAGTTTATTTAATTTTGAGGTAGTAAAATTTTCTTTTGATTTTTTGATAATTCTATCAGTTAAAGTGAATACTCTTTTAAAACCTTTTTTGTTAACTGCAGAAATCTCAGATATAAAAATATTTTCCATAAATTCAGATTGCATTCTTTTGTTTTGATAAAGATTTGATATCTCTTTTTTAGATAAAAGATCTATTTTATTGAAAATAAACAAAACTGGTTTTCCTGCGCTAATTATCATATTTATAATTTTTAAATCTTGGTCAACAATATTTTCGCTGGCATCGCAAAGGAAAACTACAATGTCTGCTTGTTCAATTGCATGCAAAGCTCTTACATAAGAAAAATACTCAACTTTATGATTGTATTTAAAGCCTTTTCTAATTCCAGCAGTATCTATGAAAGTAAATCGCTCATTATTTATTTCAAACGGAATGCTAATGGCATCAATCGTTGTTCCAGCAATTTCACTAACTATTAGCCTATCTTCATTTACTAATTTATTTATAAATGTCGATTTTCCAGCATTAGGCCTTCCAAGAACTGCTACTTTTTTATCGTCAGATTCTTCTACTCTTGTATCAGGAATTCTTGATTCAAGTTGAGTTTTTAATTCTGAAATGTTTATTGAGTGTTCGGCGCTTATTTCAAAGAACGATTTTATTCCAAGTCTTGAAAGATCATCCTTAATGCTTGAATCTGATTTCTTATCAACTTTATTTAAAACAGATATAAAATCTTTGTTAAGTTTTCTTAAGTTTTGGATGATATTTAAGTCTTCTTTTACAAGATCTTCGGAGCCGTCCAATAAAAGGATTATTAAAGAGGATTCTTCTACCGCTGTCCATGCTTGTTGTGATATTGCATCTTTCAAAGTCTCTTTTGAATCAACAATTCCACCCGTATCAATTAGCAAGGTTCTTTTGTTTTTTACTTGAAAGAAACTATAGTTTCTATCTTTAGTTAATCCAGAGAAGTCTGAAACTATTGCATTCCTAGATTTAGTTAACTTATTAAATAAGGATGACTTTCCTACGTTTGGGCGCCCTATTATTGCAATTGAAGTAAACATTTTCAGGTATCATTTTATATTTTTATTGAAAATAAATTAAATTCTTCATCTATAGCATATAAAGAATTACTTCTGCTAAAAATAGTTTTAATGGATTTCTTTGATACTTTTTTTCTACCCGTAGTGATTCCGTTTAATGGATTAAGAACATGAACATAACCTTCAAAGTCACCGAATACTAAATTACCCTTAAAGCTAACTGCATTTGATAGGTCACGATTTAAATAATCCTCATTAGTCCAAGATTCCTCAAGGCTTTTAGATGAAAATGACTTTATATTTGAATTTGATTCAATAATTATTATCACTCCTCGTGTTATGACTGGCGAAAAAAAAGAAGATGCATCATAAGACCAAACAGATCTTTTTTGAGCAATATCAAAAATATTTAACTTACCTTGATAATTTGTTGCGTAAACCAAACCGCCTTCAACAATTGGGTTTGAGTCTGAATCAACAAGATTATCTAATTCAGAATTGCTATCAGCATATGAAATAGCGCTATCCCATATTAAATAACCCGTATTAACATCAAATACTCCCAATCTGCCATTATCAAAAGTTACATAGACTTGGCCATCAAATAATACTGGGCTGCTGCTTCCACGAATTGTAAGAGATGGTAACTTTGACCTATAAGACCAAACTATTTCACCAGAAGATTTATTTAATCCAATTAGCTCACCTGAACCTGTTTTAACAATTACTGTTTTTGGGTCTATTGCTGCTTTGCTTAAGACCTCGCCCTTAACATTTTTAGACCAAATCTCAGAGCCATCATCTTGACTTAAAGCTATTACATTACCATCAATATCTGAAACTACTATGATACCGAAACCCGATGCAACTCCAGATGACAAAAAATTAAGCTGCTTTTCCCAATTTTTTTCTCCATTAGATGTATTTATAGATACCAAAGTTCCTTCAGAATCTGCAAAAAAAAGATTTTCAGAACTAAAACCGGGCTCAAAGCTTCCAATCTCATTTACTCCATTAAAAGAAATATCCCAATCAATATTCAAATTATTTTGAGCATTAAAAGATAATAGTTTTTTAGGTTCATCTGGATCGACTTCATCACTTTTCCAGAATCTCAGACCTTCAAATGTTGAGCATGAAGACAAAATAACAATAGAGTAGATTGCTATTAATATATTCTTGAACTTATAACTCAAGTTATTCTCCTAAGTTTGCTAATTTCATTGAAATTATAGATTTAGAAGCTTGGTCAGTATATTTTTCAGAAGCAATGTTGTACTGGTCTTCAGCAAGCTTTATTTGTCCTTTTTTTAATAAGATATCACCTGTTAGCTCGTGGATGTATGCATTGCTGCTTGAAGATGAATACTTTTGGATAAAATTAAGAGCTGCATCATAATCACCCAAATATAGTTTTATTCTGGCAGAACTTACTCTCGCCATTTTATTGTAAATTTTATTGCCTCTAAACCCTTCAGTGATATTAATTAACACATTAAAGCTTACTAATGCCTCTTCAAATCTTTGATTCTTTGCATCAAGGTTTGCTTTTGATAAAAGGGCAACTTGTGTGTATCCAGTTTTTTTATAATCTTGCAACAAACTATCCAACATTTCATCAAGATTACTCATATCAGGTGTATCGTTTGATATTTCAGCAATCCATTCGTTATATATTAATGCAGCCTCTTCATGGTTTTGTTTATTGATTGAATTAGATATAAAAAAATATAAAACAACTGCAATAACTGACATCAATAAAGAAATTAAAACCTTTTTATACTTGTCAATAAATTTCAATAAAGGTATCAACTTCATGTTATTGTCATAAACTTCATTCATAATACCGCCCCTGTTTTATAATGTGCTCANAAAATCTTCTAANTCAGAAACACTTAAGCTCCNTNTGNTNTGANTTNTCATCAAGAAGTGATTTTACTAAAACTTTANNAGACTCAATCTCATCTTTTCCTAAGATAATTGCATAGNNNGCATTNTCTTTATTAGCACGTCTAAGTTTAGANTTAAGNCTGCTATCTAATAATTGAACNTCAATTATTAAGNTANTATTGCGTGACCTTAAATCGTGGGCTATTTTATATGCTTTTTGCTCAATTTTGTCAGATAAAATGATAAAAGATATNAAGGTTTTCTTNTCTTGAGGTTTTTGTGCAATATCTGCAATCCTCTCGATACCTATGGCCATGCCTATAGCAGGTAATTTTTTACCCCCTAAATCTTCAAATAATTGATCATACCTGCCACCACCAAGATAAGAGTNTTGTGCACCAAGGTCTTCAGAAACCGCTTCAAAAATAAACCCAGTATAGTAATCCAGGCCTCTAACTAAATTTGAATCTATTTCAATTAAATCTTCACCATATGTTTTTTTAATTGTATTTAAGAGATTCTTTGCATCATCAGAAATAAAATCTGATATTTTTGGTGCATTTTTGAGTATNTTTTGNGTCTCNGGATTTTTGGAATCCAAAACTCGCATTGGGTTTTTATTTAATCTATCAAAATCTTTNTCATCAAGTTTTGATGAAATAGGCTCAAGATANTCTTTCAACGCATCACAATAANNATCTTTAACATTTTTATCACCTAAATGATTTATTTTAATTTTTGGATTTTTTATTTCTAGTCTNGAATTAATTGAAATTATCATTGATATCATCTCTAATTCAGCCAAGCCTTCTGGAAAGCCTAAAAGCTCAACTCCAGCTTGATAAAATTGCCTATATCTTCCTTTTTGTGGTCTTTCGTATCGCCACATTGGGCCCATATACCAAAATCTATGGTTATCGTTATCAAGTTTTTTTTCTATAATTGCCCTAACAACACCAGCGGTTCCTTCNGGTCTTAAAGAAATNCTTTTTTCATTCTTATCTTTAAATGTATACAGCTCTTTATTTACAATATCTGAAGAATTACCTACAGATCTATTGAAAAGTTGTTCATTTTCTAATGAAGGTGTTCTGATTTCTTTCAACGAGTAACTTTCAAAAATCTTTGTTAACTCTTTTTCGGTATCAAAAATTTTATTAGCTAAGTTCGGCTCTAGGCCATTTTCGCCGATTAAATCCATCATTCCAGTTAGTGAGTGAATTTTTTCCAACTTAGCTCCTTAATATAATTTTTTCAGATTGAATTTTTGATTGAGCTACTTTTTCTCTGACTTGATTTTCAAGTTCATTAACAAGATTATCGTTAGAGATTTTTTTNTTAGGGCTTCCATCTACATATAGTAAATTATTTGGACTAGCTCCAGTTAGGCCAATATTTGCAGCTTTACTTTCACCTGGTCCATTTACATAGCATCCAATAATTGCTACCTCAATATCATCAGATATGTCCTCTAACCTTTGTTCTAATTCATTAACAACTTTAATCACATTGAAATTTTGCCTGGAGCAACTTGGACAGGCAACAATCTTTACTCCTCTGCTTCTGATATTAAGGCTTTTTAATATNTCCCACCCTATTTTTATTTCATCAACAGGGTCTGATGCTAAAGATATTCTTATCGTNTCTCCTATGCCCTCAGACAATAGCATNCCAACNCCNATAGATGACTTTACNGTTCCAGCTCTATAGCTNCCAGCTTCAGTGATTCCTAGATGTAATGGCTGATTNATTAATTNTGATATCTTNCTATATGCATCTACTGTCATTTCAATGTTTGAGGCTTTAAGNCTCATTTTATAGTTATCAAAATTGAATCTATCNAAAATCTCAACATGTCTTAATGCTGATTCAACTAATGCATCAGCATTTGGCTCTCCATACTTCTTTTGNAAGTCCTTCTCAAGAGANCCAGCATTAACNCCAACTCTTATTGGNACATTATTATCAGCAGCAGCATTAATAACCTCTTTTACCCTNTCCTCNTTTCCAATGTTTCCTGGATTGATTCTTAAGCAGTCAGCTGAATCTGCTACCTCTAATGCAATTTTATAATCAAAATGTATATCTGCTACAAGCGGAACATTAACNGCATTTTTTATTTCTTTAAATGCNTTAGCCTCGTCAAATCCAGGAACTGATACTCTAACTATGTCAGCTCCGGCAGCTTCAAGGTCTTTAATTTGTTTAACAGTTGAAACCACATCACATGTATTGGTATTTGTCATTGATTGAATGCTTATTGGATTACCTCCACCAACAGGGACGTTTCCAACCNTAACAACTTTGGTATCTTTTCTTTTTATCCAATTAGTCATAATTAATATTTACAGCACTAACTCCATTTAACATATTGATGTTATCTTGAAAATCGATTGTCAGTCCATTATATGTTCCTTTTACTAAATCGGCATTACCTACAACTATTTTAAAGGAGGATAGAATTTGTTTGGTATANATATCNCCATTGCTAAATTGTTGTGCTTCAANAATNTCTTCATTAATNTANATTTCAATCCANCATTCTCCACTNAAACTTAATTCAAGAAGCTGTTGNTTNAATAANTNTTTTTCAAGATNATNNCTANCTTTTANCTTATTTTTTTTTATAGTAGCTTCGATTGATTCAAAGTTTTTAATATCTAGATTATATTCTGCTTGTTCTATCTCAAGTTTAGGAGTTACAAAAATAGCTACAAAATAAAAAAATAGAAGAGTGCATACTATTATCAATGAACTAATAATTAATTTTTTTGTGTTTTGATCAAGGGCATATGGAAGCTTAATTTCCTTTCTAATTTTTTTAAATTTTTGTTCTTTATATTCCTCATAAACATTTGGGAATTCGCATTCAATATTTAAAAAGTCTTTATACTTTTGGAAATAAGCTTTTGCGAATGCTTCGGAAGGAAAAATAGAATAGTTACCCTTTTCAATAGCATTAATATAATCAATGTTTACAAAAAGATTTTCTGCAATGCCGCTAACAGAATAGCCAAGCTCTTCTCTTAATTTAGAAAATTTTTTACCTGTTTTAACAGAACTGGCAGATTTTAAATCATTACTCATTACAAAGATTTATGCGATATTAATTTTTTTCCTTTAATAACTGATTTTGACAAATTTCCAACAAGTTGACCACATGCAGCATCTACACCATCGCCTCTTGTTGTGCGCAAAGTTGTTATGTAGCCCTTATCAGCCAAATAAGACTTAAATGCATTTATTTTATTATTGCTTGGTCTTTCATAATCAGAGCCATCAAAACTATTAAATGGTATTAAGTTAATTTTGCATGATATTTGTGATAATAATTTAGTTAAACTCTTTGCATGTTCAGCCGAATCATTAACATCTTTTATCAGGATATATTCGATAGTGATATGCCTTTTGTTTTCGTAGTAATTTAAAAAATCTTTACAGGAATCAATTAATACCTTAATTGGATATTTTTTATTTATAGGCACAATCTCATCTCGAAGAGAATCATTCGCAGCATGGAGTGATATTGCAAGAGAAACGTCTACAAATTCTGTAAGTCTCTTGATATTTGGAACTATTCCAGAAGTGCTAATAGTAACTCTCTTTCTTGATAGACCATATGCTAGTTGATGTTTCATAATTTTTGTTGATTCGATAACAGCATCAAAGTTCAGTAAAGGCTCTCCCATACCCATGAATACNATATTTGTAATTGGTTGTTCATCTTTTNTAAAAAAGTTAGCAAGCCAAAGCTGNCCAATAATTTCGTGACTATTAAGATTNTGATCAAATCCCTGGGCTCCTGTAGCACAAAATGTACATTGCAAAGCNCATCCTGCTTGGGATGAAATGCATAAAGTTTTTCTTTTTCCTTCAGGAATAATTACCATCTCAACCATTGAACCTGATGAAATTTTAATTAAGTATTTTTTAGTTCCTTCATCAGAAATAAATTCTTCCTCAATTAATGGCGGCTCTATGATTGCAATATCTTTAAGCTTATTTCTAAGTTCTTTATTTAAGTCTGTCATTAAAGAAAAATCTGTTACGCCTTTTTGATGTACCCATTTAAAAATTTGTTTAGCTCTAAATTTAGATTCGTCTATCTCAAGAAAATATTTCTCCAAGGATTCTAATGAGAAGCCTAGGAGATTTTGCTTTTTTAACAAATTACTTAATCAATATCTCTTCTGAACTGAAAAAATATTCGATTTCCCTCATTGCGCTTGTAGTAGAATCTGATCCATGAACAGCATTTGCATCAATGCTATTTGCAAAATCTGCTCTTATTGTTCCTGGCATTGCTTCTTTAGGGTTAGTACTGCCCATTAAATCTCTATTTTTTTGAACTGCATTATCACCCTCAAGAACTTGAACAAATACTGGCCCAGAAGTCATAAACTTTTTCAAATCTTCAAAAAATGGCTTTCCTTCATGTTCAGCATAAAATCCTGAAGCCATTTCATCTGACAAATGTATTAATTTACCAGCAACCATAGTTAATTGGTTATCTTCAAATCTTGAAATAATTTTACCAATCACATTTTTACCCACGGCATCAGGTTTTATAATTGATAAGGTTCTTTCTATAGCCATAATAATTCCTCAAAAAAATTTGTTGCTATTATATATTAATCTTATTGATATTCTTCAATCCAATGTGATTGTATTGCTTCTAAGATTTTTTCGTTAGATTTATCTGGTTCTCCAATAAAGTCTTCAAGATCACAAACTTTTTTATGTAAATCTGGAAAACTAATCCATTGAGGGTCAATATCTGGATATTTTTCACAGAGCTCTATAGCAATATCAAGAACATCCAACCAATCTAATTTCATTGCTAATGATCCTCAGAAACCATATTAATATTATATTTTGGTAATTCGATTTCTATTTCCTCATCTTCAGGCGGAATTGCCTGACAGCTTAATCTTGATGTTTGCTCTAAGCCCCAAGCTTTATCAAGCAAATCCTCTTCAATATCACTTGCATCCTCTAAGGATTCGAATCCTTTTCTTACAATACAGTGACATGTTGTACAAGCGGCTGACATTTCGCAGGCGTGTTCTATTTTAATATTATTTCTTAAAGCTGCTTCACAAATTGTTTCATCTGGAAGAGATTCTATTTGGGCTCCATCAGGACATATTTCCTCATGAGGCCATATCTTTATCTTTGCCATTATTTAAACGGTGAAACTTTCGCCACATCCGCACACAGCTTTTGCATTAGGATTAACAAACTTGATGCCTTTATTTAGGCCTTCATCGACATAGTCTACGAGACTTCCTTTTAAGAAATTTAGGCTTTTATTGTCTACAAAAATAGTACAGTTTTCTTTATGGAAACTTAAATAATCATCACAAACATCATCAACAAAATCAAAAGTGTATTCATAACCAGAGCATCCAGCTTCTTTAACGCCAATTTTTATACCAGCGCCCTTTCCCCTGGTATCAAGCATTTGTTTAAAATGATTTAAAGCACTTTCAGAAAAATTAAGTCCTTCAGGATTAAAAGTGCTCATAATATTACTGTTTAGCTTCGTAGTCCTCAATTGCCTGTTTAATTGAATCTTCAGCCAATACAGAACAATGAATCTTAATAGGCGGTAATTCAAGTGCTTCTACTATTTCAATATTTTTAATAGCCTTTGCTTCTTCAAGTGTTTTACCAATTAACATTTCGACAAGCTCGCTTGAAGATGCTATTGCTGAACCACAACCATATGTTTTGAATTTTACATCCTTTATAACATGAGTATTTCCCTTAGGTTCACATTTAATTTGTAATTTCATCACATCGCCACATGCTGGTGCTCCTACCATTCCAGTACCAACATTCATTTCTTTTGGGTCAAACCTGCCAACCTTGAATGCTTCAGGGTTATTTAATGTATTTTCGAATTTTTCAACAACTTTTTTACTATAAGCCATATAAATCTCCTAATGCATATTCCATTCAACTTCGTCTAAATCAATGCCATCTAAATGCATTTCCCACAAAGGTGAAAGTTCTCTTAATCTATGTACAACATTACCTAAAATGTCTAATGTGTTCTTTACATCATCATCACTTGTGAATCTACCAAATGAAAACCTAATAGAACTATGAGCTAATTCATCTTTTCTTCCTAGTGCTCTAAGAACATATGAGGGTTCTAAGCTCGCCGAGGTGCAGGCAGAACCTGATGAGACAGCAATATCTTTTAAGCCCATAATTAGAGACTCTCCCTCAACAAAATTGAAACTGACATTAAGAATATTTGGTACTTTGTTATCTGTATCGCCGTTAATGTATACATGATCTATCTCTTTAACTTTTTCTATAAATTCTTGATGGTATTTATTCACTTTCTTATGGTCTTTAGACATTTCTGAATTCGCAATTCTAAATGCCTCTCCCATGCCAACAATTTGATGCGTTGCAAGTGTTCCAGAACGCATGCCTCTTTCATGACCGCCGCCATGAATAAGTGCCTCGAGTCGAACTCTAGGTTTACGTCTTACATACAATGCGCCAATTCCTTTTGGTCCATATGTTTTATGTGCTGAAAATGACATCAAATCGACAGGAATATTTGATAAGTCTATTTCAATCTTCCCAGTACTCTGTGCTGCATCAACATGAAAAAAGGCACCGTGCTCTCTAACAATAGAACCTATCTTATCTAAGTTATTGACCGTGCCTAACTCATTATTAATATGCATGATAGATACTAAAATTGTAGTATCTTTGATTGCCTCCTTAACAGATTCAGCGCTTATTAAACCACCATCATCAGGATCTAAGTAGGTAACCTCAAAACCCTCTCTTTCAAGTTGACGACATGGGTCTAAGACTGCTTTATGCTCAATTTTGGAAGTTATTATGTGGTTTCCTTTATTTTTATAAAACCTAGCAACACCCTTAATAGCAAGATTGTCAGCTTCTGTTGCGCCAGAAGTCCATACTATTTCACGAGGATCACAGTTTACAAGATTGGCAACATGAGACCTGGCTTCTTCTACAGCCTCATCAGCCTTCCATCCAAACCTATGTGATCTTGATGCAGGATTGCCAAACTCGCCTTCAGGAGTCAGAAATTCCATCATTTTGGATGCTACTCTTGGATCAACTGGTGTTGTTGATGCGTAGTCCAAATAAATTGTAGATTGTGTGCTCATCTAATTTATCTCTCTAACCTTAATATATGGGCTATCATATGATTCCACAAGGTTATTTATGGTAATTTTTTCTAAATAATCCTCAACGATATTGTTGAGTTCATGCCATAAATCATGAGTACTACATTTTTTACCATTATGGCAAGCTGAAGTACCATTACATTTAGTAGCATCAAGCATTTCATCAACTGCATGCATAACTTCTTTAATAGAGATACACGCTGGATCTTTGGCATACAAATATCCACCATTTCTTCCTCTAATGCTCTTAACAATTCCAGCTAATCGAAGTTTTCGAAAAATCTGTTCTAGGTATGTAAGCTCTATGTTCTGATTCTCAGAAATATCGCTCAAAGAAACAGGCCCCGAAGACTGTAAAAAGCTCAATTCAGTAAGTGCGCTAACAGCATATCTGCTTTTTGTAGTTAATCTCACGAGTGAATTATAAATACCCGACTATTTTAGTCAAGTTTCTATATTCATGCCCAGTCTATCAGCAACCTGATGATAAGATTCAACAACAT
>PAJW01000014.1 GCA_002710265.1 Gammaproteobacteria bacterium | reverse complement strand
GAAACAGGCCCCGAAGACTGTAAAAAGCTCAATTCAGTAAGTGCGCTAACAGCATATCTGCTTTTTGTAGTTAATCTCACGTGTGAATTATAAATACCCGACTATTTTAGTCAAGTTTCTATATTCATGCCCAGTCTATCAGCAACCTGATGATAAGATTCAACAACATCGCCCAAGCCTTGTCGAAATCTATCTTTATCCATTTTCTTCATGGTTTTAGAATCCCATAATCTACAACCATCAGGTGTAAATTCATCTGCCAACAAAATCTTATTTTCATGAACACCAAATTCAACCTTGAAATCAACAAGAATGAGGCCAGAGTCTATAAAAAGTTTTGATAAAACTTCATTAACTTTATAGGTTTGTTTTTTCATCTCTTGAATTTGCTCATTATTTGCCCAGCCAAAAGATAAAATATGCTCATCATTTATTAAAGGGTCGCCCAAATCATCGTCTTTTAGAAAAAACTCAAAAAGAGGACTTTCGAATATTAGGCCATCTTCTGTTCCAAGTCTTCTGCAAATTGATCCTGATGCTCTATTTCGTATAACACACTCTATTGGAAACATATCTAATTTATAGACTAAAGAATCAGTACTATCTATCACTTGAATTAAATGCGTATCAACTCCATTTTTTTCAAGATGGTCCATAATAAAAGCGTTAAATTGATTGTTAACAGCGCCTTTTCCTAATAATGCTTCTTTCTTTTTACCATCAAAGGCAGAAGTATCGTCACTAAAATGCATTACTAGATGATTATCGTTGTCAGTGGTAAACATCGATTTAGCTTTTCCTTTTGTTATTTCGTTTATTTTTTTCATTAGCTTAAAGACTCGTTAATTTTAGATATAAGTTTTTCAGATTCTTCAATATTACCATCTTTTGATATTGCTCGAACAAATGTTTTATCATTATCTTCTGTAATGGTTATTTCAAATTGAGCCTCTTCACCAATTATAATTTCTTCAGCATTGACTGTTGTTGTTCTTCCAAATAAGCCAAAAAGACCGCGTTCATCTTCACCAGCATAACTGACAAAAAATATACCATTACTTCTGTCCCTATCATTAGTAACAATATTTGCATCAACAAGAGCTTTGCTTACCGATGACCATGCTCTATCAAAATTAAGATCTAATGCAATAACTGTCCTTCCATCTTCAGTAAAAATATTTGCTTTTTTCATTTCGTTTAAATTCTGGGCTGCCAGTGAAGTTCCAGAAAAATTATTTATAGACTCTGCAAAATATTCAACGATTTTTGACATTTCATTTTGAAGAAACTCTGGATTGCTTGAAATAGTTCCATCAGATTTATTAATTTGATATAGAAAAATTTCTGTTGATGCTTCTTTTATCCCATGCTCAACTCGCATTTGGAGCATTGTATTCTCATCAAAATCTATATTTATTTCTCCTGTATTGGGGTTTGCATCTGTAACTTGATATATTGATGTATCCCAGTAGTTTTTTGAAATTGGCCATGAAGTTGAGGGTAAAGTCTCGATGTATATCCACATAAGCTCTCCAAGTCTTCTTAGTTGAACTGAGCTATTACCTGAAGTAGCAAAAATTTGTCTTGGTTTGGGTACTTCTAATTGATTTTCAATATCATCATGGTCTGTTACTGGATAGTGATTTTCAGAATCAATTGCATTCAATGAACCTGGCAGAGAAATATCTTCTTCAATTTCTTCTTCTAAAAAATCATATTTTTTTTCTGGGAAGTATCCATCAGAGCCACCAAATATTGAGCACGAACTCAAAGTAAAAATTACAAAGAAAGATAAAAAAAATTTGTTCATAATAAACGTAATCTTAACATCTCAGCATTAATATTTTCATGAAATTTTTCGTCAAGCTTTACTAAAGGTAGTCTCAAAGAATTTCTTATCATTTTCATTTTATATAACATCCACTTTACTGGTACTGGATTTGATTCAACAAATAGTAGTTCATATAAATGATGATAAGTTTCATTCTTTTTTATGGCTTCAGCAATTTTTCCTTCAGAAATTAAGTAACAAATTTCCGAAATTGCATTAGGTATAACATTTGCCGCAACTGATATAACTCCATGACCTCCGTATTCCATTAATTTTACAAAAGATGGGTCATCGCCTGAAAATATTACAAATTTTTCATTTGTAGTATTTGATATTTTTATTAAATCATTAATTCGGTTTTCATCACTAACAGACTCCTTTATTCCAATAATATTTTTGTGTTCTGCCAGTATTTCAACAGTCTTTGGTAAAAGATCACATGCTGTTCTTGATGGCACGTTGTAAAGTATTTGTGGAATTTGAACTGAATCTGCAATCTTAAAATAATGATCTATTAAGCCCTTTTGGCTAGGTCGGTTATAGTATGGGGTAACGAGCAAACAATAGTCTGCCCCTAAATTTTTAGATTCTGAAGTTGTTTCAATTGCCTGGGCAGTTGAATTTGAACCACTGCCTGCAATAACAGGTATTCGACCGTTAACAAACTTAATAGTTTTTTCAATTACGCTTAGGTGTTCACTAACCGATAGTGTCGCTGATTCACCTGTTGTTCCCATTGAAACTATTCCAGCAGTGCCTTCTTTAATATGCCACTCAACTAAATTTGATAGAGATTCGAAATCAACCTCACCATTTTCATGCATTGGAGTAATTAAAGCTACAATACTTCCATTTAAAGCTTGCATCATTTCATAAATAAGTAAAAATATGACTATACACCATTTTAAAAATTTATTTTAAGGAAAAGTAATGTCAAAAGAACTTGTAGGAAAAAAATGTCCAAATTTTGAAGGCGAATGTACCAATAACAAAAAAATCAATAACAAAAACCTGCTTGGTAAAAATTTTATAATCTATTTTTATCCAAAAGATAGCACTCCTGGGTGCACCACAGAAGGACAAGATTTTAGAGATAACTTCAAAAATTTTCAGAAACTAAATACTGATATTATTGGAGTATCTCGGGACAGCATCAAATCTCATGAAAACTTTAAGCAAAAACAAGAATTTCAATTTGAACTGTTATCAGATCCAGATGAAAAAGTTTGTAAAGCATTTGATGTAATGAAAATGAAATCTATGTATGGGAGAGAGTATATGGGCGTTGATAGGTCAACATTTTTGGTTGATGAAAAAGGTATTGTAAAAAAAGCCTGGAGATCTGTTAAAGTAAAAGGTCACGTTGCTGAGGTTTTGGAAGAAGTTAAGAATCTTTAATAGATTGCAACATTAATATTAGTCTTATTTGATACACTTCCTCTAATCATTCCATGAGTATTAAACGGCATTGATATATTAGCTTCGCTATCAATTGCTATCAATCCACCATAAGCATTAATGTCTTTTAATTCCATCAAAATCTCTTCGGAAGAATCTGAAATACTTTTATTCATATATTCCATCCTTGCACAAACTTCTCTTGCAACTTGATACTTAATGAAAAATTCGCCGTGTCCAGTTGTTGAAACGCCACAAACACCATTTTGCGCCCATGTACCAGATCCAATTATAGGAGAATCACCAACCCTCCCAGGCATTTTATTTGTCATACCGCCCGTTGAAGTTGCAGCGGCAATATTCCCATTTTTATCTATTGCTACGGCGCCGACAGTGCCAATTTTGTCATGTATTATATTTGAAGATACTAATTTATCTTTTGCTTTTCTGAGTCTTTTAAGATTTTTTTCAGAATAAAAATAGTCTGAATCTACGATGGTTTCCCCAATATTTTTGGCAAATTCGTAAGCGCCATCACCAACTAACATTATATGTTCAGTTAACTCAGAAACTTTCCTTGCAAGTTTTATAGGATTTTTAACATTTCTTACAGAAGCTACTGCACCAGCTGATCTGTCTTTTCCATTCATAATAGATGCATCCATTTCCTGCACCTCGTTTGAGTTATAAACAGACCCCTTTCCAGCATTAAATAAGGGTGAGTCCTCAAACTCTGACACTACAAACTCCACCGCATCCATACTAGTTCCACCATCATTTAATATTTTGTAAGCTTTTGTGAGAGTTTCGTTGACCTTTTCTTCAATTTTTGTTCTTCTTTCTTCGCTTAAGTTCTTCATAACACCGGCGCCGCCATGAACAGCAATACCAAAGTTTTGGTCAGCCATAATTAATTGAGGTATTAAAAAATAAGTTGCAATTATTAAACATTTAATCTGCATGAGATAATGCGTTTCCGGGCCATGAGTTCCATACAGCTTTAATAAAAGTTGCGAGTGGTATGGAAAAGAATACACCCCAAAAACCAAACATGCTTCCAAAGATAAATACAGCAAGAATAATAATTACAGGATGTAGCTTTACAGCTTCTGAGAAAATTATTGGTACTAATAAATTGCCATCTAAGAATTGGAGAAGCAAATATAAACCTACCAATAAATAAAACTGTGTTCCTAGGCCAAACTGAAGCAATCCTATAATTACAATTGGAATAGTTACAGTAAAAGCTCCAACGTATGGTATTAAGACTGAAAGTCCAACAAGAACAGATAATAAAGCTGTATATTTGAGTCCAAAAGAAGCAAATAAAATTGCTGCAGTAAATCCAACTATCAGAATTTCTAATACTTTACCCCTAACATAATTGCTAAGTTGAATATCCATTTCTTCCCATACTTGAGAAAACATATCTTTCTTTCCAGGAAGTATATTCATAATACCTTCTATAATGTTTTTTCTATCAAATAAGAAAAAGAAAACAAGTATTGGAAAAAGAATGATATATAAAAGGACAGTAATAGTGCTTTGAATCCCTGAAATAGATGATTTTACAAGATTCTGAGTAATAGAAGAGATTTCAGAAGAAACTGCCTGAAAAAAAACAGAAATTTGATCTGATGATACTAAATCTGGAAAAGCAGCTGGCATATTAGATACAAAATTTAAAAACTCGTTAAATAATCTTGGCAAGTCTAAAACGAAGGATTGTAATTGAACGTATATTAGTGGAATTAACCAAATGAACATTGCAGCGCCGACAAAAATAAAGACTGTGAAAGACATAATCAATGCAACAGATTCAGATATATTGTATGTCTCAATCTTTTTTTGAAGTCCAACTAACAAATAAGCAACAATTATGCTGATAATGAAAGGAGTCAACACGGCTGCAAAAAAATTTAATAAAATTAATGAAAATATAATTATTAATGAAAAAATTACAGTCTCTTCATTATTAAAAACTTTTTTAAATAAATTATTAATATGTTCTAACATTTTTCATATTATATAGAAAATTGAAGTAATAATTGCATATTATGGTGATGTCATTAATAAAAATGATATAAACTAAAATTAATTTTTTAAATTCCAATGAAATTAGCAAATAAATATATTTATTCTTTTTTTACTATTCTGCTAATTACAAATACCCATTCTGCTCAGGAGCTTAATCTGCCAGAGTTAGGAGATCGAGTTTCAGGAGCAGTTTCAGCCTCTCAAGAAAAAGCTATTGGCGAAATGTTTCTTAAACAAATATATTCTCAGGCTCCTTTGATTTCAGACCCTATTCTCTATGACTATACAGAACATTTAATATACAGATTATCTGAATACAGTCAGGTTTCTGATAGATATTTTAATATTTTGCTAATAGATGATGATTCTTTAAATGCCTTTGCTGCTCCAGGCGGAATAATTGGAGTTAATGGAGGTCTATTTCTGCATGCAGATAATGAAGGTCAGTTTTCATCAGTTCTTGCTCATGAATTAGCGCATTTAAGCCAAAGACATTTTGCGAGAAATGTCCTCAAATCAAAAGATACAAATCTAGCCTCCGCGCTTGTTACTGTATCATCAATAGCTATCGCTCTTATTAGCAATAATCCAAATGCTATGGTTGTAGGGCCAGCAATAATGCAACAACAAAGTCTCAGATATAGTAGGCTCTTTGAAAAAGAAGCTGACAGAGTAGGTTTTATAAATCTTATAAATGCTGGATACAACCCTAAATCAATGGGTGAAATGTTTGAAAATATGAATGATCTTAGAAGATTGTCTGGTGACTTGCCTCCTGAATTCCTCCTTACACACCCTCTATCATCATCAAGAATAAGTGACGCATTCAATGCTGCTGAAAACATACCAGAGGAAGGTACAAAAAAAGATTCTTTAGAATTTGCTCTAATGAAGGCTAGATTGGAGATATATTATGAAAATATTCCATCAAATTCTTTAAGATTATACAAATCAAAAGTTGAAGAAAGTCCTTCAGATGAAAACATATATGGCTTATCTCTGGCTTATAAAAATAATAATAATTATGAACAGAGTATAAAACTAATAGACAGTTTGATTATCAAATTTCCAAAAAACCTAGTTTTGAATACCACAAAAGTTGAACTATTAACTCATTTTAAAAAATATAATGAAGCTTTAGCATTAGCAAATAAATTTCTAGAAATTTCTCCAAAAAACTATCCACTATCTATTTCTAAGTCAAAAATACTTCTACAAACAGGTAAATATTTTGAATCTGAAGAACTCATTAGAGATCAACTTCTTAGAAAAAATGACGATCCTGAGTTGTGGCTTTTATTGTCAGAAATTCAACGAACGAGTCAAAATATTGTAGGCTATCACCAAAGTCGAGCAGAGTACTTTCTTTTGCTAGGTCAAAATGAACAAGCGCTAAACCAGTTAGAGTTTGCTCTTCAAATGACACAGAATAACTTTCAAGTTTCTGAAAGAATAATGACAAAAATAATTGAAATTAAAAAAACATTACAAGGGGCTAGAGGTCTTTAGTTTTTGTATTTTTTGAAATTTTTATTCCCACAAAAGATAAATAACCTGCCAGTGGAATTGCTACTAGAGGCAAAGCATTTGCAGCGATAGAAGTTATTCCTGCAACCTTAATAAAAGCACTTCCAGTTAGGTCACCGAATCTTGAAACGAATGTATCGATTAAGACAGATGACTTATACCTATCATTTTTTTTCAGAGTGCTAAAAATTATTTCTCTTGATGGTTTGTTTAGACCATATTCAAATACTCTCAAAATTACTGTAACGATAGCAACTCCAGTAATTGATGGTGAAAAACCATAAATAATATATGCAATAAAAAATATAATTCCATAAGCAAACATTATATTTTTTAGGCCAAGTTTATTTATTAAAAGATTTGTGAAAACTAATTGAATTATCAGCGTAAGTGGAGACACTATCTGTTCAATATTCGCAAAGAAAGTTATTCTTTGTTCCGAGCTTGAGGACCAAGCATCAATAATATTTATAGCTGTTATCCATTGAATTGTCATTAAGCACGTCCAAATCCATACATAAACTGCAATATTTCTGATTTCTGATTTCTTAATTGCATTTTTAATAGAATCTAAGCTACCGCCTCCAACATTTTTATCATCAATTACTTCTTGATTCATTTTTGATTTGGTTATCTTCATTGCCAAGACCATTGCAAGGAATAAAAGTATTGCAGCAGATAATGTAAAAAATTCTAGACCATATTCATCAAATGAACTTGAGAATCGTTTTGAAATTGCTGAACCAAAAATAGCCCCAAGTGAACCTCCAGCCATTATTACTCCATAAAAAGATCTTGTTTTTGAATTTCTAAATATATTTATAATCACAACCCAAAAAATTGAAACGACAAAAAAAGAATACACATTGCACCATACGTAAAAAATTCTACCAATCCATAATGATTCTCCTACAGCAAGAAATTTCCAGGTAAATAAGAATCCTAATAGATTAATTATCAAAAATGAGTAACAGTAAAATACTATTTTTCTTAGATTAGTTTTTGTTACGATATGCGAATATATTGGATTAATTATTAGCATTACAAGTGCTCCAGCTGCTAATAAATATGGAAGATCAGAAACATTTGCTACAGCCATTTCATTTCTTACAGGTCTTAGAACATACCAAGATGAGAGNACTAGAAAGAATAATAAAGAACCTAATATAGATTCATTNGTGAAAGATTTTTTTAATTCATTGAATAAATTTTTGTTAAAAGAGGTAGGCATTAGAAATATTATGCCCTATAAAATGGTGGGTCGCACAGGATTCGAACCTGTGACCAATTGGTTAAAAGCCAACTGCTCTACCAGCTGAGCTAGCGACCCACGTTGATTCATAATAGAAGATGGAGATTATTCCATATTTTTCAATAACTGCAAGGCCAAGGATGAAGCAGTATTGTTGGGGTACTCTCTTACTACAAAATTATACTTATCTTTTGCAGTTTTTTGGTCGTTGTTTTTCAAATAAATATCTCCTATTTTTTTATGCGCTAAAGGTACTCGATAATGATTAGGGTATCTGGTTATAAGTTCCATATAATGGTTTTCTGAAATTACAAAATCATTATTTATCAAAGATATTTCTCCTAGCCAAAAAAAAGCAAGTGGTGTTTTTTCTTCATCATCAAAACTTTCAACAAAATAATTAAAAAGATTGGAAGCTTTATCAAAATCTTGCGCCTCTAATGCATCTGTAGCTGCAATATATATTTGATCCTTGCTTTTAGGATCTTCAATACCTTTGAATCTAATGTCTGCATTAAGGGCAAGGTTTTCTATATCATCAGTATTTTCTTCAATGCTAGAAAGTGATTCATTGATTAATTTTTCAATTAAATAATTTTGTGATTCTATTTTATTTCTTAGTTCGGCAATCTCTGCTTCTAGTTCCTGGATTTTAAGGAATAAAATATCTGTTTTTGCTTCTTGATTTTCATCAGCAAACAGCCCAGTATTTAACTGACAAAATAATAAAGGCAGAATGTAGAAACTTTTCCGAAACATTTATTAATTTATTTCTACTCTTCTATTTTTTGCATAACTTCTTTCATCCTGTCCAAATGAAACAGGCCTCTCTTCGCCNTAGCTTTTTAGAATAAGTCTACTACTATCAATTCCATTTAAAATTAAATATTGACTAACTGCATCAGCTCTTCTTTGACCAAGTGCAAGGTTATACTCACGAGTACCTCTTTCATCAGCGTGACCTTCAAGAACAATAGTCAAATTAGTGTTTTCATTTAAAGCATCAGTAACACTTTTTAATGTTTGAAGAGATTTTGAAGAAAGATTTGTTTTATCAAAATCAAAATAAACAGTTGCATTAGCAAAAACTGCTTGACTATCATATGAAATATCTTGCTTATCAATTGACGAAGCTTGAACTGTTTTAACGTCTCCTGCATAAACAGATTCTTCTGTAACATTCATGCTTGAGCATGATGTTAAAAAAATTATTATAAATAAAAAAGAAATATTAAATCTTGAGAAAATCATAATTACTCCAACTAATTATCTTAAAAATCCTGACCATGATGGTTCTCTAACAGCTCCTTTAGTTGTTGGGAGTCTAAACCTTGCTCCGCTTAAGGTTACTCCAGCTAGCAGCCCCTTATCATCGTCTTTGATAGCATAAACTATAACATTTCCATTGGGTGAAATACTAGGCGATTCATCCATCTGAGCCTCGGTAAGAATTCTAATGAAGTTTTCATTGAAATATCTTAGTGCAATCTGGAAATTGGCATTTGATCTATGAACAAAAATAATACCCTCATTATTTGGTAAATATGACGCTTTTGCATTGTAGTTACCATCAAAAGAGATTCTTTTTGGTTTTGCATTAAATTTTTTTAAGTCTAACTCATATAATTGAGGTGAGCCTGACCTGCCAGAGGTAAAAATTATTTTAGAGCCTCTTGGAGACCAAGAAGATTCTGTATCAATTGAGTAATGATTCGTTAATCTTGTTAAATTCTTGTTGCTAAGATTTAGTATATAAATTTCAGCATTTCCATCTTGGTATAAGGTCAAAGACAAGAATTTCCCATCAGGTGACCATGAAGGTGAACTAATTTGAGAATCATTCTCTATAGCCAGCTCTCTAAATCCAGTTGCAAGATTTTGAATAAAAACTTTAGCCATTCCTGTTTCAAAAGAAACATAAGCAACCCTCCTTGAATCAGGAGACCAAGCTGGAGAAATTATAGGCTCATCACTTTCCAATAAAATTTGTTCATTTTCACCATCAGCATCTGCAACTATAAGTCTATATTTTTTTTCTTGCGTAACATACAAAATTTTTGTTGAAGATATTCCAGGAATACCAGTTATCTCCTCATAAATTCCATCGCTTACGTAGTGTGCAAGCTGTCTATTTTTATTGGGAATACCAAAAACAGTTGAAGACCTTATTTTAGATTTTTTTGTTATATCGTATATCTCATAAACTATGTCGCCATTAGTAATATTACCCATTACTAAATAATCAATATTTAAAATTTTAAAATCATTAAATATTATGTTTTCTTGATTATTGGGAACTGATAAAAGTTCTGAGCTTTGAAAAACATTAAATTCACCTGATCTTTTTAAATTATTAATAATAATATTTTCTATCTCGGTGGATAATTTTTTATCTCCATGAAAAGGAAGGATTGCAACTCGATATGGATCTTCAGTTCCCTTTGTAATCTCTAAAATAAGTTCAGAGAAAATAAAATTTGAAAAAATTAATAATAAAAATATCTTTTTCATGATGGATTGAATTTTATTAATATATTTTTGAAATCAGATTGATAAAGTTTTTGTGGAATCCTATCAAAAAAATTAAAAGTCTCAACTCTTTCAACTGCTTTTAAAGCAGAATTATCAAACCTTATGTTGCCGCTACTTTTTATTAAGTTAACTTTAACAATTCTTCCATTTTTATTTATCGTTAACCTCATATCGCAAATAAGACCTTCTTGAACATTAATAGGTTTTCTCCAAGCATTCTGAATGTTTGAGATTATTAGTGAACTAAACATATCAATCTTGTTCTGATCAGACTGATTCAAAATATTAATATCTTCGTTAATTAGGTCTTTAATATTTGATGCGTTTGTTAGCTCGTCAAATGAAATTTCATTTTGAATAGATTCTGCGGGCAGTTCATTTTTTATATTAGTAACTTGATTTGTAGTTTTTGATATTGGGATTATATCTTTTGAAACAATTTCTTTTTGTTCAAATATTAGATTTACATTTATTGGTTTACTAATAATTGATCTTTCAGGATTTTCATTATAAAAAAAACCAAGCATAAATAAGATAATGATTGCATGAATAAAAAAAGAAATAAAAGATGCCTCTAAATATCTAGAATTAGTTTCCATATCCTGTTGTTACAATTCCTATCTTTGTGATTCCAACGCTTTGAACTGAGGCCATTGCTTTGGCAACAAAATCAAATGAAGCGTCTTTATCGCTTTGAAAAACAACTTCAATGTCTGGGTTTGCTTCAAAAATTACTTTAGATTTTCTNTTGAGTTCATCCAAATCAATAGTTAGAGATTCATCTCCTACATTTAAAAAATAATCGCCATTTGAATTAATTGAAATAACCAGAGGTTCNCTCTGAACACTCATNTTTGTTGTATCAGTTTTTGGTAGATTTACNTCTATGCCTTGAATTAATAAAGGTGACAAAACCATAAAAATTATTAGNAGCACCAACATTACATCAATGTAAGGAACTACATTAATTTCTGCTTTAAGTTTTTTTTTATTTCCAAGCCTGTATATCATCTCTTGGTTGTTTGTTTATAGAAGATGCTAGCCAATTCCTCAGCAAAGATTAGGGTATTTTGACTAACTGATTCAGCTTCGGATGTAAATTTATTAAAGGCTATTACAGCAGGTATCGCTGCAAATAATCCCATTCCAGTTGCAATTAANGCCTCAGAAATTCCAGGTGCAACAGCATTTATTGTGGCTTGTGTTGCATCTGATAAGCCTAGAAAAGCAGTCATAATTCCCCATACAGTTCCTAATAAACCTACATATGGGCTCACAGAACCAACATTAGCTAAAAAAGACATATGTTTGTTCATTTCTTCTTCATCTGAAGCTATTGAAACTCTCATTAATCTATTGATACTTTCAAGATCAGATTCGTTCATGTCTTTTTGTGAACTTAAATTTTTAAATTCACTATATGAATTATTAAATAAGTTCATTGCGCCATAAATACTCTCAGACTCAGGTATATTTTTTGTAAGATTATCTAAATCTTTTCCCGACCAAAAATTTTTTAAGAATGAATCATTTGATGATTTAATTTTTTTAAAGAATCTATATCTTTCAACAATAATTATCCATGAAAGAATAGATGCAATAAATAGAAGTAACATAACTATTTTTACTACTAACCCTGCATCCAAAAAAAGATTTAAAACTGATATTTCATCCATACAAATAACCTATTTAAAAATTAATAATAAATCATCTGGGAATTTTTGTGGTTTTTTTGTTAACAAATTTATAAAACAAACTTCTACATCCCCGCTAACATACTCTATTCCAGTTTTTGAATTTACTACTTTTTGATTAAAAATCATTCGAGCATCTGACTTTTTCTCGACAACAGAATTAACCACAATTTCGTCTCCAAGTTCGGCTGCAGCAATGTATTTAATATTTATGCTTTTAATAACAAATGCAAGATTATTTTTTCTTAATTTACTTTGTGAAATATTATTTAAAGCTAAAAACTCAGACCTAGCTCTTTCAAAAAATTTTATATAATTTGCATGATAAACAACGCCCTGAAAGTCAGTATCTTCAACATAAATTTTAAGATTTATTGAGTTACACTTGATAGCTTTGTTCATGAAGTTCAATATCCTTTTGAAAGAGTTCAAGAATAATTTGAATAAAGTCAGGCCATAATAAGTCAACTGTTACTAGATTGTTTTGAATATCTTTATTCAATGAGCTTGCAAGAATCCTAACTTTGATGGGTCTGTTATTAAATTTGTATACTAAAGCTGGTTTCATATTTGAATTAGATGATGATGCAAGAACTTGCTCCCACCAATCAGGTCTTGGNTCAGCTCCGCTACCATATGCTTTGCATTCTATNCACCATGTACCTAACATTAAATCTGGAAGTTCTTTGGTTCTTGTTTGTTCAAGAATTCTTTTAACAGGATTTTTAAGATTAAGATCTTCTATCAAAGCATTTGCTATTTGTCTTTCAAAAGCAGCTCCTTTGTTTCTTGAATTAATAGTCAAAATTAATTTTTTACCTCAATATTTTCCTGTAATTCAGCATTGGTATGAACTTCTTGAACATCATCTAAATCATCCATAAACTCCATAATGTTCAAAACTTTTTCAGAAGTTTCACTATCAAGGTTTATTAACGTTTCTGCTCTTAAACTCATTTCAGCATTAATATATTCAATATTCTTCTCTTTTAAAGTATCTACAACCCTGTTGAACTCATTTGTATGAGTGGTGATTTCAAAAAAGTCCTCTTCTTCAGTAAAGTCTTCTGCTCCAATTTCTATAACAAGTTCTACAAGCTCATCTTCTGAATAGTCTTTACTTAAATGTATTACTCCTAATTTGTTAAAAAGGTATGCTACTGAACCATCTGTACCAAGGTTACCACCAAATTTTGAAAAAGCATGTCTAACTTCTGAAACCGTTCTATTTCTGTTATCAGTCATTGTTTCAACAAGAATAGCAACTCCGCCTGGTCCATATCCTTCAAAAATTATTTCCTCTAAAGCGCCTGTTTCACCAGTGCCTGAACCCTTTTCAATTGCTCGCTTAATTGTGTCTTTAGGCATGTTTGCAGAGTTGGCTTTTTCGAGAGCAAGCCTTAATCTCGGATTATCATTTGGGTCAGGACCACCCTTGGCAGCAACAGTTATTTCACGAATAACTTTTGTCCAAACTTTTCCTCTTGAGGCATCTTGTCTAGCTTTTCTATGCTTAATATTTGCCCATTTAGAGTGACCTGCCATAAATTATTCTTCCTTATGGGTGCTTATAATTTTAAGCTCTTCAAGTTGATTCTTTTCAACTTTACTTGGAGCATCAGTTAAAAGACATGCAGCGCTTTGTGTTTTTGGGAATGCAATTACATCTCTTATATTGGTTGTATCTGTAACTAACATTACAATTCTATCAAGTCCAAAGGCTATGCCTCCATGAGGAGGACATCCTGATGAAAGTGCTTTTAACAAAAATCCAAATTTATTATCAGCATCTTCTTTGCTTATATTAAGAATATTAAAAATAGTTTTCTGCATTTCATTATCGTATATTCTTAATGAACCCCCGCCAATTTCGTAACCATTTAAAACAACATCATACGCATGAGCAATAGCGCCTGTAGGATTTTCTTCCAATTCTTTTTTTGAACATTTTGGGAGAGTAAATGGATGATGGAGTGGAGTTAGATCACCATCTTTGTTTGTTTCAAACAATGGAAAATCTACTACCCAACAAGGTGCCCATTTCTTTGTGTATAAGTCTAAATCATCCCCAAGTTTTTTAATAAGGCTGCTCATAGAGAGGTTTACTACTGACTCGTTACCAGCTCCAAAGAAAATGAGATCATCCGTTTTAATATCCAAAGATTTAATTATGTTTTCAATTGTTTTAGGTTTTAAAAATTTTAGAATTGGTGACTGAATGCCATTTTCCAAATCATTAACATCATTAATCTTTATATACGCCAAACCTTTAGCTCCAAGCTTAGATACAAACTTGGTGTAATCATCAATTTGTCCTCGTGATAACGAATTACCTTTAGGAACTTTTAACGCAACCACCCTTGATCCTTTTTTTGAAGCAGGCTCTGAGAAGACTTTAAATTCTTCATCTTTTACTAATTCTGATATATCAACTAGATTAAGAGGTATTCTTAAGTCAGGCTTATCACATCCATAATCACGCATGGAATCATGCCAATTAATTACTTCAAATTTTTCTAGCTCATCATTACAAAATTCTTTGATGATATTTTTAATCATTTTTTCACTAATCGTCATAATTTCATCTTGATTAATAAAAGATGCCTCAATATCTATTTGAGTAAACTCCGGTTGTCTGTCAGCTCTTAAATCCTCATCTCTAAAGCATCTTGCTATTTGATAATATTTATCTAAGCCTCCTATCATCAAAAGTTGTTTAAAAAGTTGTGGTGATTGAGGTAAAGCATAAAAACTACCTGGCTGAACTCTACTTGGTAAAATATAATCTCTAGCTCCTTCTGGAGTGGCCTTAGTCAATATTGGTGTCTCAATTTCATGGAAATCATTTTCATCTAAATAGTTCCTAATTAACGAGGTGATTTTTGATCTAGTGATTATTCTTTCATTCATTTCAGGTCTTCTAAGGTCTAAAACTCTATTTTTTAATCTAACATCTTCATTAACTTCTTGATATTCATCTATTGGGAAAACTGGTGTGCTTGCTTTGCTAAGAATTATTAAATCAATAACTTCAATTTCAATTTCACCCGTATGCATATTTTTGTTAATTGTTCCATCTAATCTGTTTCTAACATTACCTTTTATTTGAACAACATATTCATTTCTTATAGATTCAGCTAATTTGAAAGATTTTTCATTATCAGGATTTACTACAGCTTGGCATATGCCTTTAATATCTCTAACATCAAGAAAAATTACTCCCCCATGGTCTCTTCTTCTATGAATCCAGCCACATATTGNTATTTCTTCTTCAAGATTTGAAGATGTTATTTCACCGCAATAATGAGATTTCATGATNNTTNCCTATTTANTCCTTAATTTTATCTTGTTTAGAGCCTTTCTTGGAGTTTGTTTTAGAAGTTTCTTTAGATTTATTGTCATTTGATGATTCATTTGTTGATATATTCTTCTTTTTGCCTGTTTTAAAGTCAGTTTCATACCAACCACTGCCTTTCAATCTGAAAGATGGTGCAGAAATAAGCTTCTTAAGACTTCCATCGTTACATTTTGGGCAAATTGTCTTGGGCTTATCGCTTATTTTTTGTATTATCTCAATTTCGTGTCCGCAATTTGAACATTTATAATCATAAATAGGCATAAGTACTCAAAAAAAGATAAAATTATAAACTATGTTATTTTCAAAGCTACTAATACCTACTTTAAAAGATGCTCCTCAAGAAGCCGAAGTGGTTAGTCATAAACTTATGCTTAGAGCAGGCATGATTCGTAAAGTAGCCTCTGGAATATATACTTGGCTACCTTTGGGCCTTAAAGTTCTTAGAAAAATAGAAAATATTGTTCGAGAAGAAATGAACGCTTCTGGTGCGCAAGAAGTATTCATGCCAATGGTTCAACCAAAAGAATTATGGGATGAAACAAAAAGATGGGAAAAAATGGGCCCAGAACTTTTACGAATAAAAGATAGGCATGACAGAGATTTTTGTTTAGGGCCAACTCACGAAGAAGTTATTACAGACATTATTAGGGATAATGTTAAAAGCTATAAAGAGCTNCCTTTAAATATTTATCAAATTCAAACTAAATTCAGAGATGAAGTAAGGCCAAGATATGGAATTATGAGAGGAAGAGAGTTTTTAATGAAAGACTCCTATAGTTTTAATATTGATGAAGAATCATTACAGGAAACTTATCTTTTAATGAGAGACACATATAAAAAAGTGCTTGATAGGATTGGTCTTGATTACAGAATATCTTCTGCTGATTCTGGTGCTATTGGTGGAGATAGTTCAGAAGAGTTTCATGTTTTAGCTGAAAATGGCGAAGACACGATAGCTATTAGNGATTCATCTGAATTTGCTATAAATAGTGAGCTTCTTTTAAAAGANGGTGAAGATATAAACTCACTTGAGGGTAAAGCATCACCAGATGGTAATGGAACAATACAAATTAAAAAAGGAATCGAAGTTGGGCACATTTTTAAGCTTGGCAAACTTTATGCAGAATCTATGAATGCCAATGTCTTAAATGCAGAAGGCAAAGCATCAACTTTGTATATGGGTTGTTACGGTATTGGTGTGTCAAGATTGGTTGCAGCTACTATAGAACAAAATTTTGATGAAAAAGGAATTGTTTGGCCACATAGCATAGCTCCATTTGATATAAACATTATTTCAATAGGTTTTGATAAAGACGAGGAGATTTCATCTGCATCTATTAAATTATATGAAGAACTCACAAATATGGGTTATGACGTTCTCCTTGATGATAGGAAGGATGGTTATGGCGTAAAGATGAAAGACTCAGAGCTTGTTGGCATACCTTTGAATATTATTGTTGGTAAAAAATATCTTGAGAGTAAAGAAATTGAGCTCAAAGGAAGAGATGGACAAACCTCTTATAATCCAATATCAGATGTAAAAACAATACTAGAATTTTTTAAAGATAAATAATTCTTAAGATACTCTTTTTATTATAGTTGCATTTGCTGTTCCGCCGCCTTCACATATTGCCTGAAGACCATAAACAGCTTCCCTTCTTTCCATTTCATATAAAAGTGTGGTCATAAGCTTTGCGCCAGTCGCTCCAAGAGGATGTCCAAGCGCCATTGCGCCGCCATTGACGTTTAGCTTTAATTTATCAGCCTTTAAGTCTTTTGCCCAAGCTAAAGGAACAGGCGCAAAAGCTTCATTTACTTCATATAAATCCATGTCATCAATTGATAAATTTGCAGCTTCCAGGGCTTTAAATGATGCAGGTATAGGACCTGTCAACATAAATACTGGATCATCACCAACAACTGATATTGAAACTATTTCAGCTCTTGGGTTTGATTGAATTTTTTTAAGTCCTGCATCATTACAAATCATTACTGCTGCAGCTCCATCTGTAATTTGACTTGCATTACCAGCTGTAATGACACCACCTTCAGTAACAGGTTTTAACCCAGCCAGCTTATCTATACTTGCATCAAATCTAATTCCTTCGTCTGCCAAAACTAAATCATCTATNCCTTCAGCATTTTTTCCTTCAACAGGTAAAATTTCTCTATCAAAATATTTTGATTCAGTTGCATGTGAAGCTTTCTGATGACTCTCTAAGGCAAAGTTATCTAAATCTTCACGAGATAAATTCCATTTATCAGCTACCAGCTCTGCNCCAGTAAATTGTGAGAAGAAGACTCCAGGATATCTTTCCTTCATTCCTTCTGAGTCAAAAGGAAGTCCATGTCCAGCATTATATCCATCTGTAACTGCTGCACCAATTGGTACCATAGACATTACTTCCACTCCACCACCAACTACTATATCTTGGGTCCCTGACATAACAGCCTGAATAGCGAAATGAATTGCTTGTTGAGAAGATCCACATTGCCTATCTACAGAAGTACCAGGAACTGATTCTGGAAATGATGAAGATAAAACTGAATTTCTTGCAATGTTTCCTGATTGAGCACCAACCTGGTCTACACAACCAAAAATAACATCATCTACAAGTGCAGGATCCATATCCAGTCTTGTTACAAGCTCATCTAAAACTTTAGCTCCTAAATCTGCAGGATGCCACAGACTGAGTCTGCCATCTCTCTTTCCACCAGCAGTTCTTACTGCTTCAACAATATATGCTTTCTCTGCCATAAAAAAATCCCTACAAAAATAAATTAATAGGGATTATTGTATCAAAAAAAGTTATTTTGATTTAGATGTTATGTATGAAGATCGAATTTCTTTAACNAGCTTATTTTTGACTTTAGCATTTTCTTTTAAAAATAAACTAGCTTTCGTTTTACCCTGTCCAATAGTTTCGCCGTCTAACTTATAAAATGCCCCAGATTTTTCAACTAATCCAAGTTTATTTCCATAGTCTAACATTTCACCTTCTTGATTAATTCCCATTCCGTACATGATTTGGAATTCAGCCTGTTTAAATGGAGGGGATACTTTGTTTTTGACAACTTTAACTCTTGTTTCATTTCCGACTACTTCATCACCCTCTTTGACTGCACCAATTCTTCTTATATCAAGTCTTACAGATGAATAAAACTTAAGAGCATTACCGCCGGTAGTAGTCTCTGGACTTCCGAACATTACACCAATTTTCATTCTTATTTGATTGATAAAAACCACAGTAGCACCAGATCTTTGGATATTTCCTGTAATTTTTCTAAGNGCTTGAGACATTAGTCTTGCTTGAAGNCCNACNTGATGGTCGCCCATNTCTCCTTCAATTTCTGCTCTAGGAACTAATGCAGCAACTGAATCAATAATNACCAAATCAACACTTTTGGATTTNACNAGCATATCAGCAACTTCAAGTGCCTGCTCTCCAGTATCAGGTTGAGATAGAAGAAGTTCATCTACATTTACGCCAAGTTTTTCTGCATACTGAGGGTCTAAAGCATGTTCAGCATCAATAAAAGCACAAGTTCCTCCTTCTTTTTGGCATTGTGCAATGATCTGCAATGTTAGTGTAGTCTTGCCAGATGATTCTGGTCCATATATCTCAGTCACTCTTCCTTTGGGTATTCCACCTATTCCTAAAGCAATATCTAGTCCCAATGATCCTGTTGATATTGACGGGATGTCTAGATTCTCTCTATCTCCCATTCTCATTACAGTTCCTTTACCGAAATGATTATCTATATCACTAATAGTATCTTTTAGAGANTTTGAAGTGGTATCTTTTGATTTAGGCATAATTAACTCCTTACTGTATATTTATACAGTATAAATCAAATTTTAAATTTTTTAAACACTTTTATGTAAATTTAAATATTAGTAGGTTAAAATTCTTCATTCTAAATTATGGCATACGTTGTAACAGAATCATGTATTAAATGTAAATACACCGACTGTGTAGAAGTCTGCCCTGTAGATTGTTTTTATGAAGGTCCAGAATTCTTAGTTATTCATCCTGACGAATGTATTGACTGTGGCTTATGTGAGCCTGAATGTCCAATTGAAGCAATATATGCTGATGATGAATTACCAGAAAATCAAATTGAATTTGTAGAGATTAATGCAAAATTAGCTGATGTTTATGAAAATATAACTGAAGCAAAAGACCCTCTTCCAGATGCAGATGCGTTTAAAGATGTTAATGAAAAAATTCAATTTTTAAATATTGGCATTGAATCTCAGGAGGATAAAACACCAGAATTAAAATCAAACAATATTATTCTTTATGATAATGGTGAAATTGTTCTNAATAATTCAAAATTCAAGATTGATGAATTATCAGCTGTTGATAATATTATCTTTGAAAATACTCTTTTAGATAATCTAGATAGGAGTCAGGTCGTGAATCTTGACGTAGAAGGAAAGGCATATCACGAATGGGCAATGAAGATTATGGAATTTCTTCAAAAGAATCAATTTTCAAATGTTCAAATTAGAACTCTAAAAAACTAAACTCAGTCCTGCCACAAAAATCAATCCTGAAAAAAAACTCATTAACTGTTCATTAAATTTATCTACCAGATTAAATATGATCTTCGGCAAAAAATATAGAGCTATGAGGCTCCCAATGGCAAAAGGCACTAGAACTGTAAAATTTATTTCAGCAATTGCTTCAATAACTAGCTTATACGAACCCAAAGATAATAATATTGCACTACCAGAGATTCCTGGAACTAGGAAAAATGAAAAAGCAATTAAACCCATTAAAACTAAAATTATGAAATTGTTACTTGTTTCCAGATTAGGAATTTGATTAATCGCAAAACCAAAAAAAGCTCCGATAATAATAAATAAAAAAAGTCTTTGCTTTTGAAAAATAAAATCCTTAATAATGTAAAGACTTATTAAAATCATGACCACTGAAAGTGAAATTTCAAAAGCAGAATTAAAGTTCATAAATAAATAAAGTATGGCTTTTGAGAAGAAAATAATGCTAGATACCATCGATATTAATAACAAAAGCATTAAATCTAAATGGAAAATCTTATTTAAGTTTTTAATATTATAAGAAAAGTTCTTAGGTCTTATTTCTGATAATGTTTTTATAATTCGATCATAAATACCAAATCCAACAGCCACCGTAGAGCCTGAGATTCCTGGTAAAAGTTCTGCTATACCAATAAAGAATCCAGCAACAAAAAATTTTAATCTTTCCGTCATTAATCCATCCTGCCTTCTGATATTCCTGGAAGCATCGGAACAAAAGAAACATCATCATAAGTATTTTCTTCAATTTCATTATCATTAATTTTTCTAATTGTTTTTAATACTTGGTTGCTTCCTCCAACAGGAATAACTAATTTGGCATCATTTTTAAGAATTGATACTAAATCTTCCGGATACGATCTTGGTGCAGCAGCGCATAAAATTCCATCATATTTAATAGATTCGCTCCAATCTATAAAACCATCTCCATGTTTAAATTTAACATTATGAATTTTTAAATCTGCTAAATTTTCACGGGATTTTTGAACTAATGGTTTTATTCTTTCTATTGCATCAACTTGCTCGCAAAAATAAGATAATATTGCTGACTGATATCCGCAGCCCGAACCCAACTCTAAAACACGTTCAAAAATTTTTCCTCTTGATTTGGTATGTGAGATTAAAAGCTCTGTCATTTTTGCAACAATATATGGTTGCGATATTGTTTGTTGATATCCAATTGTAAGTGATCTATTTTCATATGCTCTTGATCTTAAAGCTTCATCAACAAAAATATGTCTTGGTACTTGAGATATTGCATCAAGCACTCTGAAGTCTTTGATACCAAGATTAAGAAGATTCTCTATCATCTCTTCTCTAACCCTTCTTAAGGTAAAACCTGAATTATTCATTAAAGGTTTTTGATAAATTATCAATAAAAATTTTGGAATTTAAAGAATAATCAAGCACTGATACTGATACATAACCCTCTTTAATCGCTTGAGCATCTGTTTGAAAATCTTCGTCTAAAGGTTCACCAGAATAATTGTAGCGAAACCTTAATTTACCATTATTTTCGACAGGAATAGGTTTAGCAGGAACACCTCTTTTTGAAATTGCAGTTCCTTTAATTCCTTTATACTCACTCTCATTTATATCTGGAAAATTAATATTAACTACCATTCCATCATATTCATTATGATTTTTAATAATTGTATTAATTATTTCAACAGATTTATTTGATAGAAAGTCAATATCTTTTGCATCGTATGATGCTACAGAAATAGCAATTGGAGGATACCTCAAATTTCTTCCACCAACAGCAGCTCCTACCGTTCCTGAATAAAGGACATCGTTTCCTATGTTTGCACCATGATTAATCCCAGATATTACAATATCAAATTCAAAGTCAACAATGCTTAGTAACCCAAAATACGTACAATCGGCAGGAGTTCCATCGACCGCATAAATTCTTTCTGATATTTTTTCGATATCTATTTCTTTTAGATAAGATATTGCTGCGCTCATTCCACTGCAGTTATGCTTTGGAGCTATAATCCATACCTCATTATCCTCAGATAATTTTTTATAAAGATTTTGAATGTTTTTAGCATCATATCCGTCATCATTTGTAAGCAATATTTTCATGATACCTCTATGAGATTTACAAAGCTTTGAACCGCAATAGCTTTATTTTTACCAATAATGCCTATTTGTTCTGAGGTTGTTGCCTTTAAGCCAATCCTTTCAACTGGAGTTTTTAATATTTTTGAGAGACTTTTTAGGATTAAATCTCTATGAGGATTTATTTTTGGAAACTCACATATAACAGTTGCATCAATATTATAAATCTCAAGATTTTTATCCTTTAAGCTTTCGAGGCAAAATTCGATAATCTTTTTGCTATCAATTCCCCGGTTTGCAGGGTCCTTATCTGAAAAATATTTTCCTATATCGCCTTGGCCAGAAGCTCCTAATATTGAATCAGCTATTGAGTGTAATAAAACGTCTCCATCCGAATGAGCAATAATTTGCAGATTACATTCCAGCATATGTCCACCAAGAATGATACCTGAACCATCTTCATATCTATGAAGATCGAAGCCAGTCCCACCTCTTGTCGTAAAATTATTTAAAAGATCAAAGTCATGTTTTTCAGTAATTTTTATATTAGATCTTCTTCCAAGAATTCTTGAAATCGGTAACCCTAAACGCTCAATAGCAAATGATTCATCTGGAATGCATATATTACTTTTGTCACATTTAATCAAAGCATTTCTTAATTCATTTAATTTTGAAATTTGTGGAGTTTGGACTAAAACATATTCATTTTTATCTTTTGTTTTATCTGTTTCTGTGCCAACTTTTTTGATGGAGTCATAAACAGGAGAATAAAAATAAGCACAGCACGAATTCTTATTTAGAATATCTGAATAAAGAATTTCTATATCTTTTTCATTAATGTTAGGTCTCGCTGCATCATGAGTAAGTACATATTCATACTCATCTAAATCAACTGATTCTATTGCATTCATGATTGAATTAGCTCTTTTTTCTCCTCCATGAATAAATTCAACCTTGCTTGAATCATAGAAGCTTTGTTTATTAACTAATAAGTCGTCTTTAGATATAACGATAATTATTTTTTTCACATAATCGGAACATAAAAAGGGTTCAACAGCCCTTTCAATAACAGACTTACCATTGAGTATTAAATATTGCTTTGGAATTTCAGATTCAAATCTTGAACCAACTCCGGCTCCGGCAATAATTGCTAATAGGCTATCTTTTTTCATCTTCTATTTTGTCTTCTTTATCAAAGATTATAAATTCTTCATCAGGATATGAAAGATTTAAGTTTTCTCTCGCAAAATTTTCAACATGATCGTTTGAGTTTTTAGCATTATTTATTTCAAATTCTAGGATTTTATTTTCCTCTTTAAGTTCAGAATTGATTTTTTGCTGAGCTTCATTTTCTATTTTTAGTTGATTCTTAAAACCATAACTCTTTTCGCCAAAGAAAATACTTCTAAATAAAAGTGCTGCTATTAGAGCTAGAAAGCAAATTATTAATATGTATAACTTCTTCATTTAAGAAGAATGTGGCTATTTTCTTCTTCAATCCAAAGCAATCTATTATATTTTGCAACTCTATCTGATCTACAAGGGGCTCCTGTTTTAATTTGACCAACACCTAGTCCAATTGCTAAATCTGCTATTGTGGTATCTTCTGTTTCTCCAGACCTGTGTGAAATTATAGATTTGTATCTGTGTTTATTTGCACATTCTATAGTTTTTATTGTTTCAGTTATTGATCCAACCTGATTAAACTTTATCAAGATAGCATTAGCCATACCCTCTTTAATACCATCTTCAAGTATACTTTTATTTGTAACGAATAAGTCATCTCCCACAAGCTGGCACCTATCTCCAATTTTTTTAGTTAGTAATTGCCAGCCATTATAGTCATTTTCATCCATACCATCTTCAATAGATGTAATAGGATATTTTTTTACCAAATCATCTAAATAATCTACAAATTCAGCTGAAGATANTTTTTTATTNTCACCCTTTAAGACATAGCTGTTGCCATCAAAAAATTCGCTAGCTGCACAATCTAAGGCTATGTTTACATCTTTTCCNGGTTCCAATCCTGATTCAATAATTGCATCAANAATAATTTTTATTGCTTCTTCGTTGTTCTTTAAATCTGGAGCAAATCCACCTTCATCTCCAACNGATGTTGATAATCCAGATTTTTCTATGATATTTTTTAAATTAGCATATATTTCTGTGGACCATTGCATTGCTTGCCTAAAGCTTTTTGCCTCACTTGGAATAATCATAAACTCTTGGATATCTATATTGTTATTTGCATGTTCGCCGCCATTGAGAATATTTAGCATTGGCATTGGTATATTCTGATCATGTTTTTCACCAACAATATTTTCATATAAATTAGAAAAATGGTCATGAAGAGNTATTTTATTTCCTACTGATGCTGAATGAGATACTGCNAGAGAGATAGCTAAAATAGCATTTGCGCCATATCTTGATTTATCTGATGTTCCATCAGAACTAATCAAAATTTCATCAATTTCTTCTTGATTATTTGCGTCTTTCCCAATTATTAGAGGTCCTAAAATATCATTTATATTTTGAACAGCATTCTGCACTCCTTTACCATGATATTTTTTTGTTCCATCTCTTAATTCGAGNGCTTCTTTTGAACCAGTAGATGCTCCGCTTGGAACCATTGCAACGCCATAATTTCCATCATCTAAAAATACTTTACAAGAAATCGTAGGAATACCTCTTGAATCAAAAACTTGAATTGCTTTAGTTCCAATTATATTTGCCATTTTTTATGTAATATCTATGTCTTCCTGATCTTTAACGAAATCATCTAAGTCCTTTACTTGGACTAAAAAATCTTTAAGCATTGCGAGTGGTAATGCACAGGGTCCGTCACACTTAGCTTGATCAGGGTTTGGATGGGCTTCGAGAAAAAGTCCAGCAATGGATTGAGAGATACCTGCTTTTGCCAAACTTAATACATACTCTCTACGACCATCAGTAGCACTACCTAAGCCTCCCGGAAGTTGAAGTGAGTGTGTAACATCGAAAATAACGGGTTTTGATAATTTTTTGAGAATTTGAAAATTGATAGTATCAACAACTAAATTGTTATATCCAAAAGAATTACCTCTTTCACACAATGTAATATTTGAATTGCCCGCCTCGGTACATTTTTCGATAACATTAGACATTTCTGGAGCAGATAAAAATTGAGGTTTTTTAAATTGAATTATTGATTCAGTTTTTGCAGCAGAGTTCACTAAATCAGTTTGTCTGGCCAAGAAAGCAGGAATTTGGATAACTTCACAAACCTCACTTACAGGCTGAGCTTGAGATGGCTCATGTATATCTGTAATAACTGGAACATCAAATTCATTTGAAACCTCTTGAAGTATTTTTAAACCTTCTTCCATGCCAGGCCCTCTAAATGAATTCATTGAGCTNCGGTTTGCTTTATCAAAAGAAGCTTTAAAAATATAGTTGATATTTAAATTGTTTGTTATTTCTTTAAAGCTTTCAGCAATTTGCAATGCCAAGTCTCTAGATTCCAAAACATTCATGCCACCCATTAAGGTCATTTTTTCTGAATTGCCAATGTTAAAATCTCTAAGTTTCATAAATTATTTTTTAGTAAGTGTGCTCTTAATATAGCTATTAAATATTGGATGTCCATCTCTTGGATTTGATGTAAATTCAGGATGGAATTGACATGCTAAAAACCATTTATGCTTTGGAATCTCAATCATCTCTACTAGCTTACCATCAATTGATGTCCCAACCACATCTAGTCCCATATCAATCATTTTATCTTTAAATTTTGGGTTAACCTCATACCTATGACGGTGTCTTTCAATAATTTTACTATTTTTATACATTTTAAATGAATTGGAGCCTTTCTTTAACTCACATACCTGACCACCAAGTCTCATCGTCCCTCCCAAGTCTGAATTGATATTTCTTTTTTCTTTTTTACCTGAAATATCACTCCACTCAGTAATTAATCCAATTACAGGAAAAGGCGTTTCTATATCAAACTCTGTACTGTTTGCGGATTTTAATTTAAGGACATGTCTAGCATATTCAATAATCGCAACTTGCATGCCTAAACATATTCCAAGATAAGGAACATTATTTTCTCTTGCATATTTACATGCAGTTATCATTCCCTCAACCCCTCTTTCACCAAAGCCTCCTGGAACTAGGACAGCATCAGATTGTTTTAAAATTCTTTTAACATTTTTGGGTGTAATTTTTTCGGCTTCTACAAAATTGATATTTACCTTAGCCTTGTTTTGTATTCCAGCATGTTCAAGAGCCTCATTTATTGATTTATATGAATCTTTTAACTCAGTGTACTTTCCAACAAATGAAACATTTACTTCTTTTACAGGATGTAATTTTGCTTTAATAACTCTTTTCCAATCGTTTAAGTTAGGTTTTTTTGTTTTTATCTTTAGTTTCTTCAAGATGATCTCATCAACCTTTTGCTTATAAAGCAATAGCGGTATTGAATAAACGGTTTCAACATCATGCATCGAAATTACATTGTCATTTGGAACTGAACAAAATAATGCAATTTTATTTTTCTCTTCATTTGGTAGTTCTTGTTCTGATCTGCAAACAAGAACATCCGGTCCTATCCCTAATGACCTGAGTTCTTTTACTGAATGTTGAGTCGGTTTTGTTTTCAGTTCTCCAGAAGCATTGATATAGGGAACAAGTGTTAAGTGAACAAATGCCCATGATGAATTGGGTAATTCNAGCGCCATNTGTCTAAGCGCTTCAACAAATGGTTGGCTTTCAATATCACCAACTGTTCCGCCGACTTCAACTATAGCGATATCTTTACCTTGACCACCTTCTTTAATCCTTTTCTTAATTTCATTTGTTATGTGAGGAATAACCTGAACCGTTCCACCAAGATAGCTACCTTTTCTTTCATTTCGAATTACAGTTTCATATACTTTTCCTGCTGTAAAATTATTTTTTTTTGATGCTTTGAATCTTACAAATCTTTCATAATGGCCTAAATCTAGGTCTGTTTCTGTTCCGTCTTCTGTAACAAAGACCTCTCCATGTTGAAATGGGCTCATTGTGCCTGGATCGACATTTATATATGGATCAACTTTAATTAAGGATACTGAAAGTCCTCTAGATTCTAAAAGAGCTCCAATGGATGCTGCAGCTATGCCTTTTCCTAGTGAGGAAACTACACCGCCAGTAATAAAAATATACTTAGTATTGGCCATCATTAAATTTATTCATGATGGGAAAACAGAATAACAGATTAATTAATATTTTTATATATCTTTTTTACTCGTGATTTAATACTTGTCATCAAATAATACGATATGAGGTCATTTGACTTGGCTATATTTGAAATTGGTAAATGAGGCGAAAAGAACTCACACCAATCACCAACATTACATTCTTTTATACTAGAAACATCTATNGTAGTAATATCCATGCTCACCTTTCCAAAGACTTTAGCTTCATTACCATTGATATGAACTTTGGTGCCATCTTTGATACCGACAGGTAGCCCATCTGCATAACCTAAATATACAGAGGCTATTTTCATATCCTTTTTAGCAATCGCTCTTCCATCATAGCCAACGCATTCACCTTTTGAAATTGTCCTTAAGTTAATGATAGGTNATCTAAGAGTCATTGCAGTCTTTAGATTTTCATCATTTAGATAGCCGCCATATATTCCAATACCACATCGAACCCAATTATAAGATTTTTCAGGAAAATTCATGATACATCCTGTATTAGCTATACTAAGNGANACATCTGAATGTAATCTATTATGCAGNCTTTCAAATAATGAGAATTGTTTTGCATTAGATTTTGACTTAGGATCATTTGACGATGCCAAATGAGTCATTAATGTGAATTTAGTATCGGTTAAATATTTATCATAAATGTTAACAAATTCATTAATTTCAAATCCAAGCCTGTTCATGCCGGTATTAACTTTGAACCACAAATTTTCAAAACTATTTTTATTTTTTATTAAATTAAATTGATTGGAATTATGAACGACTATATCTAAATTATTGTCTCTGGCTAATTTGTAGTCTTCATCATTATATATTCCTTGCATTAAAAGAATTTTCTTATTAGATAATGATCTTATTTTTATNGCCTCATCAGTTCTTACNACTCCATATCCNTCAGANAAATCATCAATATCTTTTACAATACTNTCTAAATGATGGCCATAAGCATCAGATTTTATTATTGACATGAAATTNGAAGATGGTTTCATACGGCTTTTTATATAAGCGATATTGCTTCTAAATATTTCAGGATTTATTAATAACTCAGAATTTAATGTGGTCATTCAAAAGATTCATAAAAACTATCTGTAGAAAAGTTTTCAAAACGTGTAAATTCTTTCAAGAAGGTAAGATTTACGGTACCAATAGGTCCATTTCTTTGTTTTCCAATTATGATTTCAGCTTTATTTCCCTGATCTGAATCTTCATTATAAACTTCGTCTCTGTATATAAATAATATTACGTCAGCATCTTGTTCAATTGCACCAGAATCTCTTAAATCTGCCATAATTGGCCTTTTNTTTGGTCTTTGCTCAACTGCTCTATTTAACTGTGACAATGCAACAACAGGAACATTTAATTCTTTTGCTAGTGATTTTAATGATCTTGATATTTCTGAAATCTGATTTACTCTATTTTCGCTTGATAATGGGAGTTGCATGAGNTGCAAATAATCTACTACTATCAATGAGAGGCCATTCTCTTCTGTTCTGGCAAGTCTTCTTGCCTTTGCTCTTAGTTCCATAGGGGACAAAATAGAACTATCATCTATCCACAAAGGTAAATTCTTTAATNTTTCACTTTGTTGAAGTAACAATCTTAATTCATCGTCCTTCAACATACCTGATCTTACATTTTGTTGATCGAGTTTACATATTCCCGAAAGCATTCTTGTAGTTAATGATTCGCCAGGCATTTCTAAACTAAAAATTAATACAGCGCCTTGAGAATCATCATCCAATAATACGTTCTCTGCTATATTCATAGCTAGTGATGTTTTACCCATGCTTGGTCTTCCAGCAACCACAATAAGATCACCGTTTTGAACTCCTTGTAATTTATTATCTAAGTCTTTAAATCCAGTTGATGCTCCAATTAATCCCCCTGATTTATTTGATAACTCATGTAGCCTATCCATTGTCGATGGAATAAGTTCTTTCATTGATTGTAAACTTTGATCATTCTGATTAGTTTCATCATTTAAAGCAAAGATCATACTCTCAGCCTTATCTAATAATGAAGCTCCATCTTGTCCTTGGGGNTTTGATATTAACTCTGAAATATCAGAATTTGCTTTCATTANTTTTCTTGTAATTGACCGTTGTCTAATTATCTCTGCATATGCTTCTAGGTTTGCTGCAGAAGGTGTTGATGTTGCAAGTTCAATTAAATACTCTTTGCCGCCAACTTTATTAAGAGAGTTTTTGTTATCAAGCTTTTCAGAAACAGTAAGTGGGTCTAGCGGCTTATTTTCTTCAATAAGCTCTGACATTGACTGAAAAATAATTTGATGATCTTTTCCATCAAAATCATTTTCTTTTATAACTTGTATTACGGTATCAAATCTCTGAGTTTCAAGCATCAAGCCACCTAATACAGCTCTTTCAGCTTCTCGTGCTTGTTCGTTTTGGTTAATATTTATATCTGACATCGGAATATGATTTTTACATCATATTTCAAAATATACAACTACTCTGGAGATACTTTTACTAAAACTTCTACTGTAACTTCAGGATGAATACTGATAGAAACATTATGATCACCAGTTTCTTTCAAAGGACCATCAGGAAGTTGAACCTCACTTTTGTCTATTGCAATATCTTTGGCTGTAAAAGCTTCAGATATTTCTCTTGTACCTACAGAGCCATAAAGTGCCCCTTCTTCAGTTACAGGGACAAAAATTTCACATTCTGAACTTTCAATACTTTCAGCCCTTGCTCTTGCTTGAGTTAATATATCTTCAGACATCGCAGCTAATTCATCTTTCTTTGATTCAACCTCAGCAATGTTAGACTCACTTGCAAATGCTGCTTTTTTTTGTGGTATTAAAAAGTTACGGGCATAACCTGAATTAACTTCAACAATATCGCCTATCTCGCCAAGTCTTTGTATTTTGTCTAAAAGTATTATCTTCATGATTATTTATGCATATCAGTATATGGAATCAAAGCTAAAAACCTAGCAATTTTAATATACTTTGTAAGTTTTCTTTGATTAGATGCTGTAACTCCTGTTACTCTTGCAGGAATAATTTTTCCAGTTTCAGTAATAAATTGTTTTAGTATATTTACGTCTTTGTAATCAAAATTTTTGGGTAGGCTGTACTTACTCATCTTTTACCTCAACAGAATCATTTTCGGTCTTTGTTTTGTCTTCCATTTTATCAGCATCTTCTTCTTTATTATCTTTCTTCTCAGTCTCAATAGTTTCTTTAGCTTCAACTTTAGACGAAATGTCTTCAACTTCAGAATCTTTTTTCTTAGTTTTGGATTCTACTAATAGTTGAGAATCTTCTCCATTATGAGATTTAACATTAATAAATAAATGTCTAATTATGGATTCGTTGTATTTAATTTTATTCTCTATTTCTATTAACTTTGAAGGATCTCCCTCCAAGTTAAAAAGTAGATAATGTCCTTTATTATGATTGTTGATTGAATAGGCTAACTGTCTTCGACCCACGTCTTCAGTTTTAATTATCTTGAATGAATTTGATGAAAGTAAAGTTTCGAATTCTTTGAGAAATGAATCAGCTTTACTTGAAAGATTTGGATTTAATATTATTACTGCTTCGTATTTATTCATATTTTTCCTTATGGTTAAAGATTTTTACCTAATGCAAAAACCAAGGAAGGTGCATTCTAATTCAATTAATATTGAATATCAATATTCGCTTTTAACTATCTTGAGCAGCTTTGAGAAGAAGCCCTGATTTTGTTCTGCAAGCATCTCATTATTTAGTTGCTTATGTCCATGCTCTATAAGGCCAATGGATGTTGAGTATATTGGATTCTGTAAAATTGTTTCCATGCCATGAAATTTTGATGGTATACCCAATCTTACAGAAGTTTGAAAAATAGATTCTGCGAGTTCAACAACTCCCTCCATTTTTGATGTACCACCAGTAAAAACAATTCCAGCAGAAATTTTATCCTCGAAACCATTTCTAGTTATTTCAGCTTTAATCAAATCAAATAGTTCAGAGTATCTCGGTTGAATGATGTCTGCCAATGAACTTCTTGAAAGTTCCCTTGGTGGCCTACCACCAACACCAAGAACTTCAACTGTTTCATCCTCTTTTGTGAACTCAGTTACAGCACAGCCATGTTTTTGCTTTATATCCTCAGCTTGAGGGGTTGGTGTTCTTAGAGCTTGAGCAATATCACTAGTTACTTGGTCACCCGCAATTGGAATTACTCCAGTAAATACAATTGATCCTGAATTGAATATAGCAATATCTGTTGTACCGCCTCCAATATCAACTAAGCACACACCCAGATCTTTCTCGTCATCAGACAAAATTGAATGAGAGCTTGCTAGCTGTTCAAGAACAAAACCATCAACACCTAAACCACAATTCTTAATGCATTTTTCTATATTCTTAATTGCGCTGTTAGCACATGTGACTAAATGGACTTTTGCTTCTAACCTAACACCTGACATCCCTAATGGGTCCAAGCTGACCTCCTGACCATCGATTACAAATTCTTGAGGTAAAACATGAAGAACCCTTTGATCTGATGGAATAGAAACCGCTTGAGCGGAATCAATTACTCTATCAATATCATATGGAGTTACTTCTTTATCCTTTATTCCAACAGCACCTTGAGAATTAAGACTTTTAATGTGATTGCCAGCTATGCCAACAAAAACAGACTTAATTTTTTCCTCAATCATTGACTGTGCTTGCTCTACAGCTTTACTTATTGCATCAGTTGTTGCATCTATGTTTACAACAACTCCCTTCTTGAGGCCACTTGATGGATAAGCGCCTAAAGCAACAATTTCTAATTTATTTTCATCATTGTATTTACCAACAATACATACAACCTTTGAGGTTCCTATATCTAAACCAACAATCATATTAGAATTTTTACCTACTGCCATAATTTATTGCGACTCCATCCTTATATCTTATATCTATAATACTAGGTATTCTTCCAATCTCTAACAAATAATTCACTGTATCTTCAAAATTTTTGACTTTAATATCTGATATATTTTTTCCAAACCGAATAATTGTCTCCGTAGATATTACTTCCCATCCTGTTACATGATTATAATTAATCTTATCTATACTAAATGACTTCGAGACAATATTTATAATTTTAATAATATCTTCAAGATTATTTACTGGTCCATAAACAAAAATTAAATCTTTGCTTAATATGTCATATTTGAACTTATTTAGATTAATGTCATAAAAAAAAATTTCGTTTAAAGCAAAGAGTGGTTCTTTATTTTTTATATTTAAAATTATTTTTCTTTGTAATGGTTTGTAAATAATTGAATACTCATCAATCCAATCTTGCTCTTTAATTAATCTTTCGATTTCATTTCTAGTATCCAAGTTTTGAATATTTTTAATTAATTTAGTTTGTGATTTAAATTCAATACCAGATTCAAAATTTATTTTTATTTCATATTGCCCAAATGAATGTACTGAAAAAAATAAGGTGTGTAGTAAAAATATTTTTTTAAAAAGATGCATTTATAATTTCTTGTACTACATCGTTATATGATAGCCCTAATAAGCTAGCAGATTTTGGTACATTGCTATGAGCTGTCATTCCCGGTACAGTATTTATTTCAATAACATTAAAATTACCCTCTTCATCTTCAAGCAAATCNACTCTTCCCCAGCCTTTGCAATTAAGTGCTTCAAAAGCANTCAAAGANGTTAATTTTATTTGTTTTANTTCTTTTTCGTTTAAGTCAGCTTNAATATGCTGNGTATCATCAGAAATGTATTTNGCTTCATAATCATAGAAATCGTTACTAGTAATGATTTCAAGNGGNGGGNANCACTCTTTATTAACTATGGTTACTGTAAGCTCCCTTCCCCTAACATATTCTTCAAAAATGAAGTCTCTATCGGGATTAATACATTTTTGATAAGCCTCTTTTAGGCTTTCATTATCGCTGATTTTAAAAATATCTATACTTGAACCATCCTCTTGTGGTTTAAGGAACAAATAGTCAAAAGGTCGAAACTTATCAAATGATTCGTTTAGTCCATCTTGAATAATTTTCTTATCAAACTTAATCTCTAGCCACTTAGGTGTTTTAATATTATTTTTATCTAAAATTTCTTTTGTTATTTTTTTATTCCAAGTATTCTTGCATGCACTAGAGTCAGATCCAGAATACGGTATATTTAATTTTTTTAAATCTTCCTGAAGTTTACCTCCCTCACCCTCAAAGCCATGAAGGGCAATAAATACATAGTCATATTTTTTCAACTCTTCCAAATTTTGAATATCTTTAAAATCAATAAGCGTTGATTTATAACCTAATTCTAAAATTGATTTATGAACTCCACGCCCGCTCTCTAAAGATATTTCTCTTTCAGATGAATTCCCACCGTAAAGTACCGCAATATTATTTATTTCATACATCATTAATAATAGTGTCACAAACTTTCGAAATACTTCCAGCGCCCTGAGTTACTAATATATCGATATTATCCTTCTTAGAATGCAAAGCATCGATTATTTCATCATGATCTGCAACATGAATAACATCCTCATGACCTTTTTCTTTAATTTTTCTAACAATTGTTTGAGAATTTATACCGTCAATAGGTTTTTCACTTGCAGAATATATGTCTAACAATATTAATGAATCAACCTGAGAAAGAACCTTAACAAAATCATCAAAAAGTTGCTCGGTTCGAGTGTATCTATGTGGTTGGAAAATCATACATACTTTTTTGTAAGGATATTCTTCCTTTATGGCACTCAAATTTGCATTTATTTCAATAGGGTGATGGCCATAATCATCAATTAAAACTATATCCTTTGAAGAAATATTAATTTTATGTTTTTCATATCTTCTCCCTACTCCTGAAAATTCAGAGATAGCTTTTTGAATTGCATCAATTTTAATACCTTCCTCAAGAGCAACTGCAATTGATCCAGCAGCGTTAAATACATTATGCTTACCGGGTATATTTAAAGAAAACTTGTAAGAGTGGTTTTTTCTTACATCAAGGATATTAAATGACTGATTTCCATTTAATGATCTTACATCTGTAATTTTATAGTTACAATTTTCAGTCTCACCAAAAGTAACTTTTTTCCTAGAAATTCTTTCTGATACTTTTAGAACATCCTCATCATCGCCGTTTATAACCATATAACCCCAAAAAGGAATATTTTCCAAAAATGCAACAAATGAGTCTAACAAATTTTCAAAAATATTATTGTAATGAGCTAAGTGATCATCATCTATATTTGTTACCAAGGCAACATCAGGTTGAAGATGAATAAAAGTACCATCACTTTCATCAGCCTCAGCAACCAAATATTTTCCTTTTCCTAGATCAGAGTTTTCATCAGTACTAAGAATTTTTCCACCTACAACATAAGTTGGGCTCAAGTCTGCTTGACTGAAGATTTTTGCAATCATGCTCGTAGTTGTTGTTTTCCCATGACTACCTGCCACTGCAATACTCTCATAACCAATCATAATACTTCCGAGCATTTCTGCTCTTGGTATGATTGTAATTTGTTGCTCTCTAGCTTGAATAATTTCTGGATTATTTTCACTTATAGCGGATGAAATAACTAAGAGATCAGCTCCTGTTATATTTTCTTTTGCGTGCCCCTCATAAACTTTTGCCCCATCATTTTGAAGTCTAATTAAATCATTTGAAAAGTTTAAATCAGATCCAGATATTGAATATCCTTTTTGTAGAAGAACTTTTGCAATTCCTATCATCCCGGCGCCACCAATACCAACAAAATGAATATTCTTTACTTTTTCAAATTTTTTCATTTTGATTAAAATATTTATGGATATTATCAAGGATGATTTTTTTTGCTTTATTATGTCGGTTGGATTTTATTTGTTTCCAATTTTCAAAATCTTTGTTGTTTATGATTTCCTTTAACTTAAGCACAAGAGAATCAATGGAATCTTTTTGTTGATGAATTATTCCAATACCTTCAGCGAAAATTGATTCAGCATTTTTTAGCTGATGATTATCTATTGCGGTTGGCAGAGGAATCATAAGAACACCTCTTTTCATAGAAATGAATTCAGCCAAACTGAGGGCTCCAGCTCGCGAGATTACAAAATCAGACCANAAGATCTGTTCTTGAGGATTNGAATAAAAATCTAAAACTTCGGCATCNATATTNTTATTTAAGTAGATNGNCTTNACTNTATCTGATTTATTCTTTCCNCATTGATGNTTTATNTTTATATTTGAGAANCTTTTTAATGCTTTTGGTACATTTTCGTTAATATAATCAGCNCCTTGGCTTCCTCCAGTGATGTATATATTAATATTCTTATTATTTACATGCTCTTCTTCAGAGTTAAAAAATGCATCTCTTATAGGATTACCACTAATAATTGAATTATTTATATTTTTGATTGGCATACCCAAAAAATTAATTTTAGAAATTTTTGATAATATTTTATTGGCTGATCCTAATACTGAGTTTTGCTCATGAAGAAATATAGGTTTATTTCTTAACCAACATGCAAATCCAGCAGGAACAGTAATAAAGCCACCAAAACCAATCATTGCATCTATTTTTTCGACTTTTATAATTTTTATAACTTTAAATATGTTGATGAAAACCTGAAATAATACTTTGATTTTTGTAAAAAAATTATTGCCACGGAATCCCTGAATTAACAATTTATAAGACTTAGAGTTTAAATCTTTAAAAGCTTTATTTTCTATTTCAGAACCAGTGCCTAAGATTATTATTTCATGATTAAATTTTAACAATTCNTCAGAAACAGAAAATGCTGGAAAGACATGTCCGCCAGTTTTTGCTGCTACTATCAAAAATTTCATCACTTACAAAATTTTATTTTCATTATTTATTCTTAAGACTATACCGATTAAAGATAACATTATAATAATACTGGTGCCTCCATAACTAATAAATGGAAGTGTAAGCCCTTTTGTAGGCAGAAGACCAATATTCACAGCTATGTTAAACAAAACTTGTATTGCTATTAAAAGAAATATTCCAAACACTGCATATCCTTGAAAATATTTTTCTTTTTTAAACGAATCAAAAGATATAAGAACCAAGCCTACAAATAATAAAACAAATAAAAAAATTAAAGTTAATCCACCAATCAAACCTAGTTCTTCTACCAAAATTGCAAATATAAAATCAGTATGAGCTTCAGGTAAATAAAAACTCTTTTGGAAGCTATTACCAAGTCCTACCCCAAACCAACCCCCTTGACCAATACTTATTAAAGAATTGGATAATTGCCATCCAGCATTCAATACCACATCCGCAGCAAAGGGATCNGTAAANGCCAATATTCTAGCTATTCGCATTGGTGAGGTTGTAATTGCAAGATACCCTAATAAAGCTATTAACAGTATTAAAAGACATAATTGCATGAAAGATATTCCAGCATAAAAAAGAATACCTACTACTAAAATACATACTATTGCAGTTGATCCAAGATCTGGTTGCCCCATAATCAAAACGGAAATTAAAAATAATAAAAATAAAGGCTTTAAGAAACTTCTCAAAGAATTTATTTCTGTCATTCTTCTTACTGAATATCCAGATATGTAAAGTATTAAACTAAATTTACATACCTCTGATGGTTGAATATTTATTGGTCCTAATCGAATCCACCTTATGCTTCCATTTACACTTGTGCCAACATCTGGAACAAAAAGGATTGCTAATAAAAATATACTTATTAGCATAAATATCCAATCTGTCCTAAATAAAAATTCAGATGGTAATAATAAAAAAAATATTAATGCTAAAAGACCTATTGCAATAAACAAGGCCTGTCTTTGAGCAAAATGAAAGGGGTTGCTTGTCATATCATCGGCAATATAAATACTAGAGGAGGAAACCATTATTATTCCAGTCATCAATAAGAATGAAATTGGCAGAATAATGAAAAGGTCCTTGGTATCAATCTTCATAAATATTTCTTTAAGGTTTTGTTAAATACGTCGCCTCTTTCTTCAAAATCTTTATAGTCTTTTCCGCTTGGGTAGCCTGGAGAAAAAAGAATGTTTTGAGAGTCAAGCTTATCCCTAAAAGATTTAAAAATATCTTCTAAATTATCAAAAACATTCTTTTTTTTGTGAATAATGCATTTATCAATTTCTTTAGAATGTTCACCAAATATATAGACTAGTTCTGGTCCAAGTATTTCTATATTTCTAAAATCTTCCTTTGCTGGGTCACCACAAGTTATTAATATGTATTCTTCATCCTCGAAATCAAAATTAGCTTTTTTAATTGCATAACTTAATGAATGGAAATTAGTAGATTTAGAATCATTTATGACTTTTTTTGAGATGGATTGGTACCTGAAGGGAAGATTTTTGAAATTTATCTTTCTAGGTTTTATTTTTGTAATCCACTTAAATAATTTNTATGGATCAAGTTCATATGAGATACTTTTATTGGATTCCAATATTCGTTGTTTAGCTATTTTGTATGACTCAAAACTGCCGTGATAATCTATATGATCTTTATCTATATTTAGTAAAATTCCAAAATCAAGATTATTTTCAATCATCTTGTCCAGTTGAAAGCTTGAGAGTTCAATAATTGAATATTTCGCTTTGTTAATATTATCAAGAAGAGTATTTCCAATATTGCCAACTAAACTTGCAGATTCAAAATCTTCAAATANTTGATAAAGATGAAATGCTGTTGTGCTTTTCCTATTTGTACCAGTAATCCCAATTTTTATTGAATTGTCTTCTTTAAAAAAAATATCTAAGTCTGTTAAAACATTATTGTTAAGCTTGGTTAGCTTTTTGTATGTACTTCTTGGAATTCCCGGACTGCAAAGAATTTGAGAATATTTTTTATATTCGTAATCTTTATTATATTTTTTATTATTCTTATCAAAGATATCGTATTTTAAATTCCTATCCTTTAAAAATCTTTCAAATGACTTACCGGTCTTGCCATAGCCATAAATAAGAGATGTCATATTTTCTACCTGAGCTTAAGAGTCGCAAGGGCAATAAGTATTAGAACTAATGTGATTATCCAAAATCTAACAATTATCTTAGGTTCTGCCATACCCTTTAATTCATAATGATGATGAATTGGAGCCATCAAGAAAACTCTTTTTCCTCTGGTTTTATATGAAATAACTTGTATTGCCACACTAAGAGTCTCCACAACAAATACCCCAGCCATTATTGCAAAAACCAATTCATGTCTGAGTATTATGGCAATTATTCCAAGGATAGCGCCTAGTGTAAGAGAGCCTATGTCACCCATAAATACTTGAGCTGGATATGTGTTATACCAAAGAAACCCTATGCCGGAGCCTATTAAGGCACCACAAAATACAATCAACTCTCCAGATAAAGGTAAATGAGGAAGATATAAATAGTCTGCTATTAATTGGTTTCCCATTGAATAAGCAACTAGTCCAAGAGCACCCCCTATTAATACAGAAGGCAAAATAGCTAATCCATCAAGGCCGTCAGTTAGATTCACTGCATTTGATGATCCTACTAAAACAAATACTCCGGTAAAAATAAATATATATGGTGACATTGGAATTATCAGGTCTTTAAAAAATGGGACTATGAACGAAGTCTCAGGAATAATTTCTGCAGAGTAATAAAGATATGTTACTGACAGAAGAGCCACTAGAGTTTGAAATAAAATTTTCTGCTTTGAACTTAGTCCATCGGAGCTCTTATTTTTTATTTTAAGGTAATCATCAAAAAAACCTATCACTGAAAATCCTATTGTTACCCCTAAGACAACCCATATATATCTATTACCAAGATCGGCCCAAAGCAATGTAGATATTACAAGTGACGATAAAATTAATAATCCGCCCATTGTTGGGGTTCCAGTTTTTTTGTAATGAGAAGAAGGTCCATCTCTTCTGACATGTTGCTCAAATTGTAAAGTTTTTAAAAAACCTATAATTTTGGGCCCCATTAAGATAGATATAATCAGTGCCGTCAAAGTACCACCAATAGTTCTTACAGTGAGATACCTAAGAACATCAAATCCCGGGTCTATGCTTACTAAAACTGTACCTAAGTATTCAAACATTTATAAACCTTTCCATTCTCATACCTCTTGAACCTTTTATTAAGATAACATCTTTTTTTGAAATATTTTGTTTTAAATAATTTTTAAGCTCATCTTCTGTATCAAAAAAAGTACCATTATTGCCAAAGCCATCAACAGCATATTTTGCAAGATTTCCAAATCCAAGAAAGACATCTATACCTTTTAACTTTGCGTATTGACCAATTTCTTTATGATACTTTTTCTGATGATTGCCTAACTCAAGCATGTCACCAAGAATCAAATAGGTTTTATTATCATGATTACTTAACATATCAATTGATTTTCGCGCAGAATCTGGATTTGCGTTATAAGTATCATCAATTAATACTGAGTTCTTTATCCATTTAATTTTAGTTAGTCTAGAATTTTTAAATATCAAAGATTTAATTTTTTTTGCAAATTCATTGATATCTTGGCTTAAGCAATAATGTACGGCACAGCTTGCAAGAATATTTACAATATTATGATTGCCTTCTAGTTTAGAATTAATTTTTATTATTTTTTCAAGGTATTTTGACCTTACTAAAAAATGTAAGCCATTTGTCTTTAAACTTTGTTCTAAAGGATGAAAATCTGAAGACTCCTTAAGCCCAAAAGTCATAAGCTTAATATCGCTTCTAATATTCTTCCAATGCTGAAGATGGTACTTGTCGTCATTGGGAACTATTAAAAAACCATTTTTTTTGATGTTATTTATGATTTCAGATTTAACTTTTAAAACACCTTGTATGTTTTTTAGCGATTCTAGGTGAGAAAGACCAATATTTGTAATGACACCAATATCAGGCTTTAAAATATCACTAAGATAATTAATGTCATTAAATTTTGATGCGCCAATTTCATATACAAGATATTTAGATTTTGGTGAAGAATTAAAAATACTTAATGGAAGTCCAATTTCATTATTAAAATTAGCTATTGTTGATGAAGAATTATTAAGTGTTGATGCAATGATGCTTGTTGTTGTCGTTTTCCCATTACTACCAGTGATAGCAATAACTTTTCCGTCATAGTTTTTAATTATATTTTTTGATATTTTTGCAAGAGCCTGTAATGTATTCTTTACATAAATAATCCTATTATTTTTTGTGTCAGCAAATTTAGCGCCATCAACCAAAGCAAGAACTGCACCTTTTTTGAACGCCTCTTCAACATAATCATTTCCATCAAAGTTTTTCCCTTTTATAGCTATAAAAAAAGAATCTTTTTTTATAGATCTTGAGTCGGTTGATATATCTTTAATTGCAAAATATTCATTGATATCGACATGTAGATATTTTTCAATATCTAATGAACTAGCTATAAATTTCATCTATAACCTCAAAATCACTATACTTTATTAAACTTCCATTTATTTCTTGGTATTGTTCATGTCCTTTACCCAAAATAACTAAACAATCTTTATCAGTAATCATTTTACTTCCTTGAATAATAGCTTCTTTTCTATCNTTAATTGAAATCACTTTATCAAGTCTGTTACCTTTTTTTGCATCATCGAATATCTTTTCAAATGTTTCGTCTCTTACATTATCGCTAGTAAAAATTACTTTTGAAGAACCATCTATTGCATTTTTTAACATTTTTGATCTTTTCTCTTTGTCTCGGTTTCCCCCGCAACCAAATACTACAATCAAATTATCAAAGAATTTTCCAATAGAGTTTAAGAAAAATTTTATTGCATGTTCATTATGGGCATAGTCAACAATAACATTTGCAGATATATCTTCGATAAATTCGGATCTTCCAGGTGGAAGTTTTAAGAAAGATAAATCATTAATTACATTTTCTGAAAATTTATTGAAACCAATTGAACAAATTGAAAATACAAGATTAGTAATATTAAATTCTGGAAATAGATTGCATTTAAATAGGTACTTTTTCCCATTTTCATGCTCTTCGCCTTGAAGTGAATTATTAATATGAATGCAGAATTCAGCTTCTTTGATTGAAATATCTTTAATCTTAAAAAAAATATCAGCAGAATTATTGTTGCTGCTAATAGATATGAGCTTATGGTTAGCATTATCAAGAAACTTAAATTCATTTTTGTATCTAATAAGGTCCTCTTGAATAAGCCTTAATGGTGAATTTGTTTTAAAAATTTGAAATTTTGCTTCCTTATAAGAATCAATATTTTCGTGATAATCAAGGTGATCATTTTCTATATTTAGTATAGCTGCCGATTTAAAGCAGTCTATGCCTTTGAGTCTTTGTTGATCAAGCGCATGTGATGATAATTCAATGCATATATTTAATGAGCCTATTCCTAAGTCAAAAGAATTTACTATTTCATATAACTCAAAGATGTCAGGGGTTGTATTTGAAATAAATGAAGTTTTAAGTTCTTTGTTGTTATGTTTTACCCCAATGGTGCCAATATAAATTGATTCATATCTCATACTGGTTAGCAATTGATGACTAAGGAAAGCTGAAGATGTTTTTCCATTGGTTCCGGTAAAGGCAAAGAAGTTATTATTATTGATATTAATTCCATAAAATGAATCAAGAAATTTAATAATTTTATTCTCTAGATTTTCTATATAAAAAATTCTTTTATTGTTTGTTTGTAAGTTTTTGTCATTATGAACAACAAACGAAGCCCCGATATCTAATGCCTCAAGAGCATAATTACTCCCGTGTTCATTTGTTCCTTGCAGCCCAAAAAAGATTGAGCCCTTCTTTATCTTCTTTGAAGTATTTGTAACACTTGAGATTTTACCTCCCTGCGGGAAGTCAATACCTAAGATTTCCTCAAGCTTACTCGTCTTCATAATATCCCAAATGATTAAGAGAACTTTCAGCAATTTTTGAAAAAACTGGTGCGGCTACAANACCACCAGAGTANGAGTTTAGACTAGGGTTATCAATAGAAACAAATATTGTTAATGATTTTTTGTTTAGTGGGGCTATGCCAATAAAAGATGCTCTGTATACATCTTCAGCATATCCAGAACCTCTCCTAGTTTGATGTACAGTGCCTGTTTTACCACCTTCAGAAAAACCTTTTATCTCAGCTCCCTTGCCAGTACCATCTTTAATAACTTTACTCAAAGCCTCCAAAATATAATCTGCTGAATCAGATGAAATAACCCTTCTTGAAGTATCCTCCTGATTTTTTAATATTTTAAAGTCTTTAAATATGCCTTCATTTGCAAAAACTGAATATGCAGTTGCTATTTGAAAAGGGCTGATTGTAATCCCATACCCATAACCCAGACTTGCAAGTTCTTTATCTGTAACATTTTCTTTAATATTCATATATCCAAATGCTGAAGATGGAAAATTAATAGAAACAGGTTTTGTAAAGCCAAAATCAAAATAATTTCTTTTTAGATTTTCATAACCTAATTCAAGAGCAATCTTAGATGCACCTATTTGACTTGAAACAGCAATGATCTCTTGAGGTGTTAAACTCTCATAATTCTTAGAGTCTACTATTATCTTGTCATTTAGATTCAATCTTCTTGGGATTTCAATCTCCCCTTTTGGCGATATAGTTTTGATATCAATTGCTTTTGATAAAACTATTGGCTTAATTACTGATCCTAATTCATATGCATCAACTAGGGCTCTATTCTTTTGAATCTTTCTTTGGGGGTTATTTGGATTATAGGAAGGATAACTAGCCACAGCAAGAACCTCACCCTTTTCATTGTCAAGAATGATAACTGAACCTGCCTTTGCATTATTATTTTTAATTCCCTCAACAAGATATTTATATGCATAGAATTGAATTGTTGCATCTATAGTTAATTTGATGTCTGTGCCTTGAATAGGTTTCTTAATATCAATGGGTCGTGAAAAGATATCTTGTTTGGCATTTTTAAAATATTTCTTTCTGCCACTTAAACCTGAAAGAGTTCTGTCATAACTTTTTTCTAATCCTTCTTGAGCTCCATCTTTGCCCACGAAACCTATCAATGGTGCAATTTGATCACCCAATGGATAATGCCTGCTATGTCTAACTTCAATCTCAAAGTTTTTTAAATTTAATTTTTTTATTAANCNAATNTCTTTTTTGGATATATTTCTTTTTAAAAGTGTCTTTTTTTCATAATCACCTTCAACAAGCTTGAANTCTATATACAAATTTTCTGCTATCTTTAAAAGTTCGGATTTTTTAAATCCTTTAAGAGCATACAGATCATAATTAACTGAAGATATTGCCAGAGGAAAATTATTTCTGTCATATATTGTTCCTCTAACAGGCATAATGTTTTTATATTTAATATATCTTTTATTACCTTCGTTTTTAAGAAAATTACTTTCAATAATTTGTATTTGGAAAATTTTATAAATAATTGCCAAAATTGAAATTAATATGCAGAAAGAGATTAAAGCAAATCTCCAATTGAAAACNTTTATTTTACTCTTCATTTTTTATTATCTTTTTAGGTCTCTTTTTTTCCATTCCAAGTTCTTCCTTGGCAATTTTCTCAATGTTTGCCGGAGAGTTTTCGACGTGAAATTGAGTAATGAGTTTCAAATTAAGATCTTTTAAATTATCGTATTCAATCTGAAGATTTTCAAAATTATTATGTAGTATTGAAACTTCCCAAGAAAGTTTAACTTTTTCAAGACTAAGAAATATCACTAAAGAAAATAATAAGGTCAGATATAATAATTCTTTAATCATAATTAAATTTTTTTAAAAACTCTCATAATTGCGCTTCGAGACCTTGGGTTTTGATAGATCTCTTCCTTTGATGGTCGAACTTTTTTTGCAATACATTTGAATTCCTGAGTTTTTTCGTTATTAATTGGTATGTCCTTGGGAAAAGATTTAATCGATGGCCTAAAAAAATTTTTTATAATATTATCCTCTAAAGAATGAAATGCTATTGTGACAATAATCCCTTTGTGTTTAATTATTTTTGAAGCTGCAATTAAAGACTTTTCAAATTCATGAAGTTCATTATTGATGAATATTCTAAAGGCCTGGAATGCTTTCGTTGCAGGATGAATTTTAATGTTTTTTTCAGGATATATCTTTTTTATTAAATCTCCAAGTTGAGTGGTGGTGAGGATTGGTCTGTCTTGTCTTTGGGTTTCAATAGCATTAGATATTATCTTGGCATGCTTCTCATCGCCATACTTGTAAAGAATATTCATAATGTCTTGTTTCGAAGCATTGTTAATCCAATCAGATAATTTTTGACCAGATGTATTATCAAATCTCATATCAAGGGGACCATCTTTATTAAAGCTAAATCCTCTATTAGCATTGTCTAAATGCGTGGAACAAGTTCCTAAATCATAAATTATGCCATCTACAGAATTATTTTTATTGTATTTATCTATGTTACAAAATGAATCATGAACAATTTTAAAATTTTTATTTTTAACTCTTGCTGCATACTTTACAGCTTCAGGGTCTTTGTCAAAAGATGTAAGAGAAGCATTTTTATGAATCTTTTGCAAAATTAAATTGGCGTGGCCGCCTCTTCCAAAGGTACAATCAATATAGGAGCCTTCTGTATCTTGAACCAAATGTTCGATGGATTCTTCCAGCAAAACTGGAACGTGAAGCATTTTAGTCTACTTGTTTTCTCATAAAAGTCGGCACATCAAGGAAATCTATAGCCTCTGCAGACGATGTGCCAACTTTTTGACTTGTTTTATTTTTATCTAAACCAACTGGATTTAACTTTAGTGATGGTTCATTGTCTATTACTAACGAAGGAGCTCTTTGATCAACACCTGTTGCTACAATTGTTACTTGTAGGTCATCTCCAAAACTATCATCATAAACAAGACCATATATAATATTAGCGTCTTCACTAACTATTTCATCTACAATATCAGCTACTTCAGTCTGGTCACCAAGCGTAGGTTTTTTTGCAGTAATGTTTACAAGAACACCTCTTGCATTTTTTAAATTAATATCTTCAAGGAGCTCGCTCTTAACAGCCATTGTTCCAGCAACTTCTGCTCTACTTTTACCGCTTGCTCTTCCTGTACCCATCATTGCAATGCCTTTTTCAGACATAACAGTTTTTACATCGGCAAAATCAACATTTATATGGCCTTTCTTCATTATAATATCTGATATACCTTGCACTGCTCCTCTAAGTACATCATCAGCTTTTGCAAAAGCTTCTTGCATTGGAGTATCTTCACCAAGAATTTCATATAATTTTTGGTTAGGAATTGTTACTAAACTATCAACTTCTTCAACAAGAGCTGCTAATCCTTTTTCAGCAGCGCCCATTCTTCTTTTACCTTCGAATCTAAAAGGTTTTGTCACAACAGCTACAGTAAGAGCTCCCAATTCTTTTGCAATAGAGGCTATTACAGGAGCAGCACCAGTTCCTGTTCCGCCTCCCATGCCTGCTGTGATAAAAATCATATCTGCGCCACTAAGTAATTCCTCAATTGCAGTTCTGTCACTTTCAGCAGCTCTTCTACCAATATCAGGATCTGCGCCAGCTCCTAAACCTTTAGTAAGACCATTGCCAAGTTTTAGTGTAATTGCTCCATCAGCAGTTGAAAGTGCCTGAGTATCAGTATTTGCACAAATGAAATCTACTCCTTCTATATTGTGGTTAATCATATGAATAACTGCATTTCCACCGCCGCCGCCTACTCCAACAACCTTAATTTTTGCATTTTCGACAGCTTGACCAATTACTTCAAAATTCATTACATTCCCCTTTAAAATGACATTTCTTTAATGCTTTCAGGAAGGACGACATCTAATATTTCTGTTGAAAGAGATCCTCCAGTTTGACGCATTTCCCAATTTTGTATATTCCAAATCTCGAATTTGTTACCCATTCCCACTAATGCAACTTGTTTTTGATTATCAATTTCAGCATAGATTTGTAAATCAGTTGGAATCCTAAGCAACATTCTTCCGTTAATATCAATATCTGCCTGATACGCGTTTCCAAGTATGGTCCATTGCAAATTTCTTACAATTGGATCTAGGCCTTGAAGTGATTGAAGTTTTTTTGAAATTTTATCCCACTCAGCTCCAGAATATAATTTCAATGAAGGATATTGAGGGTCTTTTGTTAGAACAATTGAATTTTGATTTTGACTCCTAAAATCATTTCTATATCTTGCTGGAATAGCAATTCGGCCCTTACTGTCTATTGATGGTGCATTAAATCCAAACATTTACAAAATATAAAGACTTTTTGCACACATTGCAACACTTTTACACACTTTTTCACACCAAAAAATATAGTTTTTTCTAACAAAAAAAGCACGAGTTGGTCTGTAAGCCGGATTCTGTAAAAGATGATCATCTATCTTGATATTATGTTGCCATAATATTCTAGCAACCTACCCAAATCCAAAGCGAGCAACTTT
>PAJW01000013.1 GCA_002710265.1 Gammaproteobacteria bacterium | reverse complement strand
TCAGCTAAAGCAAAAGAAACTGGTTCAAGGATAATTTTCTCTTGTGGATTTGACAGTATTCCTTTTGATTTGGGTGTTCTTTATGTTCAAGAAGAAGTTATGTCAAAAATTGGTAAATATGCTGAATCAGTAAGAGGAAGAGTCAGAGTTATGAATGGTGAATTTTCAGGTGGAACTGCTGCTTCAATGAAAGCAACAATGTCATCATTAAAATCAAATCCTGAATTAATAAATGTACTTATAAATCCTCATGGACTCTGTGAAGGCTCTCAAGGGGCTCAACAAGCTGATGATACAAAGCCATTATATGATGACGAGCTTAAAACTTGGGTGGCTCCGTTTTTCATGGCACCGATAAATACAAAAAACATACATCGTTCTAATAAATTAATGGGGCATAAGTACGGAGAAAATTTTTTATACAACGAGATGTGGATAACAGGTCCTGGCGAGGAGGGCAAGGTTGCTGCAGATATGCTTGCATCAAGTAATCCAATTGCTGGAGATGATGTGCCTGCGCCAGGCGAGGGACCATCTAGAGAAAAAAGAGAAAATGGCAGTTATGAAATTTTGTTTTGTGCAGATGTTGATAATAAAGTTTTTAAGGCTTCAGTTGCCGGAGACATGGATCCTGGATATGGTTCAACTTCAAAAATGATAACTGAGAGTGCAATTTGTCTTGTTAAGGATGTTAAAGATTTGGAAGGAGGTATATATACCCCAGCTGCATCTTTAGGTATGAAGCTGGTATCTAGGTTAGAGGCAAATGCAGGACTAACTTTTAAAGTTGAATAGATCAAAGTTGACCTTTTTTCATTATCTTATTTTAGTTATGCTAAAAATTTCATTTTTGAATTGAATAAGTTTTTCATTATCTATTGCTTTTTTAACCCTATTATAAGCACGCTTATTTTTTTCTAAAGCTTGAATATCTTTCTCTGGAATTTGACCCACATATAAAATATTAGCCCATTTAGCATCAGTATTATGACCAAATAACTCAGTAACAGTTTGATCAGGAGCTTTTCTGAAATTGAAAGTATAGCTTTTAGGCGAACCAAAATTAAATTTATTATTCTCAACTATTGGATTATTTTTTAGATAATCAATTATATCTTTGGCAGTATTTGGGAATGCTTCTTTTTCTTTAAAAGCTATCTTCAAAATCTTTTGAATAGAATCTCCACCACATGAATGCGTTATTAAAAGCTTGCCAGACTTATTGAGTACTTTCATCAAAGGACCTATTACATTATTAACTTTTACTTTCACAGAAGAAGCAGCCCTGTATGCTTGAGAAGCAACAATTAAATCATAGTTATTATTTTTATATTCATTTTCAAAGAATTGCTGAAGATGCCTTATGTTATCTTCTCGGTAAATTCTAATAATGCATGGGTTTGAATAAGATGTCCTATCATTCTTGTCAATTTCAATTCCCCAATTTTTTTTAATAAAATTTCCTAGCTTAGTTCCTGTTATTTGAGTATTAAAGTCAAAAGAGTTATCGCTTTTGAGGATTAAATCAAATTCTTTTACTTTTTTATTTTTAATTTTTGACGAACTTTCAACATAACCAAGCTCAGAAAATTTTACATTTGTCATTGTAAGCAACATGTTAGGATGTTCCACAAATCTATCTGGCATTTTTTCTAAAGTATTTTTTAAATCCTCATAACTAATTTCTTTTCCTGATATTAAAAGGGAGGTGTAAGGATGATATCTATGAAAACTTTTAATAATATTTGATGTTATGGTCCCATCACCAGTTCCAGCATCAAGAATTCTTAGATAAGATTTGTTTTGAGATAATGAGGCAATATGAGGATAAATTTTTGAAGAAATAGACTTCTTTTCGCTCGTGTTTTGTATGAATGATAGATACTTTAATCTATCATCAAAAAATCTTTTTTTCCCCATAAAAAATATCCAAAAATTAGACCTATAAATGATAATCGATATAAAGAAATAATGCATTTACTCATTGGATATTTTGAGATTAAAATAGCATAAAAATATAGGGGGAATTTATATGACAGAATCAAAGCTACCATTGTTAATTGGCATAGGAACACGTGTAAGAAAATCCCCATATTATGAGTCTAATTTGAAATATGGTGTTACAGGTTTTACTGTTTATAACAAAATGTATCTGCCAACTGCTTTCTCTGGACCTGAAAAAGAATACGAAAGTTTAATTAATGATGTTACTTTTGGGGATTTTGCTGCTGAGAGACAAATAGAAATTACTGGACCAGATGCTTATGATTTTGTCAGGTATATCCAGCCAAGAAATCTAGAAAAATGTGAAATAGGTTTTTGCAAATATATTTTGTTAACAGACAAGGATGGTGGAATTATTAATGATGCATGTTTATTGAGACTAGAAGAAAATAAGTTTTGGATTTCACCTGGTGATGGAGACGTTATTCTTTGGCTCCAAGGTATAGCTATTAATTCTGGTATGAATGTTCATATTGTTGAACCTGATGTTTCACCTCTTCAAATAAGTGGACCAAAATCAGGAAAATTAATTCAAAAGTTGTTTGATGGAAAGCATGATGATCTGGGTTACTACAAAGCAGCTGAAACTTCTCTAGAAGAAATTCCAATGGTAATTGCGCGAACTGGATGGAGTGGTGAACTCAGTTATGAGCTTTATTTGCAAGATAGAAAATTAGGTAATAAATTATTTGAGTTAGTTTACGAAGCTGCCAAAGAATTTAATGGAAGAGTAATAGCTCCAAATACAATAAGAACAATCGAGGGCGGTATTTTATCTTATGGTAGTGATTTTGGCCGTGAACATAATCCTTATACTATTGGGATGGGGAGATTGGTAGATGTAGATCAAGAAACTGATTTTATTGGTAAAGAAGCACTTAAAAAAATAAAAGAAAATGGTCTAAAAGAAAAGCTTGTTGGTATCGAATTAGATGGAGACCCAATAATTAAAGCGCCTGAAAATTTTTGGCCTGTACATGATAACGATAATCAAAAAGTAGGCAGAGTCTCAAGAGCCTATTATTCACCACGCTTAAAGAAAAATATTGCACTTGCTATAGTTGATATTGATTACTCTTCTGAAGGAACAGATATCAATGTTGCAACTCCAAACGGAGATTTACCTTCAAAAGTTGTCAAACTGCCATGGTTTAATGCTGAAAAAGAAAATAAACTTGATTAACATATGAAAAAAATAAATATATTTCTAATTTTAATTTTTTCTTTAAAATCTTTTTCTATGGTTATAGACAATTTGAATGATATTAGGGGTGACTGGATATCAATTTCAGATCAAGTTATGGGCGGTGTTTCAGAAGGAAGCTTATTTGAAGTAGAAGAGGATGGAAAAAATTTCTATAGGTTGGAAGGTGTTGTTAGTACTGAAAATAATGGTGGCTTCCTTCAAGCTCAAGTAAGAATTAAGAATAATTCGCAAATATATAAAGGTCTTAAATTGACTGTTAGAGGAACGAGTGATAATTACTATGTTTGGATAAGAACACCACAATGCAGGTTTCCGTGGGACAGATATCTCGTTTCATTTCTACCGACTTCAGATTGGCAAACCATATACATACCTTTTGAAGATTTTAAAAAATCTAACATGTACATGCGCAAAAAGATGAATTTAAAACAAATTCGAACAATTGCATTGGCTGCATATGGAAAAGACTTCAATGCGCAACTAGATATTGCATACATTGAGTTTTATTAATTGACCTTTTCAAGTCTGGACTATGAATTCATGCAAGCAGCCATCGATCTTGCAAAAATATCTTATGAAAACAATGAAGTGCCTGTTGGAGCAATAGTTGTTCTTGAGAATAATATAATAGGAAAGGGAAGTAACTCTGTGATTTCAGATAAAAATGTCAGTGCACATGCTGAGATTAATGCTATTAGAGACGCATCAAGAAATATAGGAAATTATAGATTAATTAATTGCAGTATATATGTGACACTAGAACCATGTCATATGTGCGCAAAGGCAATATCAGATGCAAGAATAGATAATTTGGTTTTTGCCACCGAGGAACCCAAAACTGGAAGTATTGTCTCAATAGATAACATTTATGATAGAAACATTTTAAATCACAGCGTTCAATATCAATTCGGTTTATTGAAAGACGAAAGTTCTAAATTATTGAAAAAATTTTTTAAAGATAAAAGGTAATTAGATTTTCTTTGTCATTCTAGAGTGAGGAATTCCAGTGTCTGAACCTTCATAAATACCAACAACCTCATAACCTGATTTTTCATAAAACTTAATTGCATGATCACGAGCATTTAAAATTATTGAATCCACTTTTTTCATTTTTGCATAATTTTCTAATTCTTTAACAACCTGTTTTCCAATACCTTTGCCCCTATGATTACTTTCAACTGCCATATATCTTATTTGCGCCTCAGCGGATGTATTAAGATGAATTCTGCCACATGCAATTATTTTTTTATCAATCAAGCCAATTAGATGAAAGCTAGCATTTTCATATTCATCTTTTAAAGATTCAACTGACTTACCAATAGGTTGTCTTAGAATTTTCCACCTAAATAAATCATAATTCTCAAATTCTTCTTTGTTATTTGGAGATCTAAAATGAATTTTATTCACTAAGCTCTAACCACACAGGACAATGATCAGATGGCTTTTCCATTGCTCTGGCATCATAATCTATTCCAACATTTTTGATAGAATCCCTTAAATTATTAGTAATTAAAATATGATCAATTCTTAACCCTCTTTTTGGATTTTGATCAAACATTCGTGATCTGTAATCAAACCAAGAATAAATTGAGGCTTCTTCTGGATGAATAACTCTCCACGAATCATCAAAGCCTAAATTTTTAATACTATTCCACATTTCTCTTTCTTGAGGTTGAAAAGATGTCTTTCCATCTCTTAGCCATCTCTTAGCATTTTCTGCTCCAATGCCTATATCGATATCCTGAGGGGACACATTAAAATCTCCCATAACAACCAAATTATTCTTAGTTTTCATTAATGTTTCTATGTGCTCTTTTAGATCAGCATAATATTTTATTTTTTTTGGAAATTTTGTTTCATGATTAATATTTTCTCCTTGAGGAAAATAGCCATTCATAATCGTTATTTCTTCATTACCAAATTTAAAAGTAGATTGAATAAACCTTTTTTGATCATCCTCAGTATCATTTATAAAGCCTTTGACGGTATCTATAGGTTTATTTTTGCTTAGGATTGCAACTCCATAATGACCTTTTTGGCCCCAAAATTCCACATGGTATCCAATGTCATTTATTACATCTATGGGAAAGTCAGGATCATTTACCTTAGTTTCTTGCAAGCCTATTACATCAGGATCTAGGGTATCTCTGAGATGTTCAATTTGATGAGGTCGTGCACGAACACTATTTATATTGAAAGACACTATTTTCATACTAATTCACCATTGTAATAATTTTTTCTTGTTCAAGATCTAAATAATCACTAACTATTTTAGCTGACTCTATTAATTGATAGTCATTTTCAAAATCAATTCTGTTTGCATCAGTAATGTCATCGTTTTCTTTGTTAAAATTTTCTAAATCTTCATATGAAGCAAATTTATCAAATCCCAATGAACTTCTTCTCTTATTTTCAATTTCAAGCAACCAATTCTTTCTAAGATTTTTTTGATTATCTCTATCCTGAATTTTCAAACTTAAGAACTTTTTATCTTTATTTAAATCGTATCTCTTTCTCACTTCTTTTAAATAGTTTAGATTTGGTTCATAAGTAAGCCTGGTTTCATGAAGCTCCAAAACATTTTCAACTATTGAGGCATCAATAACAAATTTCTTATGTCTATATGGTCTGATTACATCCCAAGGCAATGCAGTTGGATAAGAGCTTTCTCCAACTGAATCAATATCCCAAGTAACAGGAAGCTCTATGTCAGGCATAACACCTTTATTTTGGGTGCTTTTACCATTAACTCTATAATATTTTGATTCTGTAATCTTGATTTGCCCTTCGGATAAGTTTTCAAGGCTTTGAACGGTACCCTTGCCAAATGTTCTTTGGCCTACAACCAAGCCTCTTCTGTAGTCTTGAATTGCACCCGCAACAATCTCTGATGCTGAAGCTGAATATCTATTTACTAGAACAATTACAGGTTTCTTCCATACCTGAACTGCTCTTGAATCACCATATGGCTGAATATATCCTCTTTTCTGCTTAACTTGTACAGTTGGACCTGAAGAAACAAATAGTCCAATAATTTTGTTTGCTTCAATAAGCGCTCCGCCACCATTATTTCGCAAATCCAGAACAACTGCGTCAACTGCATTATCATTAAATTCTTCAAGAATATTTTTTACATCCTTGCTACTGCTTTTGTAGTCTTCATTTTTTTTGGCATATTCTTCAAAATCTATGTAAAAGGAGGGCAGGTCAATAACTCCAATTCTGTTTTCACCTATTTCATACACATCAGACTGTGCTGCTCTATCTTCAAGTTTTACCTCTTCTCTTTTTAAAGTAACAATTTTTCTGTTATCTATATCAGATTCGAATGAAATGAATTCTATTTCTACCTCTGTATCAATATCTCCTCTTATCAGGTCTACCACTTCATCAATTCGCCACCCAACAACATCTGTAAATTCATCTTCATCAAATTGTTTGATTTTTGAGATTCTATCCTCAGGTTTTATTTTTCCTGATTTTTCTGCAGGACCACCTGGCACAAGACTTATTACTTTTGTGTAATCATCGTCAACACCAAGAAGTGCTCCAATACCACTTAATTTTAGACTCATATTCATATCAAAATCTTCTGCAGACCTAGGTGATAGATATGATGAATGAGGATCAAATTGATTTGTTAGGATATTCATAGCAAGAGAAAAAATATCTTCTTCTTTTTGTTGGGCTATTCTGCGAAGTCTATTCTTATACCTTTTGCTGATATCTGCTTTTGGGCTATCACTCGATGAATCTGATAATTTTGCAACCAATAAATCATTTTTAGTTTCCAGTCGCCATATTTCTTCAATATTAGAAATATTTATTTGCCACTCATTATCATCCTCATAGATATCCAGATATTCATCAGTTGTAAAATCAAAATTTGTATTCTCTATTAAATTAATTTGAAATTCAGAATATGCGACTAATTTTTCATAATACAAATTTATTAATTCATAGGCTAATTCAATATCAAATTTATTACTTGTTATTTCACTGGCTTTTTTCAAATAATGGTCAACTTCACTTTTGATAAAGTAGTTTTTTTCTTTATCTAAGCGTTCAAATATCGCTTCAAAATATTTTTTGTTAAAGTCTTGATCATTAAAATTTCTTACATAATGCTCTCGTGATAATTTTTTAAATATTTCATTACTTAAGTCTTTTTTCTTTTTGCTAATATCAATTTTTTCATATGTCTCTGAGGAAATCAGAATAGAAAATATGATTACAAATATTAAATAAAAACGCATATTTACTTCTAAAAGCCTTGAATTTTTGCTGCCTCTGCTCTGACAACTTCAGGCGCACCAAGTAATTGCCTGTTTAAGCCAATTCTTTTAAACCAGTAATGAAGGCCCAAAAGATCGGTAAAGCCCATACCGCCATGGACTTCAGTGGCTTTTTTTGAAACTTCTTTAGATATTTCAGATACATGAGATTTTGCATGACATGCCATTAATTTTGAATCATCTTCATCATTATCAAAACTATGAGCTGCATGCCATACCAGCGAATAACAAGGCTCAAGTTCAGATGCCATTTCTGCACACATGTGCTTTACTGCTTGGAATGAGCCAATAACCCTATTAAATTGTTTTCTTTCTTTTGAATAAGAAACTGCCATATCAAGCATTGTTTGTGATGCTCCCAAAGAATCAGCTGCAAGCGTTATACGCCCCGCATCTATTGCTCTCTCGACCGCATTTACTGAATCAATAGTGTGTTCCAATATTTCTACTGGAGTGTTCTCAAAACTAATTTCTTTATATGTTCTTGTCTTATCAACTGTAATTAAATCAGTAAAACTTATATTCTCATGATCTAAAGCTACCATTCCCAAAACACCATCAGCATCAGATAACAGTAAATGTGTTGCATGCTCTGTATCTATAACAAACAATGTATTTCCATTTATCAAACCATCAGAAAAGCTAATTTTACTTGAGTTCCTTGATCCAACATAATCAGAAAAACCAATTCCAAACTTAATATTGCCAACTGACATCTCATTTAAAATTTTTGTTGCCTGGTCTTTATTTCCACCTAATCTTATTGCAATAGGAGCCATAACATAAGAACCACAGAAGGGTACTGGGGCAACAGCTCCACCTAAACTTTGACTAATTGCAACTGCAAATAATAAATCTAATCCCAGACCACCATTTTCTTCAGGTATTAATAAATTATTTATACCAAGATTTACAATTCCTTTATGAATATCTTCTTTTAGAATAGATTTGTTATCATTTGAAACTTTTCTGATAATTTCTAAGTCAGAATTATCCTCAAGGAATTTCTTAACGTTATCTTGAAAGAAAATTTGATCTTCAGAAAGGCCAAAATACATATTATTCTCCTTTTTGTACCTTTGGTTCTCTTGGCATACCAAGTCCTCTTTCAGAGATAATATTTTTTTGAATCTGACTTGTGCCCCCACCAATAATTAATCCAAGAAAATACATATAACCAACTTGCCACGAACCTCCGTCTCTAATATTTGGACTATTTTCATATAATGTTCCTAGCTCACCCATAATGTCGATTGCAAAACCCTCAAGCTCATGCCTTAACTCAGTACCTACAAATTTTTGAATCATACCAGCAATCTTTACATCTTGATTTTTATTTAATTTGGCTGATAAAACTCTTAATGAATTAGATTGAAAAGCAATAACCTTACCTTGAATCTTCATTAATTTATCAAGATAGACAGGATTATCAATAACCTTTTCACCGTTAATTGTTTCATCTTTCATTCTTTCAATAAGAGAATTTAATCTGTTCATCATTGCATTTGGGTCTGAGAGAGAGCCTCTTTCATGTCCCAATGTTGCATTAGCTACAGCCCAACCTTCACCCCGTTTTCCAACAATATTTCCTTCAGGAATTGTTACATCTGTAAAAAATACCTCATTAAATCCTGCATTCAGAGTCATATCAACTAATGGCCTAATTTCAATTCCAGGTGTATCCATTGGTATTAATAAATAACTTATACCAGCATGCTTTGATGCATCTGGTTCTGTTCTTACTAAACAAAACATCATTTGAGAATATTGTGCTGTGCTTGTCCAAATTTTTTGTCCATTAATCACCCAGTTTCCNTCAATCAATTCACCTTTTGTTTGAAGACTNGCAAGATCACTTCCTGCATTAGGCTCTGAATAACCTTGGCACCATATAATTTCACCGTGNAATGTTGGTTTTATATATTTTTGTTTTTGTTCTTCTGTGCCTAGTTCTAAAAGTGTTGGCACCAACATGTCTATTCCTTGACCACCCATTGGTGGCGGAACTTTAGCTTTTGCAAATTCAGACGCTATTATTCTATTTTTGATAATATCAACTTCACCGCCATAGCCTCCGTATTCTTTTGGAATAGATCTAGCAAAATATCCGTTTTCAATTAATAGTTTCTGCCAATCTGANCTTTTCATTTTAAGATTACCAGATTTANATGATCCCGCTAATGGAATTTTTGAAGATTCTGAAAAATGAACTCCAGAATATTTTTTACAAAATTTCTTAAGTTTGTCTGTAAATTCTTTATATTCNGAACCGTAATTTAAATCCATGTTTGNTNAATCCCAGTTAGGTTTTCTTTTTTCAAGAAATGCTGTAATTCCTTCTTTTGCNTCTTTGCCTTCAAANCACTTAGCTATTTGCTNTTTTAAGTAGGGCAATGCTTCATTAAAATCTTTTGAATCTTGCTTTTCATATGCCTCAAGGCCAAACTTCATAGTTTCGGGTGCAAGGCTAGCTAATTCTTCTGCTAGTTCTCTAACTCTTTGATTTAAATTTTCAGGTTCAACTGATTCATTTATTAGGCCCCACTTTTCAGCCTCATCAGCATTGATAGGCTTACCTCGCATGATAAAGTCTAATCCTGCTCTTTTTGGCATTACTCTAAAAAGACCAGCCATAACCATAAATGGCCATAGNCCTCTATGAATTTCAGGCGCTGAAAAAGTAGCAGTATTTACAGATACAGCATGNGTNGANTTANTTACCATNAAGAGGGCACCTGCNAGAACTGANCCTTGAATTTTACATATTANCGGCTTNTAAAGATGCCTAAGNGAAAGACTNATATCNTCAGCATNTGATAANTTTGGTATNTTTGATTCNGAATCAGATTTTCTTAAATCTGCNCCAGCACAAAAAATNTCNCCTTTTGCAGCAATAACNANTACTCTAATAGAGTCTTCTTGCTTAGCGAATGCTAAAGAGTAATTGAGCTCATTCATCATTACATTATTAATAGCATTCTTTTTTTCAGGTCTATTAAGAGTAATAGTTAAAATCTTTTCTTTAATCTCAAGATNAATTGCTTCAAAATTAAGACCTTCTAACGATAATTTNTCCATACTTAAGTTTCTCNTAATATTTCACTAGGCACAAGAATCTTTTTTGCTCGCAAATATTCTCCTAGAGATTTTGCCTGACTGTCCTTCCTATTATTAGAGGATACNCCATCTTGNAAAATATCATGAATATAAAAGTTNAAAGAATTAATATTAGTTAGTTCAAATCTTTCAATCTCATATTTTGATAAATCNGGCATCAATTCTTTAATTTTTTCAACAGTTAAAAAATTATATAAGAACGAAAATGAAGTACTATTTTTTGCCCATACACCTAAATTGGCACATCCACCTTTGTCTCCCGACCTTGTACCAAACAAATCTCCAAAGAAAACTTCTGAATTGCTAGAAGATTTTATATTATCAATTTTAATAGGNTCTCTTTGGTAATATATTTCTTCCAAACCCAGTTGACTGGTTGGAATAACTTCAATTTCTTGACCGTCAATATGAACCTTTTCCTTTATGTATTTACTNTCTACAAGAGCAGGCCAATATACAATAACTGGACCGCTTGACTTGGGACTTGTTTGCGCAAAAAAGCCTGGAATATTTGCTAAAGCTAATTCAATTATCTTTGCACTAAAGAGACGACCAACAAGNTCTTGATTCGTTGATTTCACNGAAATAACAAGTGANGCCATGGCTTCTTCATTTGTNANTGGATTTTCTTTATCTGTTCGATGAAGTTCAATAAATACTTCATCAAATTGATTTTTGCCACCAACTGAATTAAAGAGTGCATCTGTAAAAACTTTTGCTTTNTCNTCAATATCNANNCCAGTNAGAATTATTTCCATACCATTTCTGTTTCCACCAGCAAGGTTTATACANACTTTATGATCTTTTGGAGGAGAGCTTCCTCNNCATCCTGATACATGAACTTTATCTTTTTCTAANTCCTCTATTTNTAAAGTATCAAAATGAGCAATAACATCTGGGTTTATATANGCTGGAGAGCTAATTTCATATAACAGCTGAGCAGTCACAGTTCCTTTAGAGACCAAACCACCAGTACCAGGATGTTTTGTGATGTTAAAACTTCCATCTTCATAAATTTCTGCAATAGGGTACCCAACATTATCAAAACTAGGCACTTCTTTGAAAAAAGCATAATTTCCACCAGTTGCCTGGCACCCGCATTCTATAATATGTCCGGCAGCTAAAGCTCCGGCCAATGCATCATAATTATTTCTATCCCAATTATATTTCCAAGCAGCAGGACCTATAACAACAGCTGCATCTGTGACTCGAGGACAGACAACTATATCAGCACCGTTATCAAGTGCTTCTTTTATTCCCCAAGCACCTAGATAAACATTTGATGTAAGAGGGGTATAGCCTGAATCTTCCAAAGAAGTATTTTTATCAATATTAATAAATTTTTCACCACTTCCTATGAGGTTTGACATTTCTGGCATTAGATCGTCCCCGTCAATGTATGCAACTTTCATTTCTAAAGCTTGTTCCTTTAAAATTTTTTCTATTTCGTTTGCCATAGATTTAGGATTTAACCCACCTGCATTTGTAACAATTTTTATGTTTTTTTCACTACATGTTTTTGCAATTTCTTTTACTTGTTTTAAAAAAGTTCCAACATACCCCTTGTCTTCTCCTCTTTGAAGTTTTTGACCATAAAGAATTGTCATTGTTAGTTCTGCTAAATAATCTCCTGTAAGAACATCAATTGGACCTCCTTCAACTAAATCTTTTGCAGCCGATAATTTATCGCCGTAAAACCCACTGCAATTAGCAATTTTTATTAAGTTATTTTCCATTTAATTTTTTAACTTTATCCCATTAATGATGATTGAAGTAAGTGAATTAGCAGATTCATCAGGAGTAGTGCTAATCAGCTTTCTATTTTTTTCTGAAAGGAATTCTCTTCCGATACTACTAAATAATATAGAAAAAGCTTTTGTATCAATCTGACGTATCTCTTTCATATCAATTGCATCATTTAAAAGTTTTTCGGTATATTCAGATATAAAATTTTCATGAAAGTCTGCCATTTTCTTTGACCCATCAATTTTTTCAATATCTTTCATGAACCGATAAAACTTCGGACCAACAGCCTGATTAACAACAAAAAGATACTTTTCTAACTTTTCTATAGGCGATTTTATTTCAGACACTAAGTCAAATGCTCGTTTACCAAGTTTCCTAAGAATATTATCCATAGTCATTAAAATTAATTTATCTTTACTTGGCGCAATTTCATAAAGTGTTCTTAATGATATTTTGAGTTTTGAGGCAAATTCAGACATTGTTATATCAGGAACACCTTTTTCTAGCATTTTTTCAAGAGTATCAATTATTTCTGAATGCCTTTTAGTCATTATTTTTGGCTTTTTAACGATTGCGCTCTCTTGAAATTCAACCTCCCTCATTATCTATTTTACAACCATTAAAAGGGCACCATTTTCTACTTGATCATTAACCTTAATAAGCAATTCAGATACTGTGCCATCTTCAGAAGCTTTTATTGAATGCTCCATTTTCATTGCTTCAAGAATAACTAGTGTGTCACCTGCTTTTACTTTTTTACCTTTATTAACTTTTATATCTATAACCTTACCTGGCATAGGAGCAATCAAACCTCCTGCAGTAATTTCTTGACCAGGAATTACAAATTTTGGCTTGATAAACAACATTACATCGCCATAAGGCATATGCACTAAGATGTTTGAAGCATTCATTGTTACTCTTGCGTAATGTCTTACAGTATCAAAAACACAGTCAATACCATCTTCATCTATATCATATACAACAGCTGTCTTGTCATGCGGGAATTTAAATGAACCATCTCTTTGAAGTTGATATTCTACCTTTATATCAGTACCTTCATACTCAAAAGTGATTGCTTGAGATGGAAGTCTTCCATTAGTCCATCCAGATGGCATAAAGCTAGCAACATTTGACTTCTTTCTATTTATCTCTTGAATCCAAAGCGCTGCAATTGCAACAACATGATGAATTGAATCATCAGGCATAACTAATTTTCTATCTGGATTTACTCGTTCAATAAAGTCTGTTGTTGTATCTCCATCAATGAATTCTTTTGATTTAAGACAATTTACTAAGAAATCTCTGTTAGTTTTAACACCTCCTATATGTGCAGACTCTAGCGCTTTTGCAAGTTTGCTTGCAGCATCAGTTCTATTAGGCGCATAGGAAATTATTTTAGCCAACATTGGATCAAAGTCTGTGCCAACAACTGTTCCTTTTGAAACGCCTGTATCCCATCTTGCATCAGCTGAACTATCTTTTTCAAAAGCAATTAAAGTTCCTATTTCAGGAAGAAAGTCATTGTTTGGATCTTCAGCGTATAATCTTGCTTCAATTGATGAGCCACTCCATTGAATGTCTTCTTGAGAAAACTTTAATTCTTCTCCTCTAGCAACTTTGAGCTGTTCACTAACAAGATCAATACCTGTAACTTCTTCTGTCACTGGNTGCTCAACTTGAAGACGCGTATTTACTTCNAGAAACCAAAANTCACCTGTTTTGTCNTCAAATAAAAATTCTACAGTACCAGCAGACTCATATTTTATTTGTTTAGCTAATTTAACAGCAGCATCACCCATTTTATTTCTAATTTCTTCAGACACTCTAGGTGAAGGTGATTCCTCAATAATCTTTTGATGNCTTCTTTGTATGGAACATTCCCTTTCTCCAAGATGAACAACGTTGCCATTAGAATCGCCTAAAATTTGAATTTCTATATGTCTNGATTTCTCAACATATCTTTCGATAAATATTCTTTCATCATTGAAGCCATTAAGTGCCTCTCTTTGCGCACTTACAATAGAATCTTTTAATTCNCTTGATTTGTTAACAATTCTCATACCTTTGCCACCACCNCCAGCTGCAGCTTTAATCAAAAGCGGATAGCCAATCTTATTTGCTTCCTTTGGGTTTGAAGTCATTGGAAGTGTTGGAACATCTGCTTTTATNGCAAGTTCTTTTGCTTTGAGTTTATCTCCCATTACTGAAATTACATGAGGGGAGGGACCAACCCAAACCAAGCCTGCTTTTTTAACTTTTCTTGCNAANGATGAGTTTTCAGATAAAAAACCATACCCAGGATGAATTGCTTGGGCGCCAGTTTTAACAGCAGCATCAATAATTTGATTACCATCTAGATAACCACCATCAGCAAGCCTTACAGATTGGTCGGCCTGTTTTACAAATAAAGCATCTTTATCAGCATCNACATATACTGCGACTGATCTTATTCCCATCTCTTTAGCAGTTTTAATAATCCTGCATGCAATTTCGCCTCTATTGGCAATTAGTATTGAATTAAAAATCATAATCTAAATACTCCATATTCTTTGGCACCCTCAACTTGGTGATTGTTTACAATAGACAAACAAAAACCTATTACATCTCTAGTATCTCTAGGATCAATAATGCCATCATCAGTTAACATACTGCTTGCAACAAGACCGTGTGATAGTTTTTCTAAATAATCGATTACCATTTCTTTTAATTGTTTGTCGGCTTTTTCATCAAATTTCTTGCCATCTCTTTTGGCTTTTGCTTTTCTTACGATGGACATGACGCCTGCCATTTGNTCAGGACCCATTACTGCGATTTTTGCTGTAGGCCATAAGAAAGTGAATCTATTGTTATAAGCTTTTCCAGACATTGCATATGTTCCCGCTCCATATGAAGCTCCNACAATAAAGGTTATATGAGGCACAGTNGAATTTGAAACNGCATTTATTAATTGAGANCCTTTTTTGATAATNCCCTGCCTTTCAAAGTCTTTACCNACTAAAAAGCCAGTTACATTATGTAAAAAGATTAAAGGTATATCTCTTTTATTACAAAGCTGAATAAAACTTGCACCTTTTTCAGCNGATTCTGGATAAATAGGACCATTATTNCCCAAAATACCAATNTGATAACCATGAACAGTTGCCCAACCACATACCAATGATGACCCGTAGAGGGGTTTAAACTCTTCAAATTTTGACCCATCGGAAAATCTTGCAATTATTTCTTTTATATCAACTGCAGATTTTAGATCTTCGCTTAATATACCAAGAAGTTCTTCTTTATCATATTCTGGATCACTGCTATTTATTGAAGGCTCAATTCCTTTTTTATGCCAATTAAGATGCGATACCACTTCTCTACAAATTCTTAACGCATCCATTTCATCTTCTGCAAGATAATCAGATAGGCCTGATATCTCTGAATGCATTTTTGCTCCACCAAGAGTTTCATCATCCGATTCTTCTCCGGTTGCCATTTTTACCAATGGCGGACCTGCTAAAAAGGCCTTTGATTGATCTTTAATAAATATATTATAGTCTGACATTCCAGGTTGATATGCGCCACCGGCAGTAGATGAACCAAATACAACTGATATAACTGGAATTCTAAGTTTTGATAACTCTGTCATTTCATAAAAAAATCTACCAGTAGATGCGAAGTGTGATTGTTGAAGTGTTGGGGCAATTGGCGGTTCACCGCCACCACCTATATTTGAAACATTTAAGTCTCCACCTGCTGATTCTACAAAACTTATAAATGGTATTTTATTATCTCTTGAAATCTCAATTGCTCTTTTCCATTTTTCTCCAACGTAAACGGTCATTGCACCTGCTTTAACAGATGGATCATTTGCAAAAATTACACATTCAACACCAGAAATTATTCCAATTCCAGAAACACATCCACCTCCAACGTTATAGTTGTTTGTTCCATAAGCTGCATATGGTTGAATTTCTAGGAAAGGGCTATCTGCATCTAAAACATTCATAACTCTTAGTCTGACAGGCATTTTGCCTCTCTTTGCTAGACGTTCGTGATGATGCATTCCACCACCAATCTCAGCAAGATCTAAAAGTCCATCTAAAAACTTTAATTTTTCAAGCATCATTGATTTATTTTTTTGATATAAATCTGAATTTACATCAAGATTTGATTTTAATTTTGGTGATATATTTTCTTTATTCATAATTTAAAAAAATGTTTAGGGTCAATAATGGTAATATATAATCATTAATATTACCACTATTTAGATGTAAAATAGCACTATAAATTTCACACTATGATAAAAATTTACGGAACAGAGAATTCTAGAGCTGTCAGACCTATTTGGACTGCAGAAGAAATGGGCCTTGAATATGAATTAATCATGATGCCATTTCCTCCTAGAGTGTTTATGAAAGAATACCTTGATATAAATATGCTAGGAACCATACCTTATTTAATTGATGGCAATGTAGAGATGACAGAGTCGGTTGCAATTTCACAATATTTAGTAGAAAAATATGGACCAACAGACCTACAGGTAAAACCAGATGAAGAAGATTATCCGTTATATTTAAACTGGTTGTTCCATGCTGATGCAACTCTTACTTTTCCACAAACAGTAGTTTTAAGATATAAATTTCAAGAACCGGGAGTTGCTGATGCTGCAGTTGAAGGATACAGCAGGTGGTTTGTATCAAGACTCAAACTTCTTGAAAAATCTTTAGAAGACAAAGAATATTTATGTTCTAACAGATTTACCATTGCAGATATATGCGTAAGTTACGCCATTAATCTTGCAGAGGCTCTAGGAATTGAGCAAGCGTTCAAACCTAATATAAAAAGATGGTCAGATAACTTATTTTCAAGACCAGCATTTATTAAAAGTAAAGAGTATAAATATGAACCCAAAGTATAAAATTAACAATCTCATATACACATTACTAATCTTTCCATTTTTTTTGGTAGCAAATCAAACCAATCATATTGAAACTATTTATTTAGGCTCGGGGTGTTTTTGGGGAGCAGAAAAAGGCTATGAGGCCTTAGAAGGAGTAATTGATGCAAAGTCAGGTTACGCTAACGGGTATGGTATAAAACCGAACTACAGATCAATTATTCAATTAAAGAATAAATTTAATTCAGATAACTTTGCTGAGGTTGTCGAAGTTACTTTTAATTCAAACCATATAACACTTAAAGAAATTCTGATGCATTTTTTTGAAACCCATGATCCTACTCAATACAACAGACAAGGCAATGATATCGGTACTCAATATAGATCTACGATATTATTTTCAAATCAAAATCAAAAACAGATTTCTGAATTGATTAGAGATGAATATCAATTGCTCTTAAACAATGGTGGGTATGGCCAGATAAAAACAAAAATAGAGCCTCTTGAAAATTTTTATTTTGCTGAGGAATATCACCAAGATTATCTTAAAAAAAATCCTAATGGATATTGCCCTGATCTTTCAACCGGAATTGTTTTTAATAAAGAAAGTACAAATACTCTTGATAACAGTAATTTAGCAAAGGGTAAACAAATCTTAGTTTTGGACTCTAAGAGCTATTGCCCATATTGCGATAAATTAAAGAATGATGTTATTAATGATTACAACGGAAGCATACCATTGAGTTATAGAACATCTGATCAACTTCATGGACTAGAACTTAAATCACCTAGTTGGGCTACACCTTCAATCTTATTTCTCGAGAATGGCAAGGAAGTATTTGGATATCAGGGTTATATTAATTCAAAGGATTTTTATAAGCTTCTAGGAAAGTTTAAGCTTGGCGCAACTGAGGCTTATGAAGTTGCTTTTAATGAAGGAACGGATGCAAGATTTTGTAAAGAATATCAGATATTTAAAAATACTCCTGATGGCATCTTTGTTGATAAACTTAGTGGTGCACCACTTTTTGATACTAGGGATAGATTTGTATCAAGATCTGGATGGCTATCATTTACAAGTCCAGTAAAAGGTTCTGTTTATGAACTTCCTGATAATAGTTATGGCATGAAGAGAACTGAGATAAGGTCAGTTTCTTCTGATATTCACTTAGGACATGTTTTTGATGATGGACCAAATGGAATGCCTAGATATTGTATTAATGCTACAGTTTTAGAGTTCCAGCCTAGAATTGAAAGTTCTTAGTTAGTAACTAATTCCGTACCCATATTCATAAGTAGGATTTTCAGTATCGTCAGGTAAATCTTCTTTTTGTTTTTTTACTTCTCTCATTGAGGAGGGTATTTCAAATGGCAATTTACCACTTGGATTAAAGTTACCATAAATAGCTTCAAAAATTACTTCATCCATCACACCAAAAGTACCAACTAATCCAGATGCTTGATTTTTAATTTCATCAAGTATTGCGGGTCTATTTAAGTCTACTACGACGATAAGATTGTTATTCTTTGAATAATTTTTTATTTTTGATGTTATTTCATCATTGAATTCTAAGTCTCCATTTGGAAAGAGGGTGCTCAAAAAATTATCAAAAAGCCTATTAAGACCAGATTCTTGATTACCATTAAAAACAGTGTGAATATACATAATTATTACATCTGCTTCTTCAGGATTATTAACCAACTTGCCAAAATTTGAAGCAATTTGTCCATTAAGGCCATCAATAAAAATTTTTTGTTTATTTTTCAATGGCAAGATTCCATCATTTTCCAATAAAACAATTGATTTTCGTTGAGCATCTAGCCCAAATTTAATGTTTTTATCAGTTGCTACACGTTCTTTAACCATTTCTTCATCTACGTATGGATTATCAAATAAACCTAAATCAAATTTATTAATTAATATTCTTTTAACAGAGCTATTAATTCTTTCTAAAGATATTTCACCATCACTTATAAGATTAATAATATGTTCGGGATCATCCTCGCCTCCATATTGGTCAATGCCAGCTAAAAAAGATTTCTTATATCTTTCTTTTATTGTTAGATTATCAACACCCCAATGTCTTCCACTTATAATCCCCCAATCGGAACAAACCACCCCATCAAATCCGAGATCCTCTCTTAATAAATCAGATAATATGTATTTGTTATAACCCATTGCAACATCTTCGTTTGTAACACCAACTGGAATACCGTAATAAGGCATTATTACTTTTAAATTATTTTTTATAGCGTCTTTAAAAGGCAACAAGTGATAGTCAAAATTATCTCCTGGATAATTTTGATTTCTACCGCTGTACAAATGAGGATCAAGGCCTTTTTCTTGAGGACCTCCTCCNGGAAAATGCTTAACCATAGTGTGAACNCTTTTTTCAGATATATTTTTTCCNTGAAAGCCNTCCATNTANGCTAATGTCATTTTTGAGGATAGGTCTGCATTTGATCCAAAGGTACCAAAATTTCGAGCCCATCTCGGTTCTGTTGCNAGATCTGACATTGGATGAAGCGCAGTTCTAATTCCAGTTGCTAAATATTCCTCTCTAGCTATTTCTGCAAAATTTTTAATTATTGATGGGTCGTTTGTTGCTGCAAAGCCTAACTGAGANGGCCATTTTGAANAACCATCTACAGAAAAAGAAGCAACCCCTCCACCTTTTGGAACTTCATGGATTGGATCAGAGCTTATAGTTATNGGAATGCCAAGTCGTGTTTTAGATGCAATTTCTTGAAAGTAATTTATTTTTTTTGCCAATTCAGTTGGGCTAGGATTGCCATACAAATTAAAATGAGTGATATTATCAAAAACTATCTTAGCCTCAGTAAGCTTATTTCCTCTTATTGCAATCTCATAAATCAACATCAATAAATCTGGGTTTAAAGTAAAAGGAGGATGAAACATTTGACCAACTTTTTCTTCAGTTGTCATTCTATCTANTAAGTCGTTAGCTCTAATTTCGGANGGTAGTCTATGATCCTCATATNCATCTAATAAATTATTTTTATTTAAATCTCTAAAGGTATGATTTTCAATTTTTATTAAAGATACATCATTAATAAGAGAATTATTTACTTTAAGCTTTTGAAGAGGTTTATATAAATTTAATGACGCAAATAAACAAGCCATTAAAAGAAACAGAAGTAAGCTGTAAAAAAGTTTCTTTAAGAGAGAAAATTCTCTTTTCAATGTTTCTAACCTGAATTAATCATCTGAGAAGAATCCATTTATTCTTTCATAAGATTCTATAAATTCTTCTTTAAAATTTTGTACAGTTTGACCNGCGGTTATGGTCTCATTAACTAACCCAATACCTTGTCCTACCCAATATGTTTCTAATTGTTTTGCNCCTTCATGGCCNATTGCGGCTTGATCTGCAACTTTCTTTAAAGCAGGCTCACTCACCATAGTTTGNAGTGGCATTGGTAATGGTTCTGGAGCATCTTTTCCTTCCCAGGCCTCAACCCAAGGAGAGGATAATTGTCTTGAGTGTTTTCCAGTTCTGCTTTTAGATCTAACAGTGTGACTTGATGATGCAGCCACCATTTTTTCTTTTATATTATCTGATGTTTCTGCCTCCATTGTGGGCAAGAAAACAGATGCACACCATACCCCATCAGCTCCCATTGCCATAACGCCAGCCATTTGCTCGCCTGTACAAATTCCTCCAGCTGCAAGAATAGGCACATCGCCATATTCTTTCAAAGCTCTTCTGACCTCAGGAACTAAAACCATTGTAGAAACGCTTCCACAATGACCACCCCCCTCGGTACCAGATACTACAATTATATCTACACCTGCCTCTGCTTGTTTTACTGCATGCTGTTTTGCCCCAACTAATGCTGCTACTGGGACTTTGTGTTCTTTNCCCATATCTAACATCCATTTGGGTGGTACACCTAAAGCATTTGCAACNAAACTTATTGGATGTGCAAANGCAACTTCGAGAACTTCTTTTGCTCCATCNAATCCTGCACCAAGAACTCCGTTGGAGTTTGCTTCTAAACTTTTTGAATTTTCATTATCTCTTAAATCAGAACCATCTAANTCATGCTGTTCAAGAACGTCAGCACGAAACTCTCTATGTTCTTGCGGTATCATTGCCCTTAAATCATCAGTGGAAAGATTTTCTCCTTTTCCAACATAAGAATTAGGGACTAGGACATCAACCCCATAGGGTTTCCCATCAATATGTTCATCAATCCAATTAAGTTCAATCTCAAGTTTTTCTGGCGTTAGTCCAACCGCTCCTAAGACTCCCATACCTCCGGCTTTTGAAACTGCAACAACTACATCCCTGCAATGACTAAAAGCTACCAAAGGGAATTCAATTCCAAGTAATTCGCAAATTTGTGATTTCATTTTTACTCCTCAATTCTTCCTACATAGTTTATATTACTAAATATTAATTGAGAATAAATAACGATATGAATAAATTCACCGTTCCAGACATCTGTGATGAATACGAAGACAAGATTCAAATCGGCGATTTTTTTTTGAACTCTTATGGTAAGAATGAAAAATTTTTTGGAGAAATTCAAACTGCCAGATGCGAACACTCTAATAAAGTTGTTAAAGAATTAGTCTCTAAAAATGGTTCTAATAAAGTTCTCTTTATTCAACATACTGGCAAAGAAAAATGCTCAATGGTTGGAGATCAAATTGCTAAAATGGCAGCAGATAATGGTTGGAAGGGTATCGTTACAAATGGATATATACGAGATGCCGAAGTGATTAAGGACATACCTATAGGAGTGTATGCAAAAAATACTTATCCAAAGAAAACAGATAAATCTATTGGAGTTGGTGAAGTTGGAGTTGCCCTTGATTTTGAATCAATGATTGTTAAAAAAGGCACTTGGATATATGTTGACACTAATGGCTGGGTGATAAGTGAAAAAGAGCTAGAAATTTAATTCATCAATCTTTTTATCTTTTTCATCCCATATTTCTTCAATCCATAATTTAAACTCTTCTCTATATAGATTATCACTTCCATAATTCCTGTTTTTAAGATTTTCAGGAATTTTATGGCTTTTAATAAATACTTTTACATCTTTCATTTCACCATTTAAAAAAGACCATGCGCTTCTTTTTTTAGATTTGTAAACAACAGAAAAATCAATCAATGTATCAATTTTTGGCATTGCTGAAAGGGCGGTAGCCATCCCACCTATTTTTGGTTGAAGAAGATTTTTATATTTAGAGTTTTGAGCTTTATGTTTTTCATGCGTAAATCTTGTACCTTCAGCATAACTAAATATCGTAGATGGGGCTCTTAAAAATCTTTTACATGATTTAAGTGTATTCTCATAATCTTTTGTTCTTAAAGATGGATTCTTTTCTATTGCTTTCTTTGAATGCCTATTAACAAAAGGCATATTTAATGTTTTATTAGCAAGAAATACAAATGGTATCCACCATAATTCTTTTTTCATAAAAAATTTTAATAATGGTATTTTTTTATTTGCTACTGTTAACAATACAAATATGTCTGCCCAAGATTGATGATTGGACATTGCCATGTACCATTTATTTAAATCATGAGTTTCATGATTAATAACTTGAATATTGTTGCCATGCATAAGCAGCATAATTAATTTAAGCCCATAGACAGTTAGGTCGCCAATTTTATTGGATACTTTGGCTAAAAATAACTTAAAAGATTTGGAAGGGATTACAGCTCTNGGAATATTAATAATGGCTAAAGTACCGAAGCCTATTATNAATTCAATAAGAATTAATAAGCATGTAATTAAACCAACNAANCNTGATTTAATAACTGTCATATTTGTTAAAAATATCTCCTAGAAGCCNCTTAAATTTGCNTATCTTTCAGTATGAAATTTNGCGCTNCCAAATATTTGTTCNGCCACCCTAGNTCTNTTTAAAAAGAAACCAATATCATATTCATCGGTAACTCCAATTCCGCCNTGCATTTGNATAGCTTCATTTGAAACTAGATGAAGTGTCTCGCCTGCAANAGTTTTNGCTAAGCTGGATAGTCTTTGGACATCATTTGATCTTTCGTCAGCAGCTCTCATTGCCGCAATAACAGAGGATTTTGTTAGTTCAATTTCACAGAACATCTCAGCTGCTCTATGTTGCAAGGCTTGAAATGAACCAATTAGTGCCCCAAATTGCTTTCTTTGTTTAAGATAATCTAGCGTTGTATCAAATGCAGCTTCAGAATTACCAAGCATTTCAGCTGACATAGCTATTCTTCCTATATCAAGAATATCATCTATTGCCTCGCCACCAGCCTCAACGTCACCCAATATATTTTTAGTTGAAATTTTTACGTTATCAAAAATTATATTTGCATAATTTCTAGAGTCGGCCATATCTAATTTAATTCTTTCAATGCCATCAGCATTCGAATCAACTATAAAAACAGTTAAGCCAGTTGAATCTCCTTTTTCACCTGATGTTCTTGCAAGAACTATTAATAGGTCTGAGCTTGTTCCATCAATGACAAAGGTTTTTTTACCAGATAAAANATATTCATCACTACTTTTTTTAGCTATTAACTCACTGTCATATGGGTTGTGATGGCTAGATTCGTCNACCGCAATAGATGTTGTTAATTCACCACTTGCTATCAAAGGAAGATATTTTTNNTTTTGTTCCTTTGTTCCATATTTATTTATTGCATATGCTCCCAAAACGCCTGAAGCAAATAAAGGTGATGGCGTTAAAGTTTTTGCACACTCTTGTAGAACAACACATATNCCCGATAGGCCAAAATTAGAGCCGCCATATTCTTCAGGAATCATAATTCCTGGCCAACCCANTTTTGACATTTCANTCCANATATCTTTATCCCACAGTATTGGATCTGAATTATCTCTTAANGNCCTAAAATGAGTTATGGGAGANCTTTCTTCTGCAAAATTCTTAGCAGTATCTTTTAGAAATTGCTCTTCTTCAGTAAGTATTAATTTCATAATAATTTATTGACTTGGTAAGCCAAGAACTCTCTTAGATATAACGTTTAATTGGACTTCAGATGTTCCGCCCTCTATAGAATTTCCCTTTGTTCTTAACCAGGCTCTTGTTAGATTTTTATCATCATCTTCAAATTCATCACCATCCCACGCAACACCATTTATTCCGGATGCAGCAACCATTAGTTCGTGACGTTTTTTATTATGTTCTGTTCCGTAAAGCTTAAACATTGAAGCAGTCGCACTAGCTTTTCCGCCTTCATCACCAGCTCTTTTGAGAGTTAGACCAAAAGCATGCTCTTTTATTTTATGAGACGATATCTCTGATCTGTAAAAATTATTTTTTATCTTTCCATTTTCTTCTCCGAGATGTTTTTTTGCTATTGAAACTACATCTCTTTTACTTCCCATTCCGGCGGCAAGACCAAAGTTGGAAATAAATGCTCTTTCGTGTTGTAAAAGTTTTTTAGCAATTGTCCAGCCAGCATTCAATTCTCCAATTAAATTTTCTTTTGGTACCTCNACATTATCAAANAACGTTTCACAAAATGGCGATTTACCAGATATNAGAGTAATAGGCTTTGTAGATACGCCTTTTGNTGCCATGTCTATCAATAAAAAACTAATTCCATCNTGNTTTGGNTCTTTTGCTCCTGTTCTAACTAATGCAAATATCCAATCNGCTTTNTCNGCATANGAAGTCCANACTTTTTGACCATTAACNANAAACTTTTCACCAATATCCTCAGCTTTNGTNGATAAGCTAGCTAAATCAGAACCCGAACCAGGTTCTGAATAACCCTGACACCACCTAATTTCACCTTTAATTATTTTCGGTATGTGTAATTTTTTTTGCTCTTCAGTTCCATATTCTAANAGAACNGGTGCAAGCATCCATATGCCAAAACTTAGNAATGGTTGTTTTGCNCCNATGAAAAACATTTCTTCATTAAGTATTTTTANNTCTTCTTTAGAAAGTCCGCCTCCNCCATACTCTTTAGATACTGTAGGCATTGTCCATCCTTTTTCNCCCATTTTATCTANCCAAATCTTACTCTCAGGATTTTTATATTTAGCATTTCTTCCGCCCCANACCTCATCAACTGGTANNTTTGGGTCAGCTCCATTTCGCATAGAAGGAGGNCAATTTTCATCAAGCCATTTTTTTGTATCTTCTCTAAATTTTTCTAAATTAGTCATAGTATTAATAGTTTTTAAAATNTAAGTGAATTATTATATTCACAATTTTAATATTTTCGAGTCCTTGATAATAATAAAAATAATAACCTATTTAAAAAATATAGTAATTCAGAGGATATAATCACGTTTATGTTTAAGAACGTTGGTATATATGTAAGACAAGAGTCAAATCANGGTGTCGATTTAGATGTCATGAATANNATGATTAATTTTTTATCNAACAAAGACATTGAACTACTAATCGATGANTCNTCAGATTATGAAAATAGTCACACCAAGTCAGTAAATCATAATGATTTTGTAAAAACTGTNGATTTAATTGTTGTATTTGGAGGAGATGGGACTCTTCTNAACTCAGCAAGAAAATATTTAGATTATGAGATACCCATTCTTGGAATAAATATGGGTAAAGTTGGATTTCTTACAGACATTAAAGTAGATAATTTTGAAAAATCTTTAAGTGATATTTTAGATGGTAATTATTTAATTGAAGAGCGTAATTTAGTTTCAGCAAAGTTTAATAACAAACACCTATATGGATTAAATGAAGTTGTAATTCATTCAGGCTCTTACGCTCAGTTAATGAGATATCAATTAAGTGTAAATGACCGTATAGTTTANGAACAAAGATCTGATGGCCTTATAGTAGCAACTCCAACTGGATCAACTGCATACGCTTTATCTGCTGGAGGTCCAATTATTCATCCTAGTTTAGACGTATGGACAATTTTACCCATGCTCCCACAAAGCCTTTCATCAAGACCTTTTATAATCTCTTCGGAAGAAAAAGTAGTAATAAATTTATTTGATGGTCCAAATGAACAAGCTAAGATATGTGTTGATGGGCAAGATGATATAGATTTGCCATTCAATGTTGAAATATCAATCTCTAAAATGAAAAAAACACTTAAACTTGTCCACCCCAAAGATAATGATTTTTTTGAAGCTTGCAGAGAAAAGCTTGGTTGGAGTCTAAATATTTCGAAGTCATAACTTGAAGAAAATCGATAATTTACATATTCCAATAATAATAACAGCGGTCCTCATAGCCTTTTTATCTAACTTTGGTTCTGTAATAACTCTTCTAGAACCGCTTACTTTTACTCAAATCAATATCACTAATTTAGGTTATTTTTCTATGCTTTCATTTGATCAAACATATATTGAGAATAATCAATGGTGGAGGTTAATTTCCCCAATTTTTTTACATTTTTCATTTGCACACTTAGCATTTAATTGTCTATGGATATATATTCTTGGTGAAAAAATCGAAAGAATTGATGGAAGTTTAATATTCATTTCACTTGTAATTTTTACTGCAATATCAAGTAACTCCCTTCAATTTTTTTGGAATGGATCAGGTCTTTTTGGNGGTTTATCTGGTGTTATATATGGCTTGATAGGCTTTTGTATGATTATTGAAATGGATTCATCACGAGATATTTATGATATTCCTCCTGGGCTATACATGTTTATGGTTATATGGATGATATTAGGCTTCTTAGGTTTATTAGAATTATTTGGTTTTGGTTCAGTTGCAAATTTTGCGCATCTTGGTGGTCTAGTCTCCGGTATAATATTTGCTATGATTTTGAAAACGATTAATTTAGTAGTGAAGTCATGATAAAAAAAGCTGTTTTACCAGTTGCGGGTTTAGGAACAAGATTTTTACCAGCTTCCAAGGCCACTCCAAAAGAGATGCTACCAATTATTGATAAGCCTTTAGTTCAATATGCTGTTGAAGAAGCCATTGATGTGGGAGTGGATGAAATTATATTTATAACAAGTAATGAAAAGCACTCAATTGAGAAACACTTCCAAGAAAACAATGCCATAGCAGAAAAATTAATTAAGTCTGGAAAAGAAGATTATGTAGAAAGACTAAATCCCAAAATTTTTTCAGATGTAAAATTCCATTATATAAATCAAAATAACCAAAATGGTCTTGGAGATGCCGTTCTGCATGCTGAAGAGATAGTAGGTGATGATTCATTTGCTGTTTTACTTCCCGATGATTTGTTTTTTTCTAATATTTCTTGCTTAAGACAATTAATAGATACCTATAAGCAAACAAAATCTTCAGTAATTGCAGTAAATAAAATTGATAAGGAAAATATTCATAAATATGGCGTAATTAATCCTGGTAAGAAAGAGCATGATGCCATTTTGATTGAAGATATTGTTGAAAAGCCAAGCGCAGACGAAGCGCCATCTGATATAGCTGCATGCGGGAGATATATTTTCACACCTTCAATATTTGACCATCTAAAAGTTACAAATTTTGATAAACTTGGTGAAATACAACTTACAGATGCAATAAAAAATCTTATTCAGAATCAAAAAGTATACGCAAGGTTGTATGAAGGAGAAAAATTTGATTGTGGAAGTAAAAAGGGTTTTGTGCATGCTACTATAGCTCTCGCTTTAAGAGATAGTTCCATGAGCGATGATATATCAAAGATAATAAAGGAAATTATTTGAATTTTTTTCATAAAATTTTCAGACTTTTACCACCTGAGCTTGCTCATAAGCTTGCGCTGGATGCATTAAATTTTTTATTTAAAATTAGATTAATACATTTATTTTTCAAAAAACCAAAGGAAGATTTATTTTCTTTTGCTGGAATGAGCTTCAAAAATAGACTTGGCACTGCAGCAGGGTTAGATAAAAATGGGGATTACATAGATTGCTTGGGAGAGCTTGGGTTTGGTTTTTTAGAAGTTGGAACTGTCACTCCAGTTTCGCAAGATGGAAACCAAAAACCTCGAGTATTTAGAAACTTTCAAGATGAATCTATCATAAATAGACTTGGGTTTAATAATAAAGGCGTTGATCATTTAGTAAAAAATTTAAAATTAAGATCTTATAAAGGAGTTGTTGGTGTTAATGTTGGTGCAAACAAAAAATCTGAGGGGAAAAAAAGGATTGAGGATTATTTGCATTGCATAGAAAAAGTACACAAATATGCTGACTATATAACAATAAATATATCCTCGCCAAATACACCTAATTTAAGAGACCTCCATAATGCTAACAATCTTTCAGATTTAGTGACGTCAATTGAAAATAAAGTTAAAGAGCTAAAAATAGGCATTCCTTTTTTCTTAAAAATTTCGCCTGATGAAACTGATGAATCATTAGAAAATATAATAAAGACTGTAGAGAATACTTTTTTCACAGGAATTATTGCAACAAACACAACAATAGATAAAAGAAGCCTAACAAATAAGAAATATATGGAAATTGAAGGAGGTCTCTCAGGGAAACCTTTAATGGATAAATCAACAGACAAAATAAAAATTATTAAAAATAAATCAAATGGAGTAATTCCAATAATTGGTGTTGGTGGAGTGATGAGCGCTTCAGATTTCAATAAAAAAATTGATGCTGGATCAAAACTTGTTCAGATTTATACAGGATTTGTTATTAAAGGACCAAAAATTTTAAATGAAATCTTAGAAAAAAATGACTGAGATATTTGTTTTTATTATTGCTTTAATATTTCTAGTTGGTTCAATATCACTTGCACTTCCTTCAAAATCTTCAAAAGAAAAGTCTAAAGTCAGAATGCGAGCAAAAATGCTCGGTTGCAAGATTTCATCAACTTTATATGGCAAGAATACTTTTAAAAATATAAATTCTATAGATGTTAGTTATCAAATAAAAAATAACTCAAGTTTTAGAGAAGGACATTTTATTAGAGACAAAGAACAATTTATCTTGTATTCTCCTGTCCAGTTGAAGTACCAAAACGGGTTTGAAAAAATGATTTTAAGTATAAACAATATTTCACCATATCTAGATGAAATAATTTTTTCTAATGCAAATATTAGTTTTCTATGGAACGAAAAGAAAGGCATTTCCAATTTAGAGCTGATTATTGAAAAAATTAATAATTTGTAAATTTAACTTGCCAATAAGAGTAAATTAATGATATTTATAAAAAAAGGAATTTTTTAATTATGTCAAAATCACTTGTAATTGTTGAGTCACCAGCAAAAGCTAAAACCATATCCAAGTATCTTGGTTCAGAATATATTGTTGAATCTAGTGTTGGTCATATTAGAGATCTTCCAAAAAAAGCATCGCCTAGCTCAAAGCGTGCATCCATACCTAAAGATACTAGTCCTGAAGAAAAAATTAGATTAAAAGCTATTAATGATAGAAACAGATTGATAAGGAGAATGGGCATAGATCCAGATAATGGCTGGACTGCAGACTGGCAAATAATTCCTGAAAAAGAAAAGGTTATAAAAAATTTAAAGAAAGCCGCCAAGCAAGTTGATCATATATATCTTGCAACAGATTTAGACAGGGAGGGTGAAGCAATTGCATGGCACCTTAAAGAGGCTTTAGGTTCAGAAAAATATAATTACTCTAGAGTAAGATTCAATCAGATTACCAAATCAGCAATTGTTGATTCATTTTCTGATCCTAAAGAAATAGATCTTGATTTAGTCAAAGCATATAGAGCTAGAAGATTTCTTGATAAAGTCATTGGATTTGAATTATCTCCATTACTATGGAAAAAGATAGCAAGAGGTCTTTCGGCTGGAAGGGTTCAGTCTGTTGCACTAAGGGTTTTAGATGAACGAGAAAGACTGATTCAAGAATTTATACCTGAAGAATTTTGGGAGGTATCAATAATTCTTGATAAGAGTAATTTATCAATACCATTTTCACTTAATAGAAAGAAATCAGACCCATTATTAAAAGAGGATGAAGCAAGAAATATTGAAAATTTAGTTAATAATTCTGATTTAAGCATAGATGAAATAGCAAAAAAACCAGTTAAAGCTAAACCAAGACCTCCTTTTATAACCTCTACTCTTCAACAAGCAGCAAGCACTAAATTAAGTTTTGGAGTTAAAAGAACAATGCGTGTTGCGCAAAAGCTTTATGAGGCTGGTCACATTACATACATGAGAACAGATGCACCAAGCTTAAGTAAAGAATCTATCAAAGATGCAAGAAACTTTATCAACGAGAGGATTGGTGAAAAGTATTTAACTAATGCTCCAAGGATATACTCTAGTACTGAAAATGCTCAGGAGGCTCATGAAGCTATAAGACCAACCAATGCTTTTATGACAGCAGATGATTTGCTAAATCAATCCGAAGAAGAAAAAAGGCTTTATCAATTAATATGGCAACAATATATTGCATGTCAAATGCCTGATGCAGAATATTTATCAACTTCTGCAAAAATTAACATTGGTGAATACACCTTTTCTGCAAAAGGAAGAGAAGTGGTTTTTGATGGTTACACAAAAGTTTCTCAACCTCATAGATCAGATAGCGATGATATTTTACCGCCACTAGTTGAAGGAGAATCTCTTGAATTAAATCAAGTTAACCTTGAGCAAAAGTTCACAAAACCTCCTGCAAGATTTTCTGAAGCGGCATTAGTTAAAGAACTTGAAAAGAAAGGTATAGGAAGACCTTCGACGTATGCAAACATAATCTCAACTATCCAAGATAGAGGATATGTAGAGATACAAAACAGAAGGTTTTTTGTAAAAAAAATAGGTCACATAGTTACTGAAAGATTACTAGAGAGTTTTGATGACATTATGGATTATGAATTTACTGCAAACCTTGAGAATAACTTAGATAAGGTTGCTCAAGGGGAGGCTGATTGGAGAAATATTTTAGATGATTTTTATACTTCATTTAAAAATGATTTGATAAATGCTTCAGACGACCACACTGGGATGAGAGGAAATAAACCTACTTCCACTAATATCAATTGTGTTTGCGGTAATCCAAATATGGTTATCAGAAATTCATCAAATGGTGTTTTCTTGGGATGTTCTGGTTATCAAAACCTAGGTGATGATAAGTGTAAAGAAACACTTAACTTGATTTCAGGTGATGAAGCAGTAAGCGTAGATGATACTGAGGAAGCTGAAAATTTATTGATTAAGAAAAGATGTCCTAAATGCGACACGAGTATGGATAATTATCTGATAGATGAAATTAGAAAGCTTCATGTTTGTGGAAAAAATCCTGATTGCGATGGTTTTCTTGTAGAAGAGGGTCAATTTAAAATTAAAGGGTACGATGGTCCAACGCTAGAATGTCATAAGTGTGGTTCAGAGATGCAGTTAAAAACTGGAAGGTTTGGAAAATATTTTGGATGTCTAAATGATAACTGTGGCGCAACAAGGGCATTGCAAAGAAATGGTGAACCAAAACCGTTAATGATGGAACCAATCTCTTTACCAAATCTCGCATGTTTGAAATGTGAAGACCACTATCTTTTGAGAGATAGTATGAAAGGCCTATTTTTAGCAGCGAGTAAGTATCCAAAGAATAGAGAGACTAGAGCTCCTAAAGTTTCTGAAGTGAATCATCTCAAAAATGAGTTTGCTGAAGCATGCAGATTTCTTCCAGACGTAAATAAACATCTGTATTTAATGAGTGCTCCAGAAAATGATCAGGACGGCAATCCTTATGTAATTAGATATAACAGAACTGATGATGTACATTATCTTGCTTCAGAAAAAGATGGTAAAAAAACAAAATGGACCGCAGTCTTCTCAGATAATGAGTGGATACAAAATAAAAAATAATTTCTATGCAACCTTAGCAGGTTGAAAAATTAAAATTTATTACTAAATATTAATAGTAATCACATTAAGTCTTACTTCGCAATTTGCATTAGGAATGTTAAGCTTAATTACAAAGGAGAATCAATGTCAAACCACCTAGAACTAGCACAATTACCAGATGGCACAATAGTCTTAAGAAGATCAGATGATCATAAAAACCCTATAGTAAAAATTGAGTTTTCTAAAGAGTCTAAAGATTTTCTACAGGGTCAAGAGTTAGCTGTGGCTAAGGAAATGATACGCGCTGGTATTGAAAGTGTGAGTGGTAATGTAAATGACTTAGATGATTTCTTTGAAAAGCAAATTGAAAGCTTTTCTAAAAAACAAAACATAGTCCATTAATTCTTTCTTAATAGACCAATACTTTTTCCTTCAATTGTTAAATCTTCATTTTCAAGATTAATGATTATATCTTTGTAGTCTTCGTTAGCACACTGAAGCTCAACAATTTTTTCAGACTTTCTATTAAAATATTTAATTGTTACCTCATCATCAATTCTGGCAATAACAATATCACCATTCTTAACTTCATTAGTTTTCTTAACTGCAACAAGGTCATCTTCCATTATCCCAGCATCCTTCATACTTAAGCCTTTAACTTTTAGGAAATAATCAAAATTAGAATTAAAAAAATTATTAGGACAATTTATTTTGCTTTCAATATTTTCTGATGCAAGGGTAGGAGAACCAGCAGCAACTAAACCAATAATTGGATATTCATCTTGAGCCTGGCCATCAGGAGCTGAGCCACCAATTATTGATATTCCTCTTGAAGTACCACTTTCAATAGAAATAAAGCCCTTTTTCTCAAGTGCTCTTAGGTGTGTTTCTGCAGAATTTGGTGATTTGAAACCTAATTCTTTACAAATATCAGCCCTTGTTGGAGGAAAACCTGTTTTATTAAGGTAAACTTGAATACAATCTAGTACTCGTTGTTGTTGTGTTGTAATTTCTTTCATAGCAATTTTAAATACTGAATATATATACAGTATAATATAAGAATAAGATTAATTTCAAGTTGTATGAAAACAGAAAAATCAAAACTGATTATAGGAATTTCCTCAAGAGCGCTTTTTAATCTTGANGCAAGTCATGAAATATATAAAAAAGAGGGCTTAAAATCTTATCAAGATTATCAAATTGAAAATGAAGATAAAACACTTGAGCCAGGAGAAGCATTTGGACTTGTAAAAAAAATTTTAGAAATAAATAATCTATATAAGAATAAAGATAGAATAGAGGTTATTCTGTTATCAAGAAATACTTCTGATACTGGATTAAGGATAAGAAATTCTATTGAAGCTCATAATCTAAATATTTCGCGTGCAGCTTTTTGTGGAGGTGAAAGCCCTCATAGATATGTTAAGGATTTTGGAGTTCACCTTTTCCTTTCTAGCAGCATTGAAGATGTTAAGTTAGCAATTAAAAGTGATGTAGCAGCTGCAACCATAATTCCTAATTCAAATAATAGTAAAAAAGAATCAAAATCAGAACAGTTAAAAATAGCCTTTGATGGTGATGCTGTAATCTTTTCAGATGAATCTGAAAAAGTATTTCATGAGAAGGGCCTTGAAGCATTTATTGATAATGAAGTTAACTCTAAGACAGTCCTCAAGGAGGGACCTTTTAAATCTTTTTTAGTTGAGCTAAACAAGATACAAAATGATTTTGAAATTAATGAATGTCCAATAAGAACTGCTCTTGTNACAGCAAGGTCAGCTCCATCAGACAAGAGAGTAATAAAAACATTACGACAGTGGGGCGTTAGAATAGATGAGTCTTTATTTTTAGGAGGCATGACTAAACAAAAATTCTTAAAATCTTTTGATGCAGATATCTTTTTTGATGATCAAAAAAAGCATATTATGGGTGCAAATGAAACTACTACATCAGGTCACGTGCCATATGGTGTAAAAAATATTTAATGAATGATTCTCTTAAATTAAAAAATTACAAGCGACCTAAGCTTGAACTTCCAAACAATGATGATGCTTTGTTGCTTCACAGTTGCTGTGCTCCATGNTCTGGAGAAATCATAGAAGCTTTAGCTGCTTCTAATATCGAAACAACAGTATATTTTTATAATCCTAACATACANCCAATAGATGAATATGAAATTAGAAAAGATGAGAATAGAAGGTTTTGTGATCAAGTTGGATTCAAATGNATTGATGGAGATTACGATAAAGACGATTGGTTTCAAAGAATAAAAGGACTTGAAAATGAACCTGAAAGAGGTGAACGATGTACAAAATGTTTCGATATGCGCTTTGAAAGAACTGCCTTATTTGCTTATGAAAATGGTTTCAACGTATTTGCAACAACTTTGGGTATATCTCGATGGAAGGATATGAATCAAATTAATGATTCTGGAAATAGATCAGCATCTAGATATAAAAATATAAATTTTTGGGACTTTAATTGGAGAAAAGAAGGAGGCTCTTCAAGAATGATAGAAATTTCTAAAAGAGAACACTTTTATCAGCAAGAGTACTGTGGATGTGTCTATAGTCTAAGGGACACTAATAGGTGGAGAAGAAAAAATAATAAAGATAGAATTATTAGAGGAGTTAAATTTTACTAAGATGCAACCAGGTCAAAAATTTAGAGATGCTCTTAAAAATAGCCAACCTNTGATAATACCAGGAGCAATAAATGCTTATTCCGCAAAACTTGCTGAAAAAGCTGGCCATCAAGCAATTTATCTCTCGGGGAGTGGTGTCGCTGCTGCTTCATATGGGTTACCAGATTTAGGTATTACATCAATGGATGATGTATTAATTGATGTAAAAAGAATTACAAATGCNACATCACTTCCTTTGTTGGTTGATATAGACACTGGTTGGGGTGAGGGTGACCAGATTGCTAAAACTATTATTGAGATGGAAATGGCAGGATGCGCTGCAGTGCATATTGAGGATCAAGTTTTTGATAAAAGATGTGGTCATAGACCTAATAAACAGTTGGTCTCAGTAAACGAAATGACAAATAGACTTGAAGCAGCTATAAAATCTAAAGTAGATGATTCTTTTTTTGTAATGGCAAGAACTGATGCAGTTGCATCAGAAGGAATTGATGGCGCAATCGAAAGGTGCAAAGCATATGTTGAAGAAGGTGCTGATGGTATTTTTCTTGAGGCGGTGACTTCAATAGATGAATATAAANNATTTAAAGATAACTTTTCTGTTCCTGTGCTTGCAAATATAACTGAATTCGGAAAAACCCCTTTATTTACTCAAGACGAGTTGAAAAAAGTAGGTGTTGATATGGTTCTCTATCCTTTAACTGCTTTTAGAGCTATGAGTTTATCAGCAGAAAAAATATATAATTCAATTATTAAAGACGGGACACAAGAGTCTCTCTTGGATATAATGCAAACCCGAGAAGAGTTATATGAAGTTTTAGATTATTACAACTTTGAAAAACAACTTGACGAAAAAATGTCAAAAAATTAAGGGATATAAATGACAAAAAAATTAGAGGGAGCAGGCTTAAGAGGACAAGTAGCTGGAGAAACGTCTCTATCTACTGTTGGACAAATTGAGGGACTTGCATATAGAGGTCATAAGATTGAATTGCTTGCAGAAAAAGCAACATTTGAAGAGGTTGCATATCTGTTACTGTATGACAAACTTCCAAATAAGTCTGAATTAGATGGATACAAATCTTTGCTTAAAAGCCATAGAGATCTTCCAGATTCCCTNAAAGAAGTTCTTAAAAAAATACCTGCTAATGCTCATCCTATGGATGTAATGAGAACAGGTACTTCTATGTTGGGCAATCTAGAGCCTGAAGGAGATTTTTCAAATCAATTAAATGCAATTAATAGAATGATAGCAACTATGCCATCAATTGTTACTTATTGGTATAAGTTTTCCCATGAAGGTCTTGATATAGATTTAGTAAATGATGAGGACAGCATGGCAGGGCATTTTTTACATATTCTTCATGGAGAAAAACCATCTGACCTTCATAAAAAAGTTATGGACGTTTCTTTAATCTTATATGCCGAACATGAGTTTAATGCATCTACTTTTACAGCCAGAGTTTGTGCGTCCACTATGTCTGATATTCANTCATGTGTCGTTGCAGCAATCGGTTCACTAAGAGGCCCATTGCACGGTGGCGCAAATGAAAAAGCCATGGAGTTAATTGAAAATTGGAGTTCAAAGGAAGAAGCAAAATCAAATATTATTGAAATGTTAAATAATAAAGAAAAAGTNATGGGATTTGGTCATGCTGTTTATTCCATCAGGGANCCAAGAAATGCTGTTATTAAAGAATATGCAAAACAGCTTTCAGAACTCGCTGATAATGATACGTTATATCAAGTTGCTGAAGAGGTTGAAAAAGTTATGGCAGATGAAAAGAAAATGTTTGCTAATGCTGATTTTTTCCATGCTCCCGCATACTTCTATATGGGCATACCAACCAAACTATTTACTCCAATATTTGTAATGTCTAGAATTTCTGGTTGGGCAGCGCATTGCATGGAACAACGATCAAACAATAGAATTATTAGACCAAGTGCTGAATACATAGGAGTTGAATCTTCAGACTGGGTTGATATTGCAGACAGGTCATAAAATATGTCATCAAATGTTGATCTGAATATCAGACCAGGATTCGATGGACTTATTTCAGAAATTGCTAATTATGTTTCAAACTATGAAGTAGAATCTGAATTAGCACTAGATACTGCAAGAAATTGCCTAATAGATACCATTGGGTGCGGTCTTTTAGCGCTTCAATTTCCAGCTTGTACAAAAATGCTTGGCCCNATTGTAAAAGATACCAAAGTTCCTTTTGGTGTTCGAGTTCCAGGAACTAACTATGAATTAGATCCCATAAAAGGAGCATTTGATATTGGATGTATTGTTAGATGGCTTGATTATAATGATACTTGGCTTGCTGCTGAATGGGGGCATCCTTCAGATAACTTGGGTGCGATATTATCTGTTTGCGATTTTGTCTCACAACAAAATATTGCTAACGGAACAGAGCCATTAACAATGCGAACAGTCTTAGAATCCATGATTATGGCTCATGAGATTCAAGGTGTCCTAGCTCTTGAAAATAGCTTTAATAAAGTTGGATTAGACCACGTTATATTAGTCAAAGTTGCTTCAACAGCAGTTGCTACAAAATTGTTAGGAGGATCTGTTGATCAAATAAAAGATGCTGTAAGTCAAGCATGGGTGGATGGCCAAAGCTTAAGAACATATAGACATGCTCCTAATGCTGGTTCAAGAAAAAGCTGGGCTGCTGGAGATGCGACCAGCAGAGCTGTGAGGTTGGCTATGATTACCATGTCAGGAGAAATGGGATATCCAGGCGTTTTATCGGCGCCTATTTGGGGATTTGAAGATGTTTCATTTGCTGGAGAAAAACTTGCTTTACCTCAACCTTTTGAAACTTATGTGATGGAAAATATTCTATTTAAGATAAGTTTTCCTGCAGAGTTCCATGCACAAACTGCTGTTGAAGCTGCAGTAAAGTTACATGAAGTTATAAAAGATAAAATTGATGAAATAAAATCTGTAGAAATAACCACACATGAATCTGCAATTAGAATAATTTCTAAAGTTGGTGAATTAAATAATCCTGCAGATAGAGACCATTGTTTGCAATATATGGTTGCTATAGGCCTTTTAAAAGGAAGCTTAGTGGCTGAAGATTATGAGGATGATGTTGCAAAAGACCCGAGAATTGATTCTTTAAGAGAAAAAATGATCATTAATGAAGATAAAAGATATACAAAAGAGTATCTTGAAGCAGATAAGCGATCTATTGCTAACAGAATACAAATTCATTTTAACGATGGAACTTCCACAGATGAAATCGAAGTTGAGTATCCAATAGGTCATAAAAGAAGAAGAGAAGAGGGTATTCCAGTTTTAGAAAAAAAATTCTTAGATAATTTAGCTATTACATTTGATGAAGGAGCATCTAAAAAGATATTTCAACTTTGCATGAGTCAAGAAAAGCTTGAAAACACTTCTGTTACTGATTTTCAGTCATTATTGTCAAAAATAGCATAAAACAAGGCTTTTAAAGCTTTTTAGACTATAATTATCGCCATGTCAGGCAATACGTTTGGAAAAATATTTAAAATTACGACTTTTGGTGAGAGTCATGGCACTGCTATGGGTTGCATTTTAGATGGCTGTCCGCCTCAAATAGACCTTTCAGAAGAAGATATTCAGCATGACTTGGATAGAAGAAAGCCTGGTCAATCAGACGTAACAACACAAAGAAAAGAAGATGATGCGGTTGAAATATTATCAGGTGTTTTTGAAGGCAAGACTCTAGGAACACCGATAGGAATGATTATTTATAACAAAGATCAGCAATCTAAAGATTATGCAAATATTAAAGATGTTTTTAGGCCAAATCATGCAGACATTACTTATCAAGCTAAATACGGTCACAGAGACTATAGGGGTGGCGGAAGAGCTAGTGCCAGAGAGACAGCAAATTGGGTCGCAGCCGGAGCGATTGCTAAAAAAATATTGCAAAAAGAGGGTATATCAGTCAATGGGTTCGTATCTCAAATAGGCAAAATCAAAGCAGATAGCATCAATCATAAAGAAATTGGAAATAAATATTTCTTTTGTGATGAATCAAAACTTTCTGATTTAGATTCTATGTTTAAAGAATTAATTGAAGAGGGTAATTCTGTTGGAGCAAAATTAGGTGTTGTTGTTGAAAACTGTCCGGTTGGCCTGGGTGATCCAGTTTTTGAGAAGCTAGATGCAAATCTTGCAAAAGCAATCATGACAATCAATGCAGTTAAATCGGTATCAATAGGTAATGCAGATGATCTTTTGAATCTAAAGGGGTCTGAAGCAAGAGATGAAATTACATCATTAGGATATTCCTCAAATAATTCAGGTGGCATTTTAGGTGGAATATCAAATGGAGATAATATAAGTTTAAGCTTCATAATTAAGCCGACATCCAGCATTAAAACCAAAGGTAAGACTATTAATAATCAAGGCAAAGACGTTGATATAGAAGTTACAGGGAGACATGATCCATGTGTTGGTATCAGAGCAGTTCCTATTGCTGAAGCTATGGTAAGTCTTGTTTTGGTAGATCATTTGCTTATTAATAGAGCACAATGTGCTGATATAGAACAAAAGCTGCCATTTAGTGAATAAAAATAATGAAGACTTTATACGACAAACTCTGGGAAGAGCATCATGTTA
>PAJW01000012.1 GCA_002710265.1 Gammaproteobacteria bacterium | reverse complement strand
CTCTTAAGTGAAATTGAACCTTTAACAGATTAATATGTTTAGTAAAGATTTAGAACTATCCATTGCAAGCCTTTTTGACAGGGCACACGACGCTAATATTCAATATATTACAGTTGAGCATTTATTGTTAATGATTTTGAGTGATTTTGAAGTTGAAGAATTTTTTAAATCTCAAAATATACAATTAGAAAACATTAAACAAAATATCAATGATCATCTTAAAAAAAATGTTGTTGCTAAAATAGATCAACAAAAGCCTGTTCAACCAACCTTAGGCTTTCAAAGAGTTTTACAAAGAGCCGTTTTCCATATTCAATCTTCTGGCAAAGGTGTTGTTAAACCTATAAATATTCTTGTTGCTATTTTTTCTGAAAAAGAATCTCATTCTGTATACATTTTAAATAAATATAAATTAACAAGACTAGATGTCGTTACATATTTATCACATGGAAAAGCAACTAAAAAACAAGATGCAGAAAAAAATATACCAAGTGATGAATCCTCAGAAGAACAGAATGACACTAAGAATGACTATTTAATTAATTTAAATACTTTAGTTTCCGAAAATAAAATTGATAAGATTATTGGAAGAAAAAAAGAAATTGAAAGGCTTATTCAAATTCTTTCAAGAAGAAATAAAAATAATCCCTTATTGGTAGGTGAATCAGGTGTAGGGAAGACTGCTATTGCTGAAGGTCTTGCATATTTAATTTCTAAAAATGAAGTGCCTACAATTATGCAAAATAGTATTGTTTATTCTCTAGACATAGCTGCGTTAATTGCTGGTACTAAATATAGAGGTGATTTTGAAAAAAGACTAAAAGGAGTGCTTAGTTTTCTTCAAAAAGAAGAAAATCCAATTTTATTTATTGATGAGATTCATACGATTATTGGAGCAGGATCAGCTTCTGGAGGTTCATTGGATGTTTCAAACCTATTAAAACCTGCTCTTGGCAAAGGTCAAATAAGATGTATTGGATCTACTACATTCCAAGAATACAGAGGAATATTCAATCAAAATCAAGCACTTTCAAGAAGGTTTCAAAAAATTGATGTTATTGAGCCTACATACGATGAATGCGAAGAAATACTAAATGGTATCAAAAATATTTATGAACAATATCACAATGTTAAATACTCAAATGAATCAATTAAAGCTTCTGTTGAACTGTCAACCAAGTATATAAATGATAGGTTTTTACCAGATAAAGCTATTGATGTAATAGATGAAACTGGTGCTTTATTAAATATTAATAGAAAAAATAAAAAGATCATTGATGTAACAAAAGAACATATTGAAACAACGATTTCAAAGATAACAAAAATACCAGAACAATCAATTACATCAAAAGACAAGAAGAACTTAAAAAATATAGAAGACAATTTAAAAAGGGTAATATTTGGTCAAGATAAAGCTGTTGAAACACTATCTAATGCAATCAAACTTTCAAGAGTAGGGCTTAGAGATGAAAATAAAACTATTGGGTCATTCTTATTTACTGGACCGACAGGGGTAGGAAAGACTGAGATATCAAAACAATTATCAGAAATAATGGGTATTGAATTAATAAGATTTGATATGAGTGAATATATGGAAAGACATACAGTATCACGTTTAATTGGTGCGCCTCCTGGTTATGTTGGATATGATCAGGGTGGACTTCTGACAGAAGCAATAGTTAAGTCACCACATTGTGTATTGTTATTAGATGAAATTGAAAAAGCACATCCTGATATCTTTAATATCTTATTGCAAGTAATGGATGCTGGTGTCTTAACTGACAATAATGGAAGAAAATCAGATTTTAGGAATGTAATATTGATAATGACTACTAATATTGGTGCTGAGTTGTTATCAAAAAGAAATATTGGCTTTGCCGAATCATCTAATGAGTCGGATGCTATGAATTCGCTAAATAAATTATTTTCACCAGAGTTTAGAAATAGACTTGATGAAACTATTCAATTTAATTATTTGGATAAATCAGTAATACTATCAATAGTTGACAAGTTCTTAACAAAACTCCAAGCACAACTTGATAAAAGAAATGTAGAGATAGTTGTGTCAAACAAAGTTGTAAATTGGATTGCTGAAAATGGTTACGACAAAGAAATGGGTGCAAGACCAATGGAGAGGTTTATTTCACAAAATCTAAAAAAACCACTAGTTGACAAGCTTTTATTTGGAAATCTCAAGAGCGGTGGGTTAATAAAAGTTGATTTAGCGAAAGGGCAGCTTAAATTTCTTGATGAAAAAGCAAAGGTAAAAGTCTAATTATCTACCTCTGAATGTTATTCTGCCAACTGTAAGATCATATGGTGTCATCTCTACTTTAACTTTATCACCTGTAAGTATTCTGATGTAATGTTTCCTCATTTTTCCAGAGATGTGGGCTGTTATTATATGATTGTTTTCTAGTTTAACTTTGAATTTAGTATTAGGAAGGGTTTCAATGACTTCACCCTCAAACTCTAATTGATCTTCTTTTGACATTGTTGTTATTCTAACTAATTATCCTTAAAGAATATATATGTATATCATCTTATCTTTTAAAATAATTATGTATAATTTTGAATATGATTAAATCTTATAATAAAAATTATTTCTTGCTACTTGTTTCAACTTTTTTTATATATTCATGTGGTGGAGGAGGTGGATCAGAGCCATTTTCATTGACCTTGCCTGCTAATAATAATTTATCTCTTGATGAGGATAATGACTTTAATACCACTATAAGAGCTTCTACCAACCACCCATCACAAATAGAATATACAATCCTATCAGATACATCTAATGGATTATCTAACTTAAATTTAAATGGTAATTATTCATATTCACCTGACTTGAACTTTTATGGTAATGATAGTTTTACCGTTCAGGTAAGAGCTTTTAGATTAGATTCTTCAAATGTAAGAACTTCAGAAGTTCTTACAAGAAACATGATAATAAACCTTAAAATTAATCCTGTTAATGATGCACCAATACTTCAGATAACAAGCGATGTTTCATCTTATACAGATGCTTCTTTAGTATTTAATGACTCGGTCACAGTTGATATAGAAGTTAGCGATGTTGATAACGATATAGATACTTTAAGTTTTTTTGGTCAGTTGGGTAGTCAAACAATAGGAGGCTCTCTTGATACTATATCTGAACAACAACAAGTAACAATTAATCTTAGTGAACTTTCATCGGCAGGTTTGTTTTCAATGGCTATCTGCGCAAGTGATGGAGATTTGAATGGATGTGATGGAAATTTAGAATCTTATTACATTTCTGATAAGCAAATAAAAACAATCGACTACAATTGTGATGAGGATGGTAATAATTGCTCTCAGTCAGATCAATACTTGTACTATCTAATAGGAGATGCTAATTCTAGTGCCAAAACGGACTATATATTTATTGCTGATCAAATTAATGGATTACAGGGTGATGGGTCTTCCGAAGATTTTAGACAACGTTTAGTTCAATCTGTTAATAGACTAAAAGATTCAGATGCAGGAACATTATTCCAAGACTATTTCAATGTTTTAGTTGTTGAAGAGGTTGCTTCAACAGGCCTATCACTATTTGATATACAGCAAGATTGTTATTTTGACCCTAATATTTACTGTATAGGAAACGTAGATAGAAATCTTATTTCTTTAATTTATTCTAATTGGGATGTAGCGTCATTTCTTACTTCAGTAGATGGAAGGGGTGTTGCCCAAGGCTCAGTCAACATCCAACCTTTATCTAATCGAACTGCAGAAGTAGTTCAACATGAACTAGGCCATTCTCATGCTTTTTTAGGCGACGAGTATGATTCTGGAGGAGAAAGAACTTTCGATTTATATTATGCAGATTTTTCTGTTAATACAACAACAGTTTCTGATGCAAACTTAGTGAAATGGTCTCACTTAATTGACGATTTAAGTTATGTACCAGGACAAACTGAAGGTATTAAAGAATACTGTTACAACTATAGTGATGGAGGTGTTTTTAGACGTGAATATGATGATTTGCCTTATGAAGATTGTGATTGTTATATAAATCAATATGATTCAGATGATTATCCTGGAACAAATGAAGATCCATCATGCCCAACAGCAACAGGTCTCTTTGAAGCAACTTACTATGGTGAGACAGACACTTATCGTTCAAGATGGCTAAATGTAATGTGGTGTTGTGATGATGAGTATGGAGAGGTTAATGTTGAGGGATTTGCTATTGGATCAATCTTAAATCAAGGATTTGATGACTTTATAATTTCGTCTAATAATATTTCTGATATTAATTTAGAGGATGCATCTGCTTTAAATAATTCGATAACTTTCAATGTTAATGCTGTTTTCGATACTAATAAAATTGAGCTTAAATGGTTTGTTGATGGTGTTGAGCAAATAGAATTTTCAAATCAAACAGAAGTAACCTTTGCAAGGCCTGCAGATAATTCAATTAAATCTTATTCATGGAGCGCAGAAGATTTAACTGGTAAATTAAAGGCATCTAATAATTCATTAGACCCACTTGATTTTTACGAAGGTCTTTTTGAACAGTGGTATTACTATGATGATGACGAAAATACGAATCCCAATGCTTCTCTAAACCCGTATGTTAGTTCATGGCAATGGTACAGTAGCGATGGTTATTATTATGATAATTCAGTAGATCAAAGACCTTCCGATGATTTTATGTTCGCTGAATTATGTTGCTCAATGGGAGCAGCGTTAAAGATAAATTGGTCTGAATATAATCAACAATCAACGAGCTCTAATCTTAATAATATAACAAATTTAAAAAAGGTTATAAGAAATGACAGCTATGTGAAAATAATAAATTTAGACATATCAAATAAGAGCCTTAAGGTTAACTCAGTTAGAACTAATTCAGTTGTTAAAAATCAAATTAAAAACACAAGAATAAGTAAAAAAGATATTTATACTTTAACTTTTTATAACAATGAAATGGAGCCTATTTATCAGCTTGGAATTGGCAACCCATTTGAAGTAAGAGTTCAACATATAGGTTTTGAAAAGGCTGACAATTTTATGTTAGATGTTCCTATTAAAAACTATTCAGTAGCAATACCTATAGATATTGATGCTTCATTTGTATCAATTAACAAAAGAACTAAAGATAATAGATACAATATAGTTAGTTTAAAAGAACTATAATAGATTACTATTATTTAACATAATATATATTATGCGAATAAGTGTATATTATTACTTTAAAGATACCCCTATTGCAACAGGTCTAATTGGAGATGCTGAGCTACCTTTAGTCATTAGAGGTAAAATAATTACACATGATAATTCAACGTTATTAATAGCTAATTCTTTTAACTTAAAATTTTCTAATGTATGTATGCCTGCTTGGGTTAAAAAATAATGATGAGCTGGGTTAGCTATACCTTTTGGATTTTGAGATTTTTCAGGTCCGTATTCAGATTCATCTGCAAAAGTGTCAACACCCCATGTATCCAACCCTACTCCAACGACACTCTTTTCAGAAAGGTATTTAACAAGGTTATATGAAACACCAGGTGCTTTTGTATAATAAATTCCAAGTTCATCAGGGTCTTGATAATTGTCACTCCAACCCGTATTTATTAAAACTACGTCTCCAGGTAATATGCCCCTCTCTTTTAATGAGGTTTTCTTTAATGTTTCTTCTATATGTTTAACTGTAACGTACTCACCTGCCTTCATTGCACGACCATTAAAAATATGTTTTCTAACGTCCAAGAAAACTGCTGTTGTAATAATAGGAGGTACGGTTTCTATGCCTAACTTTTTTAATGGTGAATTTGGTTCAGGCTTGACTTCTTTACCATTAAAATCACCAAAGTATTTAAGTGATGACAAATCAGCAACACCTTTACCATCCCATACTTTGTCTGTATAGCCAAAATGACCTAATGCATCCATCTGAGTTCCTTGGTTTCCATCATTTACATTTTCATTTAGTACATCCATTGTAAAAACCTGACGAGATCCTGCCCATGGTATCTCGGGTAGAAATTTTGGTTTATATTCACCAGCAAATGGGGACAAAGGCATAGATGAAGTTCTTTCATATGATAGTTCATATATTTTTGCTTCCGGGTTGCTCATATGTTTTGAACATCTTTGATATGTTTCAATCCCAATTAAATTTGTCATTCCTCTTTGATTGTCAAAATCGTCTGACAAAACATGTAAATTTATAAAAAAAATACAGATTGCTGAGTATGTTCTTAATGTTATTTTTTTATTAAATATCATGATGTGGTTCTCCACAAATTGTTGCTTTTAAACCAGATGCCCCACCCTCAAGCAATGGTTCTAATACATCCAGCAATCCAGTTTCTACTCTCCAATTTAAATATTTTGATTGATGGTCAAGGGTCTCCCAATCTTCAATCAAATGGACTGTATTAGATGATTCCTCAACGTAAGTATCTACTGATATGCATCCTTCAAAAGATCGAGTTTCAGGTAAGGCTGATTTTAATGTTTCTTTAAGATTATCCAACATACCGTCTTTCGCTGGAAATGAAACTATGACTAAATTTTTCATATTAACTCCATAAATTATTACTTTTATTATATGATTTCTTTTAGATATTTATATCTTATAAGGAGAATTAAATGCACAAAAACGTCCTACTCATAATAATGTTTTCAATAAATATTAATACTGCCACTTTAATGGAACCAACCTCTCTTTCTAAAGACCTTTATTCTAAAATTATTCTTGATGGCGAATATATTGAGACTATTGATAAACCTGATAAATTTCTTGATTTTGAATATGCAACACGAGTAGCTACTCCTGAACAGATATCTTCTGCAATTCAAGCTTGGTCAAAACAAACTGATAGGCTCAAGGTAATAGAGTATGCAAGAAGTCATGAAAATAGACCTCTCCATGCTGTTTTTATTACTTCTCCTAAGAATTTATCTAACTTAGATGAAATTAAAAATAAGATTTCAAAACTTTCAGATGCAAGAACAACAAATGATAGAACTGCTAAAGTTTTAATTGATGAACTTCCTGCAATTGCATGGATGGCGTACTCTATACATGGAAATGAAACCTCTGGTGCAGATGCCGCTCTTGGAATTATTTATCATTTAATTGCGAGCAATGATACTGAAGTTATAAATATGCTTGATGAGATGGTGATAATTATTGATCCGGTAATGAACCCAGATGGAAGAGCAAGATTTGCTAAAAATCTTGAACAATATAGAGGTACAGCTCCAAATTATGACGATCAATCATTGATTCATACAGGTGATTGGCCATATGGGAGAACCAATCATTACTATTATGACCTTAATAGAGACTGGGTATATTTAACTCAACCTGAAACTCAAGGTAGAGTTTCTCTTATAAATGAGTGGAAGCCTCAAATCCTTGTAGATGCACACGAAATGGGTTCACAAGATACATTTATGACGGGTCCAGCCAGAGAACCTATTAATAAAAACGTTGATTATGATCTTATTAAATGGGGAAATGTATTTGCACAAGATCAAGGTGAAGCTTTTGATAAAAGAAACTGGCGCTTCTATACAGGAGAATGGCATGAAGACTTATACCCAGGATATTCATTTTATGTCGCATTTAAAGGAACTCTTGGAATTTTATACGAACAATCAAGAATGGCTGAAGACGGTGTTAGAAGACCAGAAGGAACAATTCAGTCATATAAAGAATCAGTTCATCATCAATACGTAAGCACACTTATTAATTTAAAGACTCTCAAAGAAAACTCTAAAGCAATGTACAAAGATTATTGGGATGGAAGAAAACTTAATATCTCAAATGATAGCAAATATGCCAATAGATCCTATGTAATATTACCAACGAAAAATAATGGTAGATTAAATGTTTTAGCAAATAAATTAAAAGCTCAAGAAATTGAAATATATAAAAACAATAAACCAATTTCTGTTTCTAATGTTTTAAAACAAAATGGTGTTATTGAAGATGATTATGTTATCCCAGCTGGAAGTATGATTATTCCAAATAAACAACCAGAGGCACCATTAATTTCAGCAATTTTAGAATTTGATGCTGAGATAGATGAATCAGTTCTACAAGAGGAAAAACAAAAGAGCATTAAAAATGGATCATCTTTGATGTATGACACTACTGCTTTTAATTTCACTATGATGTATGGATTGCCAGCACTAACAGTTCCTCAAAATATAACTAAGAATTTAGATGTTTGGTCGCCCTTTCAAGAAACTATTGAGGTAAACAAGGATGCTGTCATGTGGGCAGTAGATGGGAAAGATGATAGATCAGTTGCCTTTGCAGCTAGATTAATGGAACAAAGTATTGAGGTAAGAATAATCGACAAAGATTCATCTTTGTCAGGACATAATCTTTCAAGAGGAAGTGTAGTTGTAATAGCTATGGATAACCCTGTTTTTAAAAATTTACATCAAGCTGTGAACTCTACAGCTTTAGCTTTAGACTTATCGGTAGTATCAATTGAATCTGGTTTTGGTTCTGAAGAATTACCAGATTGGGGTGGAAGACATTTTAGATTGCTTGAAAAACCTCAAATAGCAATTTTAAGCCATGAAGGTTTTAGTTCATATGATGTTGGAGTTAGTTGGTGGTCCCTTGATCATCATTTAGGTATTAGACATAGTCAATTAAATTCATCTTTAACAGCTTATGGTGATTTAAGACGCTACAACACCATAATTCTGCCAAGTGGTAATCCAGATATAAGTGACTACGCAAAATCTATGCTGATGGATTGGGTAAAGCAAGGTGGTACTTTAATTGCTAATAATGCTTCTTCGAGATCTATTATTTCTTCCAATATAGGAAACGTAAAGAATTTAAATAAAACCTTTGAAAATAGTAAGACATTCAATATTGATTTGATGAGAGAAATATATTCATTAGAGGATCAAATTGATATAACTAATGCTAATGATAATAAAGTAAATTTCCAAATTGCTTACCCATGGGAATCAAGTAATAAGACATATACAAAAGATCAATTAGAGATGCGTGATAAATGGCAATCTTTATTAATGCCTTCAGGTGCTTTTGTTGCGACAAGAAATGATAATGAACACTGGCTTACATTTGGTACAGATAATATCTTGCCTGTTCTATATAGTAATTATCCAATTTTAATGACCGGTGGAAACTCTGAAGCTGTTTTAAGAATTGGTGAACTTATTCCTAATTCTGAAATATCTGAGAATAGAACTATTAACTGGTCTCAAATACCAGCTGGATATGATATGAATGTGAGAATGAGTGGATTAGTTTGGCCTGAAGCAAGTCAAAGAATTGCCAATTCAGCATATCTAACTAGAGAAAGAATTGGAAAAGGCCAAATAATCTTATTTTCTGGAGAACCTAATTTTAGAGGCTCAGCTAGAGGAACTAATCGTTTGTGGCTGAACGCTGTTGTTTATGGTTCAGGGTTGGGAACAAGTTCTAGAGTTACTCCATAAAAAAGCTCTCTAATAAAGAGAGCTTTTATGTGATGAATGAATTAATTTATAAATACGGTGTGATCTTTACCCTCTTCTGCCACTCTTATAACTAAAAGTTCCTGACACGTACCTTCTGGTAATGAAGGTGTATCTGTTTCTCCACCATGGACCCAATCAGATTTTTCAAACCAATATTCATTTTTTGAATATTCTTTCCAGGAACCAGATGATTTAGATTGTGATGTACCATCTAAAACATAAACTAATGTTCCAGCTGCTGGATGAAAATGTTTTGGTGTTCCATCTTGATTGCATGAATTCCTTCTCTCAACGTGCATTACCATATCATTCCCGAGATTGAATACTTCACTAGATATTAAACCAGGAAATGTTGGTTTTTCTGCTGTATGATCATGGGCAAGAATTGGCAATGATACCAATAGTGTTAATAATAATTTATACATAATTTCTCCTCTTTTTTTTAAGTTAATACAAAAATCCAAACAAAGAAACAAATATTCCTTCATTATTTAATAAATTCAGTTACCTCATTTAAAAATCTGTCAAAAGATGGTTGATGGTTATACATCATATGGCCAGCTTCAAACTCAGAAAATATTACTCTATTCATGTCTACTGAATTATCATTCATAAAATTTTCTGCTGTGAAACATGGTGTTGCTAAGTCATAGAGACCACAGGAAACGTATACCTTAAAGTCTTTGTTATATCTTTGAGCTCTCGCTATATGAGGTACTGTATTAACATATCCAAAATCATTACCTTTCCATTCTTGAGGATGTTTCCAACTAAGATATACATCTGAATCTCCACTTTGATAGAGCATATCCATTTCTACACCAATTTCAGCGAACCATGTATGAATAGCAGTCACATATGCGGACATAAATCCTTCACTTGACACATCTGTATCTGGATATTGACCTCCTGCCATATAATCAGAATTTTTATATCGTGAATCAAGTCTTCCAACAGAATAACCCTCGTCTCTTAATAGTTCCTTTCTAAAACTTGAAGCATCGACCCTCATATCAAAATCTTCTACAAATCTTTTACTGAGACCAGTGAAATAAGAATATTTTTTCATAATTTCATTTTTATCTTCAGTAGTAATTCTTGATCCTTTAAGTAGTGCCGGTCCATATTCTTCAAGACTAAATTTTTTAGATTCCAAATAAAAACTATTTAGTGATTTATTAGATTCTACCTTTCCGTGGTAATAAGCTGTAGCAGCATAAGAAGGAAGAAAACCGTAATGAGGGCTGTTATTACCAGGATGAAATACTAAATATTGATAGTCTGATGCAGGTGCGACTAACAACAAGCCATTTACCTCTATTGGCGTAATGCTACCCGATCTTAATTCAGAAACTAATAATGGGCCTCTAATACCTCCATAGCTCTCACCTAATATGTATCTTGGTGAATTCCATCTTTTATTATCTGTAATCCATCTTCTAATAAATTCAGCAATTATTTTAGGATCCTCACTGACACCCCAAAACTCTTCTCCTTTATGACATCCTATAGCTCTGCTATAACCAGTTCCAACAGGATCAATAAAAACCAAATCAGCATCACTTAAAGGTGATAATTTATTATCAATTATTTTATATGGAGGCGAACCATCATCAGTAGCATCACTGGGTACTTTTATAACCTTTGGTCCCAGGACGCCCATATGCAACCATAGCGAAGCCGAACCAGGTCCTCCATTAAAACTAAATATTACAGGTCTTTGATTGTTATTTTTTGCTATATATTCGGTATAAAAAAAAGAAGCCATTGGTAAGTCTGGATTATCTTTTTCATAAATAATTTTTTCTTTTAGACTAGCTGTGTATTCAACTCTTTTTCCATTAAAAGTTCCTACAAAATCACTTGAAAATATTCTTTCAATAAGAGTATCTCTTGTAATATTTTCACAATCTCTATTTTCTTTATCTAATCCAATGCTTATTTGTTCATCAGCATAAATATCGTTTAAAAATAAAAAGATTAAAAAAATTAAAAACACATCCTTTGATTTCATTTGTACTCCAAAATATATAATTTCAATATATCAAAAATAAATGTTTTTTGTATTACACAAATAAAAAAATATAAATTATTATCTATATATGGATAAGTTAAAGATAGCCATTAGTTTCGTAAAAATTAGATTAAATAATATAGGTAGTGTCTTAATAAAAGGTTCTACGGCCTACGTAATAGCGTCATTTGGTCTAATTCAAGTATCAAGTATAGTCGCTGATAATGTTGATATATTTTTAACAATAGGAATTACTAAAGAAACATTTATGCAATTCCTTTTTATTGGAGTTGTTGTCTTATTTCCAATTTTCTTAGTTTTTACAATCATTAGTAAACGTAAATCAATAAATAAAGATATATTAAAAACTTTGGACAAAAATCTAAATCATATTGACGATCAAAGACCAAAAATTGCAGTTATTCCATTTGAAAACTTAAACAAAGATGATGACGGTCAGTTTCTGGTTGATGGAATCGCTGAGGATTTATTAACTGAATTATCTATGGTAAAAGAAATATCTGTTGCAACTAGAAAAACATGCTTTGGACTTCGTGAAAAAGATATAACTAGTCAAGATTTTAAAGATGAATATGGTTTTGATTATATTGTGACTGGAAGCATAAGAGCTTCAGACAATAGATTGCGTATTTCAATAGAGTTAAGTGATATGAATGACGATAGAGTTATATGGAGTAATAAATTTGATATTGAGAATAAAGACATATTTGAGATTCAAGATGAAATTGTAACTAAAATTGTTACATGTATAGTTGGTGAAATAGAAATATCTAGTCTTAAAAGAGCAAATAGAAAACCCACTAATAATATGACTTCATATGAATATACTTTGAAAGGTAGAGCTCTTAATCAACAGTATGAAAAAAATGCTAATGCTGAGGCTATTAAAATGTTAGATGCTGCAATTGAGGCCGATAAGACAAACCCCCTTCCTTATTCATGGAAGGCATGCACTATTGGTCAATCAATGGCGTTAGGTTTTAGAGAAAATAATGATAAAACAATGTCAGATTTCATGAGTGCTCTTAGTAAAGCTAATGAGTTAAATGATAATGATTGGAATGCATTAAGAATAATTGCTGAAGCTCATTTAACGTTACAAGATTTTGAGGGGGCTATGGTTTATGCAAATAAAGCTTATAATGCAAATCCTAACCACCCTTTTGTACTATGGATATATGGTAGAGTTTTGATGAGACACGGAAATTTAGAAAGTGGCATTAAAGTACTTGAAAAGCTATACGAAAGAGAACCTATTCCAATGAGTGATATAAATACAGATAGAATGAACAAGGAGCTATTTCTTGCCTATTATTTAAATAATAATTATCAAAAGTGTGATGAAATATTCAACAAAATAAATGAGTTTACATTTAGAGAATGGCTGATAAACATAGATATTAAAAAACATCAAAATACTGAATATCTTGATGATAATTGGTTTGTTTCAGGATTAAGTAAATTCAAAGAATTAAATATGAAGAAAGAAATATCACTTTTCCATTTAAATGATAAGAATATTTCATCCAATCTCTTAAATCTTTCAAAAGAAATATACACATCAGCATAATATATTATGTATTTAAAAAATATATGGAAAGTCGTAACTGCCTATTTAGTTGGAAGTTTTGCACTTATACAATTTGCTAATATAGCTTTTCCTTATTTTGAAGTTCAATCATATGTTGGATTTAGTTCTGATCAGATTATGAAAGCGCTATTTATAGGTCTGCCATTAGGGCTTCCAATTGTTTTAATAACTGCTCATTTTCTGACAAAAAAAGGTGCGTTGTTAAACAATGACATAGAAAATATTGATACTCTGCAAAATATTGGCTCATATAAACAAAAAATTGCTGTAATTCCATTTGCAAATCTTAATAAAGATGAAGATGGTGCTTTTTTGGTTGATGGGATTGTGGAGGACTTGATAACAGAATTCTCTATGATTAAAGAAATTGAAATATTATCAAGACAATCATGTTTTGATTTTAGAGAAAAAAATTATTCAATTGAGAAATTTAAAAAAGAATTCGATCTTGATTACGTAGTTTCTGGAAGTATAAGAATAATCAATGATAGGTTAAGAATCTCAGTTGAATTATCAGAATTAAATGATGGCAATGTCATATGGGGTTGCAAGTACGATAAAGTTAAAGAAGATATATTTGATATTCAAGATGAAATTGTTAGAAAAATTACTATATCGCTAATAGGTGAAATAGAGCTATCTAGTTTAGAGAGAGCAAAAAGAAAACCAACTGAGAATATGACATCTTATGAAAGTTTATTAAAAGGTAAGGAGCTTCATCATAGATTTACAAAAGAAGATAATGAAGAATCTTTAAAGGCATTGGATTTATCAATACAAGCTGATAGAAATAATTCTCAAGCTTATGCATGGAAAGCATGCGCTCTTGGACAGGCATATGGAAGAGGTTATAGAGACGATACAGATCAACTAATATCANAAATAATGGAAAATATTAATAAAGCTGTTGAACTTAATAATAATGACTTTGAAGCTCATAGGATGCTAGCAGAGGTTCATTTATCACTTCATGAATTTGATAAAGCATATGATCATGGATTCAAATCTTTTCAACTTAACCCTAATGATCCAAGAGTAACATCAGTTTTTGGTGAAATTCTTATAAGAATTGATAAATTAGATAAAGGAATTGAGCTTCTGGAAAAAGCATATGAGCTTGATCCAATACCTCAAGGTCAAAATACTTCTGATAGAAGACTTTGCGCCCTTCTTACAGGATATTATTTAAGAAATGATTTTAATAAATGCAAAGAGCTAGTTAATGATATTAGTGATATAGATTTTAAATCATGGTTGTTATCATACAACATACACAAAAAAAATAATTTTAATATTGATAATTTAAATTGGTTCGTTAGTGGTTCTAAGAAATTTATAAATGTTGATATAGAATTAGAAATTGATAGATTTCATCTAAATAATTCAGAGCTTAGTAAAAATTTAGTAAATGAAGCAAAAGAAATATTAAACTAATATATTATGATTTTTAAAAATATACTTAAAACAATTGGTAATACCCCTTCTTTTAAAGTTCAGAATATTATAGTAAATAATACAAATATCTATGTAAAAGCTGAATACTTTAATCCTGCTAGTTCAGTAAAAGATAGATTAGCTATAAGTATTATTGAAAATGCTGAAAAAAAAGGACTTCTTAAGGAGGGAGATACAGTTGTTGAAGTTACAAGTGGTAATACAGGTATAGGTCTTGCTATGGTCTGTGCTGCTAAAAACTACAACTTGATTGTTACTATGCCTGATAGCGCTTCTATAGAAAGAAGAAAATTAATGCGCTATCTTGGGGCAAAAGTTCTTTTAACCCCTGCATCTGAAGGTGGGACAGCTGCATACAAAAAAGCTAAAGATCTTGTTGATAAGCATGGCTGGTTCTTTGCAAGACAATTTGAAACTCAAGACAACCCAAATATACATGAAAGCACAACAGCACATGAAATTTACAAAGACTTTAAGGATATTGGTTTAGATTATTGGGTCTCAGGATATGGAACAGGTGGAACTTTCACCGGTGTAGCTAGGTATTTAAAAGAAAAAATGCCAAACACAAAACTGGTGTTAACAGAACCAGATGTGGCTCAACTTGTTAGCAGTAAAATACCTCAAGAAAGAAATAAAGATAACTCTGCTAAAAATAGTCACTCAAGTTGGAGTCCTCACCCCATTCAAGGCTGGACAACTGACTTTATTCCATATGTTCTTCAGGAATCCATTGATAATAAATATATTGATGACCTAATTCCAGTAGCAGGTGAAGATGGAATTTTTTGGGCTAACGAGCTGGCAAAAAAAGAGGGAATAATTACAGGTGTTTCAGGTGGGGCAACTTTTGCAGTAGCTGTAAAAGTAGCTAAAAAAGCTGAGCCAAATTCAAATATTCTATGCATGTTACCTGATACTGCAGAACGTTATATGTCCAGTATCCTATTTGAAAATATTAATATTGAGATGGATAAAGAAGAATTGAATATTTTTAATTCAGCTAAATAGTTCTATTCAAGAACTTTAGCAGGTATTCCGGCAACAGTAGTATTTGGAGCTACATCTTTTAATACCAAACTTCCTGCAGCTACTGTAGAATTTGCGCCGATTGTTATATTTCCTAATATGGTGCTAGATGCATAAATAGATGCTCCTGCTTTTATTTTAGGATGTCTATCACCTCTTTCATTACCTTTACCGCCAAGCGTAACTCCTTGAAATATGGAAACATTTTCTTCTACCTTAGATGTTTCACCTATTACAACTCCTGTTGCGTGATCAATCATCACACCACCATGTATTTCTGCTGCAGGATGGATATCAACTCCAAAGACCTCAGATGCTCTATTTTGTATAAATAAAGCCATCGTATGCCTGTCATTTTTCCAAAGACAATTTGCAGCTCTATAGGAAGCCAGACCCTGAAACCCTTTATAAAAAAGAATAGGTGTTGAGTAGTATTTACAAGCTGGATCATTTTTTTTAAAAAATATTAGGTCTTTCTCTAGAGCTTCAGGTATGCCATTACAATTTTTATATACATCTAATATGTAATTTTTAATATCTTTAGAAGACAAGGCATCGCTATTTAACTTAGATGCAATAATTGATGCGATAGAGCTTATTAATGACTCTTGTGACAAAACAAGTAAATTTAAATATGGGGATAATGATGGTTCAGCATCTTTTCTCAAGACTACTTCATCTTTAATTTTATTCCATATATTTTCATTCATTAGGACTAACCGAGTTATTCAACAAATAATCCAAAACCTTCTTGAAGGCCAACGATTTCATTGTGAGTATTTTTATTTTGCTTCAAATAATATTCCTTAGCTTCTTTTGGAAATAAAATAAAATTTAAAAGGTGTGCTTGATTATTAGATAGATTTTTTAATTTGTTTTCTGAGCAAAAAATTTTGAATTCATTTTTATGTGAATCAATAGTTTGAAAATTAGATTCATCATTGTAATCACTAATTTTATCCACTTTCTTTCTTAATTTAGGACAGACCTTAGAAGGAATTTTTCCATATTTTCCATTCACTAAATCAACAAATTCTTTATTTAAAGTTTTATATCTTTTTCCATCAAGTACATTCATTAAAGCCTGTGCTCCGACAATTTGTGATGATGGTGTAACAAGTGGAACATAGCCTACATCTTTTCTAATATTTGGTATTTCATTTATAAGATTTTTAAATTTATCNCTCTTTTTTAAATCTAAGAGTTGTTTTTCTAAAATACTAAGCATCCCACCNGGCACNTGATTAGTAAGCATATTTACATCNACNCCNCTCATAGANCCTTCNTANTTANNATATTTTTTTCTAACNTCATCAAAATAATCAGATATATCAGTNAGCAANNCCATATCATATGGNTTGTCATCATTNTCATAAATCATAGAAANAAAACTTTCTGTAGCGGTNTGNGCATAAAGNTTACTNAATGATGANATAGAGGTATCAATATTATCCACACCAGCTTCATAAGCTTTNTAATTNGTNGCNTCNGAAAGNCCAGTTGTTGAGTGAGTATGTAAATGTATTGGTATNTTTAGGTTCTTCTTTAATTTTTTTATTAATTCATAGCANGTNTTTGGTCTTAAAAGTCCNGCCATNTCTTTAATTGCTAATGAGGTTGCTCCTATATCTTCAATATTTTTAGCNAATTTAATCCAATATTTTTCATTATGAACAGGGCTNGTTGTATAACATATGGTTCCTTGTGAATTTTGNGANCCNTTATTAACGTATTCNATTGAAGCTTTNATATTATTTACATCATTAAGNGCATCAAATATTCTAAATATTTGCATNCCANCTTTTATTGCATTTTTAATAAATAATTCAATTATNGAATTATCGNACTCTTTATATCCAACTAANTTCTTTCCCCTNAGAAGCATTTGNAGCTTTGTATTTTTAAAGTGCTTTTTAAAAATTTTTAATCTNTCCCAAGGATTNTCNTNTAAAAANCTNAAACAACAGTCATAAGTTGCNCCACCCCATACNTCAACAGANGAAAATCCNACTTTATCCATTTTAGAAAGTATNGGANTCATATCAGCAGTTTTCATTCTNGTTGCAATAAGAGATTGTTGNCCATCCCTTAAAACAACTTCTGNAATATTAGGTTTATTANCTTTCATATAGGTAGGTATTAATATTATTCATATTNTAAATGAAAATCTAAAAAAATAAAAAAAGCCCTTNANAAAGGGCCTTTTAGTGTNTTGAANATAATATATTTGGTTAATTATTATTCACCAGTATAAAATTTAACTAACGAAACTAACTCAACNTTAATGTTTTGTCTAATNTCCNTNACATCAGCAGAGAATTNAGTAAATGCATCAGATGAAAGAACNGCTTTTTGTGATTCTAGTAAANCATTTAAGGATTCANTTCCAATATANACCATATGCGATGAGTATCTATTACCAAAAAGAACTCGATTCATACCAAAGGAGCCTTTTACATTATCTAAATTATTAGACATAAGNTCTTTCCANGACTTTAAATAGTGNCCCTCATGCCCNTCATCAACTTTAAAATTATATTTCGCAAAAACAGTATCGGTTGTCCATTGNNNTGCAGCAACTACATTTTCAGCAACCCAATTCCATGANCTATNAGTATCAGTATTTTTTTGAAATGACTTTATCATTGAAGCAGATTCGTTNCATGAATTAAAAATTGCTCTGCCNTTTTCCATCTTATCNGCNTTTTCATAAACAACTAAAATAAAATGTGAANTTCCAGAACCTCTCAACGACCANAGGCTNANACCAACTCCAGANTCTTNTCTCCAAGTTTTTGCGCAGTTTGATTTATCAAATTTATCTAAAGCCATCATAAAANTTTGAGGNTCAGTTACTGTTANGTAATTNAATTCCATAATAGTTCCATCNCTCTCCATTGAAACTGTTTCANTNGCGTNNGATGNTTGNANTGAAAATATNATTGTAAANATACAAGTNATTTTNAAAATTTTGTTCATATAATCTCTCCTATTATTAATGTTNAATATTATTATAAACATTAGATANNGTCGCTATTAAAAATATGTATAAATATTTTATACATATGTATGATATTTTTTATCAATCTATATTATTATTGAAATNAATTAGAGGAGATAATTATGACTGAATATCAAATTTTTAATCTTATGCATGTTGGTTTTATTCAAAATGCTATGTATTTTGTGGGTATGGTATTGTTTACTTGGCTTGGTTTTAGAATGGCTAACAACATATACAATAATCCAGAATCAAACATGCTTGCAAAAGTCTTTACTTCACTGTTCTGCGTATTGGTAGCAGCGATGATGTTCAATGTTCAGCAAATAGGTGCAGCTATATTAGGAACGGCTGTAACACAATTAGCGGATATTGGTGCGGCATCAGCTGAAAGAATGCAAATGTATGTAGATTCACCACTCGGCATTGGTGGAGCTGTTCAAACTATGTTTGTACTCTTGGTAGTTGTATTTCAATTAGCAATTGTTTGGACTAAGAAGTAATAATATTTAAAGGGGTCGAAAGGCCCCATTTTGTTTATGATACAGANCAAGGCAACTAGTCAGCTAGTTTGTATAATCATATATCTAATATCTTTTTATGTTTCCTNCAAAATCCTTCCTGTCACAATAACAAATGTATGGCTGACTATTACCATATGGCATATTTATGCAACTTTATTTATATATNTTTTTAGTGTTTTATTAAAAAACTCNAGTCTATATGACCCCTTCTGGTCAGTAGCNCCTGTCCCAATAGCTATTTACTTAGCAANACAATTTGAAAATAACCTAAGTGTTAAATTAATAGTTCTAATCCCAATAATATTCTGGGCTCTTAGATTAACGAGAAACTGGCTAATAAGTTGGCGNGGCTTTGAACANGAAGATTTTAGATATATNGATTTAAAAAATACAACAAAAATTAAATCTGAAATTAATAATTTNTTTGGAATACATATATTNCCTACATTGATTGTAAACCTTGGTCTTCTTCCACTTTTATTTATTTTTACAAACAAAATTAACATTAGCTTTTCATTGGTTCTTGCATCTATTTTTACATTTTGTGCTGTAATTCTTGAAACTGTTGCGGATGAACAAATGAGAAAATTTAGATCTGATATTTCTAATAAAGGTAAAACTATGAAGTATAAATTATGGAAATATTCAAGACACCCTAACTATTTAGGAGAAATACTATTTTGGTTTGGTATTTGTTTTATGGGCCTATCATCAGGATTTGCTCCTATATGGACGCTTATTTGTCCAATAACAATGCTTGCTTTATTCGTGTTTGTTTCATGTCCAATGATGGATAATAGAAGTTTAATTAATAGGTCTGATTATAAAGAATACATGGAAAAAACCTCATCATTAATCTTATTGCCCCCACGTGATTAATTTTTTTATAACAANATATGTATTAGAATAAAATGATGAATGANCCAAATCTTGTACAAAAATTTATATGGATATCAGAGAGANCCATATTATTGATTATTGCCNTTGCAACAATCTTTGCAACTGCTTCAGAACTTGTAAGAATAATTGAAGTCCAAACGGTTAACTTAAGCGATCTTTTCTTGCTTTTTATATATGCTGAAGTATTAGGAATGGTTGCCTCTTTTCATGCNAACAACAGAATACCTGTAACTCTTCCATTGATAATNGCCATGACAGCACTAACAAGAATGATAATTCTTCAAAGTAAAGATTTAAATGCAATTAATATTATCTATGAAGCAACAGGAATACTAATATTAGCGATAGCTGCATATATAATGACGCTTAAGGATAAAATCAGTCTAAAAAAAATTCTGTTANGAGAAAAAATAGAAGANACTGAAAAATCTNATTAAATAGAGTTGCTTAATAACTCCTCGTATATTGGCATAGCTTTGTCTGCAATTCTTTTTTCGTTATCACTTAGTTTAATTTCAANGTCGGTTTCTGGATTAAATGAATTTGATTTTGCTACAGAAGGATACCAATGAGATGCCCATATTCCATCATACTCTTTTAAACCCGGTTCCCATTTAAGCATTTTGTCATCCCANGGTATATTTATNGCTTCACAGAATTTTGTAAGAACTTTCNTTGGATTATTTCTAATTTTAGTGGCATCTAATATTGGAGGANGATNATCAATGTTGTTAATAATATATTTATATATTTGATATTGTTGATTAAATCCTATATCTACGTAATCACCTTTATTCCATGATTTCATNAAGCTTTTAACAACCATTTTGGGATGCCTTATTAAGAAGCAGTTCTTTAATTTATTCATCCATTTAAAGTCTTNATCTAANATATGTTGAGTCATATGTTTTTGATACGTAATACCAGTGTNGGGTTTTTGACATAAATTTTTAACTTCATCTATGTCCCATGGCTGACTTTTAATTACCTCNTCTCTCATTGGATGAGATTTATTTGTATTTTTTAAATATGATGCATAAAAAGGTTCATCTAGTACTTTGGTCACATCATCTCTATTAGCAATACTTCTCATTAATGCTGTTGATAGATTGCGAGGACCAGACCACATGGCAATTATTAAATTATTAGCCATAGATAAGTTCTTTATATAAGCTTCTTAATTTATCTGATATTGGCCATCCATTNTTTTTACNNCCAATCTTTCTATCATCAATGGTAATGACTTGCGTGAGAGANCCTAATGTACCTGTTATGAAGGCTTCTTGAGCTGAATATACATCTACTAAGGAATAATTTTTTTCGAAAACCTCTATGTTATTTTCTTTGCATAGATGTATTACNTTTGATCTAGTAATTCCATTCATACAATAATCACCTGAGCTAGTCCAGACTTGATTATTTTTNACAATAAAGAAATTACAAGAGTTNGTCGTATTAACAAAACCGTAAGGATCTAACATTAATGCCTCATCTCCTCCAGCTTTGTTCGCTTGAATACANGCAATAATACAATTCAATTTTGANTGACTGTTNAGTTTAGGGTCCTGCGACATNGGTAATCCTCTTACTTGNGGNACTGTAACTAAGTGTACCCCACCAGAGTTAGAGCTTTGTTCAGAATGCTCCATGATTATTACAAAATTAATACCTTTANTAGATAAAGATGGTTGTTGAAATGGTTTTACTTTATCGCCACGAGTAATCATTAGCCTTGCATGTGCNGAGCTCTTCATATCATTAATTTTTTGAGTATCATAAATAGCTTTTTTTATATCATCAAAAGTCATATTTACTTCGATATCAATTGCCTTACAGCCTTCAAATAATCTTTCTANATGCTCATCAAGAAATAACCATTCGTTATTAACAAGTCTTATTCCNTCCCAAATTCCATCACCCAAAAGAAAACCACTATCAAATACTGAAATTTTNGCATCATCTCTTTTATAAAAAGANCCNTTAATATAAATTTGAATATTTTCGTTTCTTTTATCAANATCTAAATTAGCTGGCATNATTAGAACTCTATNTTNCCTAGTTGTTTGCATGTTTGATTAAACTCATCAATAGTNTCATTGATNATTTGATGCACCGGCTTGATTTCANTAATAAGACCGGAGGANTGNCCNGATAANGCAGGTGCTGCNTCCATATTTCCTCCAAAATATAAATCTTGTATATTCATTAGAGCTGTCATGTCCATTTCACCTTTATCATCTATNTCTTTCGTTAGATTNGTTTTTAATGCTCTAATTACAGGCTTAGATTTTTTNTTGAGTATATAAGTACCGTCAATNCCNGAATCTATAATTTTNTTTTTGAAATTATTNTGNACAGGACTTTCTAAGCTTGATACAAATCTGGTNCCCATTTGAATGCCTTCTGCACCTGCNGCAAATACTGCAGCCATNCCTGCACCATCAACAATTCCTCCAGCAGCAATCATTGGAAGATCNATNTGTTGTTTAATAGATTGAAGNAATACCAATAATCCNACTTCTNCAGGNCTTTTAAANCCTCCTCCTTCTGTTCCTTCNACCACCAAACCATCNACTCCNGCATTAGCTGCTTTTANGGCTCCTTCAAGACTAGGAACAGCATGATAAACAGTTATNCCTGCNTCTTTTAAGACTCCAACNTATTTAGTNGGATCACCAGCAGATGTNGTAACAAATTTAACCCCCGCTTCAACNCAAAAATTGACCATAGAATCGTCTCTTAAGAATAACAATGGTAGATTNACCCCAAAAGGTTTATCAGTTATCTCAGACATTAATTGAATTTCTTTTTTACAATTATCTATTTCACCAGAAGAGGTTTCTATAATTCCCATACCTCCAGCCTCACATACAGCTGATGCGAGTTGGCTTCTTGCAATCCANCCCATAGGAGCTTGAATTATTGGATATTTTGATCCTGTGTGTTTAATTACTCTGTTCATATATTTACATTGTATCTTTAATTAATTATTTATTTAGAACTTCTTTCACTAAAATGTATTGTCATAATATATGTCAATATTTATAATTTCTGTATGTCACAAGTTGATGGAAGAATTTTAAGAAGTCAAAAAAGTCAGAGCATCATCCTGGATGCAATTATAAAATTAATAAATAGTGGTAATTATTACCCTACTGCTGAAGAAGTTGCAAAAGAATCTGGAATTGCCATTAGAACAGTATTTAGACAGTTTGATGACATGGAATCACTTTTAATGAAGGTTGATGAATCAATTAATAATAAGCTTTTATATGATGAAAAAATAATAAAGTTAGACTTACCTCTGCTCAACAGACTAGAGCTCATTATTGAAGAAAGATTATATTATTATGATAAATATGAAAATATTATGATTGCAACAGTAACTCAATTACCAAAGTATAAAATTCTTCAAAAAAAATATCCTGAGTATCAAAAACTATTAAGAAAAAGAACTGAAAAAATCATTCCAGAATTATTAAATATTAAATCTAATAATCAAGAACTTATAGATGCATCTTTATCATTTGGATTTTATCAAAGATTAAAATTTCAAGGATTGGATAAATCTAACATTGCTAAATCAATATACAATCAGTGCAAAAAATTAATTATGTCTAGTGGTGAATAAATATGAAAGTTGAAAATAAATTAATGCCTAATGAGGATCAAATAAATGGTTTGTTAGAAAATTCTGAAATTGGGCCGATATCAATGGTTAATTTGCTTAAATATAAAGATAAAGCTATATATGAAGATGGTCGTGATACAAACTTAACTGGAGAGGAAGCATATGGTCTTTATGCTATGGAAGTTATAAATTTTGTAGAAAAATATGGTGGTGAGTTTATTTTCGCGGGTAAGGTTAGCTGGTTAATGTTGGGTGAGGTTGAGGATTTGTGGGATGCTGTTGCAATTGCTAAATATCCAAATAGAAAAGCATTGTTTGAAATGACAATGGACCCCGGCTATCAAAAAATTCATGTTCATCGAGATGCTGGTCTAGAAGGACAACTTAATATAGAGACTATTTAATATGAAAAAAATTTTAAAATTATTAATTCCAATTATTGTAATTTATCTAATTGGCTTACTTGCTTTAAATTCACACTCTATTCAAGACAGAATTTTAGATATTGGTTTAAAAAATATACTATCTAATGCAAAACCTTTTTTAGATAAAGAAGATACATTAAAAGTTATTGTTTGTGGTTCAAGATCCCCTCTGCCCTCTCCTGGTAGAGCTGAGGCTTGTATCCTTGTGGAAGCTGGTGATGATATATATATTTTTGATATGGGTAATGGTAGTGTTAACAACCTTACTCAATATCAATTACCTTGGCCAAATGTTCAAGCAGTCTTAATAACACATATGCACTCAGACCATATGGCTGATTTGCCAGATGCCCATCTTCAATCTTGGATTCAAGGACGAACTGAACCATTGAAAGTTTACGGGCCAGAGGGAATAAATCTTGTGACCAAAGGCTTTGAGTTAGCTTACTCAGCTGATTATCAGTATAGAAGTAATCATCATGGACAAGAAATGCTACCAATGAGTATTGCAGGATTTAATGAAATTACTATAACTAATAATGAATTAATTCCAAATGAGACTCCGGGATTAGAAATACTTCCATTTGTAGTAGATCATTATCCTGTCAATTCTGCTTATGGATTTAAAATAACATATAAAGGACGAACACTAGTCATAAGTGGAGACACTATAAATGATGGAAGTGTTCAAAAATATTCAAAAGATGCAGACCTTTTAATACATTCGGCTATATCGATAGATATTGTTGAAAGAATGAGAAGAGTTGCTCCAATTCCTCAAATGGACAAAATACTATTTGATATTCAAGATTATCATACAACTATCAAAGAAGCAGGAGAAATTGCGAGAGATGCTAACGTAAAACATTTACTTATTTATCATTCGATTCCAACGCCTAGAAATAAAATTATGGAGGATGTTTTTTTTAGGCCACTTGATGGTGTTTTTACTGAATATACTCTTTCTGATGATGGAACAAGAGTAATCATGCCTGTTGGTACTGATGAAATTATCATTGATCAAATAGATTAATGAAATTATTTCCTTCTGTGTTAAGTAATCAATACGAGGGTTCAAAAATAGCTCTGTATGGCTTGTATCCAATTTTTGCAATTTATATTTTTAGATCACTTGTTCATTTTCTTGCAGAAAATTCAGGTCTTGTTGGTATTGCAACCATTAAAGAATTTCCTATTACTGAAGGCTTAGATCCTAATACTATAATTTACTTATTTGCATCATTATGGGGTGCTACGCAAGCATCATTAACCATAATTTTATTAATATTATTTATAAAGTATAAAAATCTTATTCCCTTAATATATTTGATATGTCTTCTAGACCAGTGTTTTAGATTGATTTCAGGTTATCTCCATCCTTTAGGTGAAGATTATTATATAAATACGCCACCTGGTGTTATTTCAAATATACCAGTATTGTTATACTTAATGTTAATGCTTTATTTATCATTGAGAGGAAATACAAAATATGATTGATTTTTATTTTTCTTACAGAAGTCCTTATTCATATCTAATTCTTCCAAGAATGTTAAAGCTTAAGAATGAATATAATCTAGAAATAAATTTTAAAATTGTTTATCCAATAGCTATAAGAATGCCTGAATGGTTTGATGATAAGAATATATTCTTTTTTATTCCGTTCGTAAGAGACTTCAAAAAGAAGGCAAAAAATTTAGGAATGCCTCTGAACATGCCTATAAAACCAGATCCGATAATACAGAATACACTTACTGGAAAAATATCAAAAAATCAGCCATACATATTTGATGTATGTCATATGGGTCAATTAATGAGTAATAGAGGTAAAGGAATAGAGTTTGCTTATGAGTTATCAACTTTAATATGGAGTGTAAAAAACTGGAATACTGATAATAAATTAAGAAATTTATTAGCTGAATTTGGAGAGGATTTAGATGAAGTTAGAGAATCAATTAAATTAAATTCTAAAACCTTAAAAGAAGAAATAGAAATAAATCAACTGGATCAAAAAGAAGCTGGGCATCATGGAGTTCCTTTGAATGTTTATAAAGGAAAGTATTATTTTGGGCAAGATGATCCGTTTAATGAATTAATAGATACATTAATTAAAGATGGGCTCATTGAAGATTTTAAATGAAAGTATTAAGAACGCCTGATAAGTGTTTTAAAGATATAAAGGGATATCCTTTTAAACCTATATATACAAATATTGTTTCAAATGATGGAACTGAAATAAGAATACATCATATTGATGAGGGACCGAAAAATGGCCCAGTTCTGTTAGCAATGCATGGTCAGCCTGTGTGGAGTTATTTATATTCAAAAATGATTCCTATTTTAAATAATTCAGGTATTAGAGTTATTGCTCCTGATTTAGTAGGTTACGGAAAATCAGACAAACCAGCACAAAGAGAAGATTATAGTTACCAAAATCAAGTTGATTGGATGAATCAATGGCTGGTAAAAAATAATCTAGATGAATTAACTTTCTTCGGACAAGACTGGGGAGGTTTAATTGGTCTGCGCATGATTGTTGATAATCCTGAAAGATTTATAAAAATATCAATGGGTAACACTGGATTGCCTTATATGCCAAACACATCTTCAGAAGTTATAGATGAAGTAATAAAATTTAGAAAAAGTAATATTAAGTTAACTTTATTAAGCATGGCTAAAGAATTACGAAAAATGGATTCTGGAAATACCCACCCTGCCTTAAAATTTATGTACTGGCAAAAGTTTTGTTGGGATACTAAAAACTTGCCCGTTGGATTGCTCAATTCAACCATGATGGAAAGTATTTCTAAAAAATCAATAAGAAATCATTTTATACTTCATTCTCTTGGTTTATCAAAAATATCACCCTATATGAGTAATTTAATGAAAGCTTATGAAGCCCCTTATCCATCATCGAAATATAAAATGGGTTGTAGAGCAATGCCAAGCCATGTTCCAATTATTCCTGATGAATCATTGGAAGCTATGAAAAAATCTAGAGAATTTTTTACATCAACTAATAAACCATTTTTATCTGTTTTTGCGGGTGATGATCCTATCACAAATGGAATGGAAAAAGACGTCTTAAATATGGTGCCGAATGCTATTAGTGTTCCTAATATTGGCGGTGGTCATTTTTATCAATGGACAAGACCTAAAGAGTTATCTAATATCATAATAGATTTCATAGACAATAAATTATGATTGATTTATATACATCACCCACTCCAAATGGTCATAAGGTTTCATGCACTCTTGAGGCTATGAATCTTGAATATACAGCGCATTTAATAAATCTTTCTGAAGGAGAACAATTTAAACCTGATTTTATTAAAGTAAGCCCAAATGGAAGAATTCCTGCAATTATTGATAGAGCTAATAACGATCTTCATATGTTTGAGTCTGGTGCAATAATGATTTATTTAGCAGAAAAAACTGGCATGTTAATGTCAAAAAATCCAAATAAAAAAGCTAAAACCCTTGAATGGTTAATGTTTCAAATGGGTGGAGTTGGTCCAATGATGGGTCAAGCAAATGTATTTTTTAGATATTTTCCTGAAAAAATTCAACCTGCTATCGATAGATATCAAAATGAATCAAGAAGATTGTTTGAGGTTCTTGATAAGCATTTAGAAAAAAATGAGTGGTTAGCCGGGGAATATTCAATTGCTGATATCGCTAATTGGTGCTGGGTTCGAACACATAATTGGTCTGGAGTTAGTATTGATGGATTAAATAATCTGGATAGGTGGAAAAATGCAATGTATGATCAGCCAGGCATGAAAAAAGGTATCAAAGTACCGTTACCAGTTGAAAATTTATTAAAAGATAAAAATAAGCAAGACGAGTTTATAAAAAATTCATCTAAAATTGTTAAAAAATAGGAGTTAAATAATGATAAAACTTTACCTTACACCCAGTACTAGAGCTGGAAGAGTTGCATGGCTTTTAGAAGAATTAGAAATGGAATATGCACTAGAAATACTTCCATTCACCAAGGAAGGTTTAAAATCTCCAGAACATAGAGCCAGACATTCACTCGGCCGAGTTCCAGTTATTGAAGATGGTGATATTTCTATTTTTGAATCGGGAGCTATTATTCAATACATTATTGATAAGTATGATCATAAAGGCTTAAAACCTGATGTAAATTCGCCAGAATATCCATATTACCTTCAATGGTTTCATTATTGTGAAGGTATGGTGATGCCTCCAATGAATCAAATCGTTGTTCAAACAGTCCTTCTGCCTCCTGACAGACGTGATGAGACAGTTTTGAATCAAGCAATGAACTTATTATCTAAATCATTAAAACCAGTAAATGATTATTTAGAGGGTAAAGACTATCTAATTGGTGAATTCTCTGCAGCAGATTGTATGTTAGGTCATTCATGTTTCATGGCAAATAGATTTGGAACTGTAAATGATGAGATGACTAATATTAAAAATTATGTAACTAACATTGAATCAAGACCTGCTTTTCAGAAAGCTATAATGCTAGGAAATGAGAATAACGACCCACTAGGATAAATGAAAGAACCAATTAAAGTATTTGGAAATGTAGGTTCACCATACACACAAAAAATATTAGCGCTTCTTAGGTATAGAAATATACCCTATTCTGTTTCATGGGGTGATGTTGTTCACAATTTATCACTATTAAACATAGAGCCACCAAAACCAGTTCTCTTACCAACTTTAGTCTTTAAAGATGACAATAATGAAAATATCTGCAAAACAGATACAACACCTATTATCAGAATCTTGGAAAAACTCTATATAAACAAATCTGTAATTCCAAATTCACCTGTATTAAGTTTTTTAAATTATATACTTGAAGATTTTGCTGATGAATGGACAACTAAGTACATGTTCCATTATCGATGGTATTTTGATGAAGATGCTGAGAATGCAAAAAAAATGTTAGTCCTTCAACATAAATTAAATATTGATAATGATTCTCTGCATGAATTTGGGAATGTTATTGCAGATAGACAGATTAATAGATTATGGGTGGTTGGCTCAAGTGATGAAACAGCATCTTTAATTGATGAAAGTTATAAAAGATATCTTCAATTGATGGAGAATCATTTGTCACAGCTACCTTTCATGTTTGGTAATAGACCTTCCTCATCAGATTTTGGTTTATATGGACAGTTAACACAACTGGTAGGTTTTGATCCGACTCCTAGTAATATTGCCTACAAAAATGCTCCAAGGACAGTCTCATGGGTTTCAACAATGTCTGATTTATCTGGATTACATGACAAAGGTGGAATTGGTGAATTTTTTGGGATTGATAACCATGAACCGGATAAAAATTTAAATTATTTTATGAATAATGATTATGGCTGGATTGATTCAGATGATATACCAAACTCTCTAAAAGATTTATTTAAAGAAATTGGTAAGGTCTATATTCCATGCCTAATAGCTAATTCAAAAGCACACCATAAGGGTGATGATATTTGGGAAGCTAATATTGATAATTCAACGTGGAAACAAAAAACATTTCCTTACCAGGTAAAATGTTTAAACTGGATAAAAGATGAATTTAATAAATTATTATCATCAGATAAAGACGAAGTTATTAAATTTTTAGAAGATACTGGTTGTGAAGAAATCTTAAATTAATTTCTCAGACCTATAGTGATAAAAGAAAAATATTGTAGATAAAGCTGTTAATAGATGCCAGAATCCATGCGCTTGAAATATTGTATCAGGATTACATGTTTCACTATCAGGAACGCCTGTTAACCATATTACAAATGCGGTCATATATGCAATCATTCCAGCATAGTACCATTTATATGTTCTTACACTTTCAGGTTTTTTATTTGCCAATAATCCAGGCAACCAAAAAAATATAACCCACCAAAATTCTCCAAGATTATTTAAAACCTCCATTGGAGAAATTCCAAATAACATCATTACTAAAAAGCCAATAAAACCAGAAAAAAACCTCATTGATGGAGACCAAAATTTATATAGAAATTCGCTTATGACCCATAAACCTATCGAAACTCCAAATAAATCTAAACCTATTCCCATTCCATTACCAAATAAACCTCTCATCAATGCATATATAAAAATAACTGCAAAATAAATTTTTAATAGAGTATTTGAGGACCAATTTGACATCTTATAACAGTTATAGAGCCAAGGTAGAATTATATACATAACCATACTTAAATTATCTGCCCATCCACCCCACTCAGTATTAGTTCCATGCATCATCATTGATCCGGGCCCTAAATAGACAACTGCAACACCGTATAAGATAGTTATTTTATTGAGGCCTGAAAATTCATTAAATGATGTTTCATTTGTTAATTTATGAAGTATATATAGTCCTGCAACCATAAAGCCTAGATTACTAAGCGTATTTACAGGTTCTCTGAAGGGGCCGTCACTGACTCTCTCACACCATCTAGAAGCTTCTCCAATAAATGCTAGTGAGTCCTCTGACTGTATTAATTGAAAGAAGCTAAGTAGATAAAAAACTAATAAAAATATTACACTGACTGTTAGTGTAATAATAAATGCATTTTCTTTAACAAATAGTTGTTTCAATTTATTAGATTGCTGCATCTAATTCGGGAAGAGCTGTAAATAAATCAGCAACAAGGCCATAATCAGCAACCTGAAAAATAGGAGCGTCTTCGTCTTTGTTAATAGCTACTATTACCTTTGAATCTTTCATTCCAGCTAAATGTTGAATAGCGCCTGATATACCTACTGCAATATATAAGTCAGGAGCAACAATTTTACCCGTTTGGCCAACTTGATAATCATTAGGAACAAATCCAGCATCAACTGCTGCTCTAGATGCACCTACAGCTGCTCCTAATTTATCTGCTATTGAATCAAGTAAGTGAAAATTGTCACCAGATTGCATTCCTCTACCACCAGAAATAACAATATTTGCAGATGTTAGCTCCGGTCTATCACTTTTAGCTAACTCTTCTGAGACAAAACTTGAAATACCTAGTGAATCTGAACCATTAATAGTTTCAACTTCAACACCGGAATTATTCATTCCAATTGAATCAAAAGCGGTTGACCTGACTGTAATAACCTTAATAGAATCATTAGACTTAACTGTTGCTATGCAACTTCCAGCATAAATAGGTCTTTTGAAAGTGTCATCAGATTCTATTGATATGATATCTGAAATTTGTTGACTATCTAATTTAGCTGAAACCCTTGGCATCAAGTTTTTTCCAAATGTTGTTGCGGGTGCAAGTATATGTGTGTAATTATTTGAAATTGAGACTATAAGAGCTGATAAATCTTCTGCTATAAAATTAATGTATGTTTCATTATCACAAGAAATAACTTTTGATACGCCGTCTAATGTTTGTGATTCACTAACTACATTTTCAATTCCTGATCCAGCAATCAAAATATGAATATCACCATTCAGATTACCTGCAGCTGCTACAGTATTGAGTGTAGAACCTTTAAGATTTGTATTATCGTGTTCTGCTATTACTAATATACTCATTGTATTACCTTTGCTTCATTTTTAAGTTTATCTACTAAATCAGTAACTGTTTCTACTATTATTCCTGCATCTCTTGATGGAGGCAGTTCAACAGACAACAGCTCTGTTCTGGGGCTTGCATCAAGACCCATGTCAGAAATTGGAAGAATATTAAGTTCTTTTTTCTTTGCTTTCATAATATTAGGTAATGAGGCATATCTTGGTTCATTTAGCCTTAAATCTGTTGTTACAATAGCAGGTAAATTTAATTTTAAAGTTTGAAGGCCTCCATCTATTTCTCTAGTAACTTGAACAGATGAGTTATCTATTTTAACTTCAGATGCGTTTGTGGCTTGAGGATAATCCAACATAGCAGCTAACATCTGACCAGTTTGATTATTATCACCATCTATAGCTTGCTTGCCTAAGATTATTAAATCTGGTTTCTCATCATCGACAAGTTTGTGCAAAACTTTTGCGATAGCTAGAGGTTCTAATAGTGAATCTGTTTCAACAAGAGTCGCTCTATCAGCACCTAATGCAAGAGCAGTTCTTAACTGTTCTTGTGATTCAGTTTTACCAACTGAGACTGCAACAACCTCAGTTGCTTGACCGGCTTCTTTTAATCTAACAGCTTCTTCAAGAGCTATTTCACAAAATGGATTTACTGCCATTTTTACATTATTTAAGTCAACGTTAGAACTATCTGATAAAGGACGAACTTTTACGTTATAGTCGACTACTCTTTTAACTGGAACTAATATTTTCATAAGTGTTTTATACCTTTTAATAGTGTAAATTGTACTTATAATTTAGAATATTTAATATAAATAATAGTTATTTATCTATTTATTAATTATAAATCCTACTTATAATAGGCTATAATTATAATGTATTTAGATAAGCAATTACAATACAAATAAGATCTTATGCACAGAGAAACTATGGAGTATGATGTTGTTGTAGTCGGAGGTGGTCCCTCCGGTCTTGCTACAGCTATAAAATTTGCTCAACTCAATCAAAAAAATGGAACTGACTATAGTATTTGTTTACTTGAAAAAGGTTCTGAAATTGGTGCACACATACTATCTGGAAACGTTTTTCAGCCTAATGCATTAGATGAACTCTTACCTAATTGGAAGGAGTTAGGGGCGCCTTTAAATGTTCCTGTAAAAAAAGATAAACTACTCTTCCTATTAGAAAAAATAGGTATACCAGTGCCCTCTTTTGTAATGCCTCCAATGAATAATCATGGCAACTATGTTATTAGTCTTGGAAATTTGTGTCGATGGCTTGGTGAACAAGCTGAAAATCTGGGGGTTGAGGTTTTTCCTGGTTTTCCAGCAAGCCAATTAATAATAGAAGATGATCAAGTCGTAGGAGTTCAGACAGGTGATATGGGTATTGCTGAATCTGGAGAATTAAAGCCAGGACATGAGCCTGGTATAAATATAAAAGCTAAATATACAATTCTTGGAGAAGGTTGCAGAGGTCATTTAGGAAAACAAGTAATTCACAAATTTAATTTAAGTGATGGTAAAGACCCCCAGCATTATGGCATAGGTTTTAAAGAAGTATGGAAATTAAAACCCGAGCTTCATGAAGAAGGTTTGGTTATACATACTAATGGATGGCCTACCAATGTTGACACACCTTCAGGGTCTTATTTTTATCATGGTGAAAATAGTGAAGCTTATATCGGTTATGTGATTCCACTGGATTACAAAAACCCACACTTAAGCCCTTTTGATGAATTTCAAAAATGGAAGACACACCCATCAATTAAAAAACATCTTGAGGGAGCTGAAAGATTATCCTATGGAGCAAGAGCGCTTATTAAAGGTGGATTGCAATCATTACCAAAGATGGAATTCCCAGGAGGTCTTATAGTAGGAGATAATGCTGGAACTTTAGTTTTCTCTAAGATAAAGGGTTCGCATACTGCCATGAAATCTGGTGCTCTAGCAGGTGAGCATATATATGAAACTCTTCAGGGTATAACAAATGAATCATTTGATGAAAAGATAAAAAATTCCTGGATACATAAAGAACTTCATAAATCTAGAAACTTTGGTCCCATCTTCCATAAATATGGGGCTTTAATTGGTGCAGCATTTAACGCTATTGATCAATTTATATTCAGAGGAAATCTACCCTTTACATTAAATCATCCTACTCCAGACTATGCATGTTTAAAAAAAGCGGATGAAATGCCAAAAATAGATTATCCAAAACCGGACGGAATATATTCATTTGATAAGTTATCTTCAGTATATTTATCAAATACCAATCATGAAGAAGACCAACCCTGCCATCTTCAATTGAAGGATTCAACAATACCCATAAGTGTTAATTTGCCTATGTACGATGAGCCAGCACAAAGATACTGCCCAGCAGGTGTTTACGAAGTTGTTGAAAAAGATAATGAAAGTAAGTTTGTAATAAATGCCCAGAACTGTGTTCATTGTAAGACCTGTGATATCAAAGATCCGTCACAAAATATAAATTGGGTTAGTCCTGAGGGTCCCGGTGGACCTAATTATCCAAATATGTAATGCAAAAAAATACATATATAAAAACAATCCCTCTATTAATTTTAATATCCTGTACAACTGTTGAAACACAGAATAATAATATTGTTATAACTGATGAGCCAAAAGAAATTGATGTGCCAATAAAAACTGATGAAAATAAATTATTCGTAGAATATTTAGAGAACGATTGGAAAAATAATCTAAAAGATAATCCTTTGTTTGCTTCATATACCGGTGACAAGTCATTAAATGACAAAATTAATTCAAATAGCATTGAACAATTCATTAAAGATAAAAAATCTGACCAAAATTCATTGTATTTACTGGAACAATTTGAAATATTAAAACTTTCGAAAGAAAATCAGTTAAATTATAAATTAAAAGAGTTCGGACTGAAAAATAGTGTTAACGCTTTTGAATTTCCAACATACTATTTACGATTAAATCAACGTGGTGGAATTCAAAGCTTTTATGAAACAGGTAATAGATTAGTCTACACAACGAAAAAAGATTATTACGATTGGTTTAAAAGACTGGAACAATTTGTTGATAACATTGATAACTCACTAATTATAAATAAAGAGGGTCTTGCAAAAGGTCACACACAGCCAAAACTAGTAACAAAAGGTGTAATCGCACAATTAAATGCAATCATAGAATCAGATATAGATTCAAATCCATACTTAAAAGTTTTTAAGGAGGCTGATGAATCAATTATTAATATAGATGATAAAAATAAACTTATTGATGACGCTATTATATTAATTGAAAACAAAATTAATCCGGCATACAAAAGACTTCATGATTTTTTATTAAATGACTACCTTCCCAATTCGAGAGATAGTATAGGAATAAAAGATATACCAAATGGTAAAAAGTATTATGAATACCTTGCTAAATACTATACAACAACAAACTTAACACCAGATGAGATACATACTATAGGATTGAATGAGATAGACCGTATTCGTTCTGAGATGGAACAAATCATTAAAGATGTAGATTGGGATGGTGATTTTTTATCATTTTTAAATTATCTTAGAACAAGTCCAAGATTTTACTATGACAATGCCGAGGATTTATTTAATGCCTATCTTATTATGTCTAAAACAATTGACCCTCTTTTACCAAAAATTTTTAAAGTTTTTCCAAGAGCTCCTTACGGTGTGATACCTATACCTGATGAAACAGCTCCATTCACTACCACTGCTTATTACAATAGCCCGAGTCCTGGTAGACCCGGTTATTTTTATGCAAATCTATATAAGCCAGAATCTAGACCAAAGTATGAAATCCCAGTATTAACTGTTCATGAGGCTGTACCTGGACATCATTTTCAAATATCGATTGCTCAAGAACTTGAGAATGTACCAACGTTTAGAAAATACCAAGGCATTACAGCTTTCGTTGAGGGTTGGGGGTTATACAGCGAAGAACTTGGAGAGTTTATAGGTATATATGATGATCCATACGATAAATTTGGCCAACTGACTTATGATATGTGGAGAGCGATAAGACTGGTAGTTGATACAGGCATGCATTATATGGACTGGACTAGAGAAGATGCAATCAATTTATTCATAGAAAATTCAGCAAAATCTAAATTAGATATAGAAAACGAAGTGGATAGATATATAGCGTGGCCTGGCCAAGCTCTTGCTTATAAAATTGGTCAACTTAAAATTCTTGAACTTAGAAATAAAGCTGAAAGCATGCTTGGCGATAAATATGATATAAAAGATTTTCATCACGAAGTATTAAAAAGAGGTTCTCTTCCCTTAGAATTATTGGAGTTTTATATCGACGAATGGATTACTGAGACTTTGAATTCCTAGATTTCTTACATTTTTCACTGCAGTAGATAACATTATCCCAGTCTCTTCTCCACTTCTTACGCCACAAAAATGGTCTTCCGCATTTTGGACAAACCTTTGATGGTAAGTTATTTTTTTTATGCAATTTTACCTATGATGTGATTTTTATTAAAACTTGGAACATATAAATCATTTTTATATTTAAAATTTTTTTCTAAAGCAAAATCAATTAGCTTGTAGTATGTATTCCTATTAATAAAGCCCTCTATATTACTTCTAACATTGACCAGTGGCAGTAAAGCATCATCAATCTCAATTAATCGAGTTGAATGATTCTTGTCTAGGTAAAAGTCATAATTAAGATTGGTAATAAATTTTATATTCTCATTAATAATTTCAAAATCTATTATTTTGTATGGAGCTAGGTCTACATTTACTAGAATTTTTTCAACAGGTGTAACTAAATAATAATTTTGTTTTTCTTTTTTCAGAACACTAGCAAATAAATTAATTAACTTAGCATTCTTAATTTGTGAATTATCATAATACCAATCTCCTTCCCTATCTATTTTGAATTCTGGTCCAATGCAGAGGTCAGGGTTCCAATTTTCAACAGGTGGAAATCCTTTTTCGTGACCTTTTAGATTATCTACAATTTTAGAAATATTCATTAAAAGACCTTACTAAAATAAATAAAGCTATTAAACATAATGTAATTGACATGGCGTAAGAAATAAAAGTGTTTGAATAAATATTAAATGATTTATTTGTTGATATAGTAGTCAAATAACTCAATAACATAAACCATGCTGATGATGTAAGTGCAAAATAAATTGGGTAAAGATAAAAATAGAAATNNTTTAATCCATCTATTAAAACGGTGAATAGAGATACAAAAAATAAAAAAGCTTTTACATTAAATATATTTGTAATTAGCCCATTTAAAAAACTATTTGCTTTTTTTATATGATTATCTTGAAGAACAGGCAGCTCTCTTAAATCGCTTCTAAGCATGCTTATGCCAAGGTATAGAATGTATATCCCTCCAACAAGACTTATCGCAAATTTATAAAAATCGTTTGAAATAATAATCAAAGAGATTCCGTTTACGGCTAGTACACAATGAATATATATTCCTATTCCAATTCCTAAAGAAGTTTTATATCCTTCCGCTCTTCCATAAAGAGAAACTTGACGCAAAACAACAGCAGTATCTGGACCTGGACTTGTCAATGCGATTAAATGTGCGAGGGCTGACCAAATGAACATATAGATTAATTTATGACTACTGGTTCAATTTCAAGATTGATATTAAATACATTCTTNACAGTTCTAATAATTTCATTTGCATAATCAATTACATCTATTTGTGATGCTGAGCCGTTTGTTATTAAAACAAGTGAATGTTTTGAGTAGATTTCTACGTTAGCTTGTTTAGATAGTCTATTTTGAATCAATTCAATTAATCTAGCGCTACCAACTTTTACTACATCACCTTTAATTTCCCAAATTACTAAATCATCGAATTTAAACTCTGAGGTATTAATTTCATTTCTGCTAACTATGACATTTTTAAAAAAGCTACCTGCATTTGGAATAACATTTGGATTTGGAAGATTTTTATTTCTAATGTTACAGATTGCTTCAGATACATTCTTTAAATTTAATGTTTTTGTATCAATTCTATGCTTGTCTAAATACTGTTTTATGGATTCGTATTCTATATTGAGGGATTCATCATTATCACAATAAAAATCTACTGAATAAATAATTAAAGAATTATTTTTTAAAAAAGAATCTCTATATGAAAAATTACATGATTTGTTATCCAATGTTACAAATTTACCGGAGTTTAAGTCATAACAATTTACATTTTTTATTAATTTGGAGACCTCTTGACCATAAGCACCTATATTTTGAATTGGAGCAGCACCAACACTTCCAGGTATTAATGATAGGTTTTCAAAACCGTATATATTCTTTTTTATACAATCACACACAAAATTATGCCAATTAAGAGAAGCCCCTGCTGTTATAGTTTTGGACTCATAATCAAAAGTTAACTCTCTAAAGTCTAAAGCTATAACTATTCCATTAAAGGTTTCTGGAAGAACAATGTTTGTACCTTCTCCAATTATTAAATAAGGGAGATCATTATTTTTTATATATTCATACAATTCACCAAAATCATCTTTACTACTTATTTGTGTATATAGTTCTGCAGTTGAATTAATTTTTAANGAATTNTTTATATTTATATTCTTAGAAATAATCATAAATTTTTTAAAATTTCTTTTGCTTTTTTAACATCTGAATCAGTATCAATTCCATGNGGCACAATATTATTATAGTGAGATACATATATTGAAAAATCATTATCAAGAAACCTTAGCTGCTCTAATTTATATTCAATTTCTCTGCTAGATGGGTTTAAGGCAACAAGTTTCTTTAGTGTTTTTAATGAATAACCATAAATGCCAATATGCTTATTCAGATTTTTTGCATCAGATATTCTTAAGAAGTCCAGAGCATAGTTGTCAATATTTGTACTAACTTTGACGCAATTTGAGTTTTTGAGATCACTTATATCATTCAATGGGCAAGATAATGTTATTACATCTGGTTGAATTGAATGATATTTTTCAATTATTTGAGTAACAGCATCTAAAGGAAGGAATGGCTCATCACCTTGAAGGTTAATTATTAAAGAGTCTCTATTTACATTTAATTTCTCTGCTGCCTCAAATATACGATCAGTTCCAGATATATGATCTGAGGATGTCATGATAACTTTTGAAGTGTATTTTGATAAGTTTTGTTCGATTTCTTCTGAATCTGTTGCTATAAATACATTTTTAGATATTTTAGAAGCGTTTAGATAAACTCTTTGTATTAATGACTTGCCGTTTAAATCTATTAAAGGTTTGTTTGGTAAACGTGTTGAACCAATCCTTGCTGGAATGATTATATAAACTTCTTCCATATTATGAGATTTCTTCTAGTTTATTTTGTAATCGATCAATAAACTTATTATTAACATCTGCATCAATTTTAAGGTACCAAATTTTATTATTATCAAAATCTTTACATTTTGAAGCATCTTTTTCAGTCATTACTATAGGAAGATGATCTAGATAAAAAATATCGCTTGAAACAAAATTATGATGATCTGGAAATGGATGTCTAATAATGTCAAAACCAAGCTTACCTAGTAAATCAAAAAATCTACCAGGATTACCCAACCCAGCAACAGCATGGACTTGATTATGCATTGGCCATTCATCAATTTTGTATGTTTTACCAGATTTTAAATGAACAAATTCAGACGGACTTATATTCATTAAAAATTCGTCTTCCTCAGTTGGACCACTATTATTTACTATAAAATCAACTGAATCTAATCTTTTAATAGACTCTCTTAGTGGTCCTGCTGGAAATGTGAGCTTATTTCCAAACCTTCTTTTTCCATCAATAACTGCTATTTCAATATCACGCTTCATCTTGTAATGCTGAAGACCATCATCAGAGATAATTACATCACAATCATGGTTGTTATTAATCTTTTCAACTGCACGAATTCTATTTTTATCAATATAAAATGGAATATTTAATTTAGAAAGTATCTGTGCTTCATCACCGGTCTCTTTTACAGATGTATTTTCATCAACTTTTAATGTTTCTTTAAATTTACCGCCATAGCCCCTGCTTACTATACCGGGCTTATATCCTCTCTTAATAAGTTCTGTCGCAATGTGCTTTACTAGAGGTGTTTTTCCTGTGCCACCAATTGTTAAATTGCCAACCACTATTATTGGGGTATCTGATTTATGTGATTTAGTTTTATCTTTTAAGAAGTTTCTTCTTCTCCTCGAAGTTAAATAAGAAAATATTAATGAGAACGGATAAAGTAAATATAACCACATACTTTTGTTATACCAACTATCAACCACAAAACTTCTTGATGCTTCGTCGTCATATTCGGGCATATATAGTTGCACTGACTTAGATGTTGTGGTTTTAGATTTTGGAGAATCTTCAAATTTATTCTTATATAAAGAATGATAAATTGATTTATTATTGATCAGCTCCTCATGCGAACCGGTTTCAACAATTTCACCATTATCTAAAACTATAATTTTTGTAGCATTCTCAATGGTTGATAATCTATGCGCGATAACAATAGTGGTTCTGTTAGTGGTAAGTTTATCTAAAGCTTCTTGAACAATTAGCTCTGATTCTGTGTCTAAAGCGGACGTTGCTTCATCTAAAATGATAATTGGTGAATCTTTGTAAAAGGCTCTTGCTATTGCAAGACGTTGACGCTGACCCCCAGACAATAATACACCATCATCACCTATTTCTGATTCAAAGCCCTCAGGTAGTTTTTCAATAAACTCAGTGCAACCAGATAACTTTGCAGACTCTTTAAGCTTTTCTACATCAATTTTGTCATCACCATAAGCTATGTTTTTAGAAATTGTGTCATTAAATAATGATGGAGATTGATTAACAATTGAAATGGAAGATCGTAAATGTTTTAAGCTAAAATCTGAAACCTTTATATCATCAATTAAAATCTCACCTGATGTATGGTTATAGAATCTTGGAATTAAATTCGCGATTGTGGATTTACCTGAACCTGATTTTCCAACAATCGCAACTGTATCATTTTTATTTATACTAAAACTAATATTAGATAATATCTGACTACCAGTATCGTATGAAAAGTTAACATCTTTAAATTCTATATTTCCATTAATTTTGTCATCGTTTTTACCAGAATCTCTTTCAATATTTTGATCTAATTGATCAAAGATTTCATTTGCTGCAGCTAATCCCTTTTGAACAATAATATTTATATTTGAAAGTTGCCTAATAGGTTTTGCCATTAGGCCTGCTGCAGTAAAGAAAGCGACGAATGTTTCAGCATCCAAGGATATACCAAGCTGAGAACCAAGGGCAAAATAAGCGACTATTGATAATGATATTGATACGAGTACCTGAATAATTGGAGTAGCTATATTTCCTGTAGCCTCAAGTTTTAGGTTTTGATTTTTGTTTGATATGTTTGCTGATGCAAACCTTGAATTCTCATAATCTTGAGCATTAAAACTTTTAATTTCTACATGTCCATCGACTGCTTCAGATGCAATATGCGTCACATCACCCATAGCTGTTTGTATTTTTGTAGCAAGTTTTTTTAATCTTTTGCCCGCGACATAAACTATTATTGCTATTAGTGGTGCCGTTCCAATCAGTAACATAGTTAATTTATAATTTAATATTAATAAATAAATAAATAATCCTATTAAAAGAAAACCCTCTCTAATTAAAGTTTTTACAGCATTTGATGCTGCTCCAGATACTTGAGTTGTGGTAAACGTTATTCTATTAATTAATTGTCCTGATTGATTTGAATCAAAATATGATTTTGGTAAATCATGTAATTTCTTAAAAAGCTCTTCTCTTAAATCATGAACAATCCCAAAACCAACTTTAGACATAAAATAATTGCCGACAAAAAAACCTATACCACGACCTAATGCAATAAATATAAGTGATAGAGCTAACAAAGAACTAAAGTTTTCTTCTTCAGAATTTATGTAACCAATAATTCTTCTTATCCATTCAACAGCTGCAATATCTGCAAAGGCAAAGCTTATAAAACCAACTACGCTTATAGCAAAAGACCATTTATACCTAAATGTATATCCTAAAAGCCTTCTTAAACTTCCTTGTTTCATTTCTCAATTGTTCTTATTTGAACTTCATCAAAACCATATTTATTTAAAATATCCATAATAGATATAACCCAGATATGCAATGACTCACTATGAGCACTTAAAATTACAGAATCCTCATTTTTTTCAAGGTTAAAAATATTGTTCTCAATTTTATTCATGTCATTAATATCAAATACTTCGTCATTAATATATATGGTGCCGTCATTCATAATTACAATTTCATTTAATGATTGGACAGCTTTGTATTCAAATGATTCAGTTTTAGGTAAGTCAAGACTAAGGAATTGAGAGTCACCAACTTTAGAAGTAACAACAAAAAAAATAACTAAAAGAAAAACAATATCGATCAATGGAGTTATTTCAATTGAGAAATTAGATTCTTTTTGAGATAAAAATTTCATTTGTTAATTATGTCTATAAAATCAGATACTTCTTTTTGTAAGTTAATTAACAAGTATTTAATTTTATGTTCAAAGTACTTATGAAGAACTAATCCTGGAACAGCAATCAAAAGGCCGAATGCAGTTGTTATAAGAGCCTGTGAGATACCAGCTGCAAGTAGATCTGGGTTTGCACCAGCTGTTTCAGTTAACCCTGTAAAAGCAGTAATCATACCTACTACTGTTCCAAGCAATCCAAGTAAAGGGCTTATTGTTGCAATGGTACCAAGCATTGTTAAATTTCTTTCAAGACCATATTGGACTTCAGCAGCCTTCTCTTCAATTTTTGATTCTAAATTTTCTCTAGGTAAGTTTCTGTATTTCAAACAATTTATTAGCAAAAANCCTAATGAAGAAAGATGTGATATTTCTTCTGCCTGTTTATTATCAATATCCTTATTATCTATTAGATTTTTTAGCTGATTTGAAAGGCCATCTGGACATACTAATCTTTTTTGCAGAAACCAAGATCTTTCAATTGAAAAAGCAATTATTAACACACTGCAGGCCAATAATGGCCACATAAATATACCTCCAGCTGTTATAAATTCACTCATTAGCTTTATTTAACTTAGATTCACTAAGCATATATACCTTATTAAAGGAACTTGTAAATTTATTATCATGAGTAGCNGCAATTAAAGCAATACCGTATTTATNTGACATATTAAATATTAGATCTTGAATNANAGATGCGCTTTCAACATCCAAGTTTCCAGTTGGCTCATCAAGAAATAAATACTTAGGATTATTAATGATAGACCTTGCTATTGCCACTCTTTGTTTTTCTCCACCAGAAAGTTTCCAAGGTAGGTGATTGGCTCGATTATGAATATCTAATTCTTTCATAATGTTATTAATTTTCTTTTTTGAGTTTATGTTATATGAATTATTTAAATGTAATGGCATTGAAATATTTTCAAGAACTGTTAAATCTTCCAATAAATGATGAAATTGATACACAAAACCAAAATTATTAAGTCTAATTTTAGATAAAGTTTCACTTGAAGAATTAGTAAGATCGCTACTATCAAGCAAAACAGAACCGGAGGTAGGTCTATCAAGAGTAGCTAGAATATGAAGCAATGTAGATTTACCAGCTCCAGATTTACCAGTTATTGCAACACTATCACCACTTTCTATTATTAAATTAATATTTTCTAAAACATGAATATTGTCATCATTCATAGAAAATGTTTTGGATAAATTGATGCACTCTAACTTATTCATGTCTAAGTATTTGTAATGGATTAAGCTTGGTTGCTTTTAATGATGGGATGAATGAAGTGATAATGCTTATCAGAAAAGATATAAGACATATAAATAGAATTTGATATGAATCAATATAGTATGGAAAATAGTTTATAAAATATGCATCTAAAAGATTTCTGTTAAGCATTAATTCTATTAAATAAACCATATTGTTAATATTTATAGTAAATAAATATCCAATGATTAGTCCAAAAAAGATCCCAATGACGCTAACAATCAGCCCTTGAGTAAAAAAGATTAAGATTAGCTGATTAGAGCTAGCTCCTAATGTTCTTAAGATTGCTATTTCTCTTTCTTTTGATTTAACTGTCATTACTATTGTAGATAAAACCAATATTGAGGCTACAGCTACGATTAAAAATAACATCAAACTAATAAGTAATTTTTCAAATTTAATTGCTTCAAATAATGTGCCATGAGTTTCTTTCCATGATTGGTAATAATAATCTTTTCCAAGTAAGTCTAATAATTCATTAGAAATTTCATCAGCTTTAAAAAGGTTGTTAGTTTTTATTCGAATTGATGAGGTTTCTTGAGATGAAAATTTCTTTATTCGTTGAGCCGTTTCATGAGATGTTAAGACTAAATATTGATCAATTTCAGTTTTTAGTTCGTATATTCCAACAATTTTTAATCTTAAAGATATTGGATATGATCCAATCATGCTAGTTCTTATTTCTGTGGTTGTAAGAGTTATATCGTCACCAACATATGCACCTAGATTTGCTGCCAGAGAGGCTCCTATTATTGCAGAATTTTTTTGATATAAATTTTGAATATCGCCAACAACCATATAATCTGGAATTATTGAAATATTTTTCTCATATTTTGGGATTGTTCCAATTAAACTTATTGGTTTGTCATCATACGATGAAGAGATGAGTCCTTGAATATTTATATATGGAGCTGCTGCAGTTATATTAGGATTCTTACGTACTTTTTCAATCAAAGAATCATAATTTTTAATTTGATTATTTGATAATATTATTGAATGAGGTATTACGCCTAATATCCTATTTTCAAGCTCTTTTTGAAAACCATTCATTACAGATGTAACAATTATTAAACTTGATACACCTATAGTTAATCCTAAGATTGCTAGAATGGTTGTAAAGGAAAAAATACCTCCTTTTGTTGACCTTAGGTACCTGTAACCTAATTTAAAAGAAATTGAGGACACTTTCCTATTTCATTAATTGTTTTAGCACTTTCTCTATATTGTCTTTATAAGGCGGTCTAACAGCATCAAAGAACTTGTCTAATTTATAACCTACTTCTTTATAATAAGCTCTTGGATTAGAGAAATTTTTAAAACCATCAAAAGATTTATATCTTCCCATTCCACTTGGTCCAACTCCNCCAAATGACAAATCATTTTGCTGNAGATGACTTATAACATTATTGACTGTTACACCTCCTGAAGAAGTTTTATTTAAAAGATTATCTTCTTCCACTTTATCNGTACCAAAGTAATATAAGCCTAGAGGTCTATCTTTAGAGTTAATAAGATGCGTAGCTTCTGTTATATCATCATATTCAACAACAGGTAATAAAGGACCAAATATCTCTTCTTGCATAATTTTCATGTCATCAGTCGTATTAGAGACAATTGTAGGNGGCATTTTATAGAATTCCTGTTGACTAAAATCTTCATTTGCTGGATTTATTTCATCAACTTTTGCGCCTTTTTCAATAGCATCATCTAAAAGATCTTTCAAACGATCATAATGTTTTTCATTAATAATCGATGTATAGTCATCATTGTCTTTGAGATTTGGAAAGTATTCAGTTACCGCGTTTTTGGTGGCTTCAATGAATTCATCTTTTTGATCTTTNTGAACGACCACATAATCAGGAGCCAAGCATATCTGNCCAGCATTCAAAGTTTTTCCAAACATTATTCTTTTAGCNGAAGTGTTTAAATCTGCTGTCTTGCTTATTACTACAGGTGATTTACCCCCAAGCTCTAATGTNAGAGGTACTANGTTTTGTGATGCTGAGTTCATTACATGTTTAGCAACTGAACCTCCTCCTGTATACAAAAGATGGTCGAACTTTAATTTAGTAAATGCTTCACCAACTTCGGGACCACCTAAAAATGTAGCAAANTCATTTTGGTCATATGATTTATCACACAATTCTTTTAATAGTGCAGAAGTAATCGGTGTATGTTCACTTGGCTTATGCATAACTTGATTTCCAGCAGCAAAAATTGATACCAAAGGGACAAAAGCTAAATTAACNGGGAAATTCCATGGAGATATCATCCCTACCGTACCCAATGGCTCATATTTGATGTAAGATTTNGCACCTAATAATCCAAATGGAAAATTAGATGATTTTTTTTCAACTTTANTCCATTTTTTAACATTTTTAATAGCAAGATTNATTGNTGGCATTATTCCNTAAACATCTGAAAGCATTGAGGCGTTTTTTGATCTNTTTCCAAAATCTGCATTTAATGCATCAACAAAATCATAACGATTATCCATTATTAAAGATTTTAATCTCTGTAATCTATCAATTCTTANCTCAATAGATGGAGCGCCATTCTTGTTAAAAAATTCTTTTTGTTCATTGAGAACTTTGTTCATTTCATTATATGTATTCATTATTTTTTAACCTCTATCTGCCTTATCTTTATTATTAGCGCCTCTAATCATCTCTCTCATATTAGACCAATCTTCTTCTGAAAGTTTATCGAGTTGTGAAAATGTACCTCCACCAGTTAAATATTGTGCACCATCTAAACCAATAGTCTGACCGGTCAGGTAATCGCACCCATCAGCCATTAAAAAAGTAGCTAAATTTTGAAGTTCAATCATATCTCCAACTCTTCCAAGCGGAACACTACTCATCATTCCATCACCTTCATTTTTGCTATCAGGATTTAGCCTATCCCATGCACCTTTTGTTGGAAAAGGTCCTGGAGCAATACCATTAATTTTGATTCCATACTTCCCCCATTCAGCAGCTAAAGATTGTGTCATTGCATGAATTCCAGATTTTGACATAGCTGAAGGAACTACATAAGGGGATCCAGTCCATATCCATGTTGTAAGAATATTTACGATAGAGCCCTTATGATTAGATTCAATCCATCTTTTTCCTACTGAATGAGTCATATAAAATGTCCCGTGAAATACTATATTAGCAATAGCATCAAAACCTTTATGCGACAAATCTTTTGTAGGTGAAATAAAATTACCTGCGGCATTATTTATCAAACCATCTAGAGGTTTATCATCAAAGATGCTTTGAACATAATCATCAACATCTTTAGATGCTCTAATATCTAGAACTTGTGTATGAACTTGTGTTTTATATTTATCAATAATTTCGTTTGCTGTTTCAACAAGAACATTATTTCTTCGGCCACATATATATAATTCAGCTCCATGTTCAGCAAAATGATTAGCCATTTCTTTACCTAAACCAGTACCACCACCAGTAATAAGTATTCTTTTATCTTTTAATAAGTCTTTTTTAAACATAGTAAGTATTTTTCTTATTTAATAATGTCAATAATAGCATTTGTCCAGCTATCTGAATAATTTAATGACTCAACATAATCCAATTGCTCTCCACCGGCTTTTAAGAATAATTCGGTATACTCATTACCAATTTCAATAATTGTTTCCAGGCAGTCCGCTGTAAATGCAGGTGAAAAAACTAGTATTTTTGTATTTCCTTCTTTTGGCATAGCCTCGAGAACTGAATCAGTAAAAGGTGTAAGCCACTTATTAGTTAATCTTGATTGAAAAGTAACAATATATTTATCAGATGAAATATTTAGTCTTTTGGCTAATATTTTCGTAGTTTCATATGTTGTAGCTTTATAACAAAATTTATTCTTATCCGTTATTTTCAGTTCGCAATCATGATCACTGCATATGGAATTTTGATATACATTGTCAACATGGCTATTAGGAATACCGTGGTAACTGAAAATTATCTTGTCATATTCATTAATATCAAACTTATTAGCTTTTTCAACCCAAGCATCAATAAATTTCTGATTATCATAAAATTGATTAATAAAAGTAATTTTTGGGACAACCCATTTTTTTGAAATAATTCTTGAAATTTCCTCGTAAACTGAGCCAGTTGTTGCTGCGGCATAGTGTGGGAAAAGTGGTAATACGATTATCTCATCTGGGTTTTTTAAAAGCATTTTATCTAAGACACTTTCAATCGAAGGGTTTTGATAACGCATAGCAAATTCCACATCATAATCTGTAAGTTTATCTCTTAATTTTTCTGCAAGTTTTTCTGTATTATGAAGCAAAGGTGAACCAGTATCTTTATCCCACACTTGCTTGTATATTTTTGATGATGAAAAAGACCTAATTGGAACAATTATAAAATTTACAAGAAAAAATCTTAATATTGGATTTATATTTATCACCCTTCCATCCATAAGGAACTGTCTTAAGTACTTAAAGACACTTAAATATGTAGGCTTGTTTGGAGTACCTAAATTGATTATTAGTAATGATTTCTTCATAAATCTTTTAAATTTCTAAGTTTTGGATGCAAAATTATAAATAATACTAATGTTATACATAAGATTGAACTGAAATAATACAAGTATGCTGGATTAATAGCATATATTGGCATTGCTATAAATGGTGTTGTCATATGACCAATAGGTATTACAGAACCTAAATAACCTGCAGCAGAGCCTTGATTTTCAGGATTTTGTGATAACGAAAGAGATGATGCTAATGCTGGTCTTGTCATTCCAAATCCAAAACCTAGAATAATAATAGATAAGTAATAAACTGAGATAGTCTGAAAAAATGCCATCGTAAAATATGAAAATATCAACAAGATAGTTCCAAATAATAATAAATTGAAGTTATTAACTGGAAATGCATCAGTAAAAATATATTGGCTAAAGATAGTTGAAATAGATAACAAAGCAAAGGTCATACTTATTAAAGTTGGTAAGTTATCTAAATCACTAAATAAATCAGTTATGTAGAAACCAATTGATTGTAATAATGATGCCTGACAAAGGCTCATAATTGCTGCAAATACTAAAAAAGGCCATATAGTTGATGAAAACCAGCTAATTTTTTTTGTATTTTCTTTTGATTCATTAATCTTATTAGCTGGTTTAAGATTCTTATATATACCTATAGCAGCTACCATTGCAAAAAATGAAAATACGTAAAAAGGCGTCTCTTTTGTTATGAGAAATAAAAACCCACCTAATAAAGGCCCTGCGACTGTGCCTAATAAAAAACTTGATTCTAGCCTAGCAAATTTAAGTGTCCTGTTCTCTTTTGAGGTAACGTCAGCAACATATGCGAAGGATGCTGGTCTTGTTGCAGATCCTATGAGACCGTTAATAAGTCTGCCTAATATTAAAGCTGGAAATAAAAGAGATAAGTTTAATAAGTTTCTTTCAGCTAGGAAAAGAGGTGTTATTAAAGCAATTAATGAAACTGAATATCCCAGAAGGCCTAAAATTGCTATATTTCGTCTTCCATATCGATCGCTGGCTCTGCCCCAAAATGCACTTGTTGTTGCCCAAGCTAGTGCTGAAATTGCAAATATAGACGAGGTTTGTATTTCAGTTAAGCCAAGATCTCTAGCAAGGGGCGGCACGAGCACAAAAACAAAAGATTGACCTAGACCAACTGTAAACAGGCCAAATTTTAACCATGAAGATCCAGATATTGACATTAAGTAATCTTTGAAATTCCTATTACTTCTTTTATTTGAGAGATCTTTTCTATTGCATAAGATTTTGCTTTTTTTGCTCCATGATGCAGTACATCATTTATATAATCTTTATTTTGAAGAAGCTCGTCATGTTTATTTCTTATGGGCTCTAGCTGAGAATTAATTTTAAGAAATAGTTTTTCTTTAGCATCTCCCCAAGAAATACCTTCATCATAAGCACTCTGCAAAGCAAGAACCTCTTCTTCTGTTGCAAAATTTTTGTATAAATCAAAAACAGTACAATCTTTAGAGTCTTTTGGCTCACCAGGTTCAAGTGAATTAGTAACAATTTTCATTATTGATTTTTTTAGAGTTATTTCTGATTCTAGAAGAGGTATAACATTTCCATATGATTTACTCATTTTTCTTCCATCTAGGCCTAAAACTACTTTTTCTTTATCTTGGATAATTGATTCAGGAACTGTTAAAACAGGGCCATAAAGATGATTAAATCTAGTTGCAATATCTCTGGTCATTTCAATATGCTGATTTTGATCGGAGCCAACTGGTACGTGAGTGCTATCAAACATTAAAATATCAGCAGCCATAAGAACAGGATATGAAAATAAACCCATATTTATGCCTTTATCAGGATCATCCTTATTAAGAGAAACAGCTGCTTTATATGCATGCGCTCTATTCATCAAGCCTTTTGCAGTTACACAATTTAATATCCAGGTTAGCTCAAGTATTTCAGGTACGTCAGATTGTCTATAAAAAATAGTCTTTGTAGGATCAAGTCCGCATGAGAGCCAAGCAAGAGCTATGTTTTTTACTGACTCTTTGATGTCATTNGTATTATTATTTTTAATGATTGANTGATAGTCAGCTAAAAAGAAAAAAGATTCNTCATANTNATTAGACATTTCAAGCGCAGGTCTTATTGCACCAATAAAGTTACCAATATGAGGTGTGCCAGTTGTTGTGATACCTGTTAGAATTCGTTTATTCATTAGGTATAATTATAAACTTCATATATAAATATTGTGGAAACTAGTAAACATTTATTTAACGANTTAGAAAAAGCTGAGCAGCTATTTTCAGANGGCTCTATTAAGAATGGTCAAAAAATACTAAGNGAAGCCATAAAAACCTCTAAAAANTTAAAAAAAATTCCAAATAAGCTTCGNCATAAAATTAACTCTGTGATTAGTAAATCAAGATATTTTGATGATATGTCATCGTTTGCNACAAATCCAAAAAGAGANANTTTAATTACTGAAATATCAAAACTTGTTGCTAATCCAAATAAAAACCCTCGAGAACATGCNCATTCTATTCATAATTTTCAAAGGCAGTGGCAACTACTTGATNTATCCGGAAAACCTGCATCACGNTCGCAATGGCTAAAATTTAATGAATTAACAAACAAGGCCTGGGAATCATGTAAAGACTACTTTGAAGAAATAAAACAAATAAAAATTAATAATGCTAGTANTAGAAAAATTATTATTCAAAAAATTAATGATTTCTCTGAACAAAGCAAAAATAAGTGGCCTCCTCTAATAAAATTAGTAAAATTTTTAAAACAAACATATGAGGAATGGCAANCATATGCACCTGTTCTTGATACAGACATTGAAAAACTGAAATCNGATTATTTCAATGCTAGAAAACCTATAAATGACGAGATACGCAGACAAGAAAGCTTAAATAAGGAACAAAAGGAATTATTAATAAATAGGGTTGAAAATATTCAACTTGAAGATAATGAGCAATGTATTAATGAATTCAAAAAAATAAAACTGGAATGGTCAAAGATTGGGCCTGCAGGAAAAAAAATAGAAAAAACTCTTTGGAATAAGTTCAATAAATCTGCAGATCGATTTTTTGAAGAAAAAAATAATTTAATCANAGAAGAAATAAATTNATTAGNTGCTATTAAAAAAGACTTTAAAAATAATCTAAAAACAGTAGATGAAGTTAAACTNGAAATTAGTTCGCTAGAAAATATAAAAAATACCAAAGAATATAAATCAATCCTTAAAGACATAAGAATTGCTAATGAGNCGAAACGCCTTGAAAAAAAAGAAGCTAAGGTTTTAGCATATAAAAATATCTACGACATTTTATTAAAAAAATTGGACACAGATATGGCTCCTAATATATTTATTGATGATATAAAAAAATCATATGAGTCTAAAAAATCTAATATTGATAATTTAAAATATGCTTGCATAAAAATTGAAGTTTTAGCAGGCATCGAGTCATTAAAAAAAGANCAAGANCTCAGAAATAAAATACAATTNGAGCTTCTTACTAATAAATTTAATANAAAAAANCAAACNAAAAATGATGATCTTCATTCTTTGATAAGTTATTTTATTAATAATTTTTCAAATCANGATGCAAAAACAGAGCATAAGAAGCTATGGAGTAGAATTGATGCTTCTTTTGATAAATTAATTTAATTTATCTAATATNTCTCTGTGTTTTCGTTCAGATAANCTATANNTAGAAAAGATTAATATTGGAACTACCATTAATAGAGTTGTAATTGGTCCCTGAACAAATGCAAGTGTATATGCTTGTTCNGCTGTATGATTTAATCTATCAAANTTGATAAAGCTTAATACTTGTCCAGCAAAAAANGTACCTAGGCCAGCATTAAGCTTCTGCATNAAGCCTACCGCTGCAAAAAGTATGCCCTCTTGTCTTTTTCCNCTTTGTAATTCAACCTCGTCAGCAATATCACCAACCATTGAATCTCTAACCATTATTCCAATAATATTNAAGGTTATTAAGATGAATAAAAATGAACTNATAAAGGCNACTAATTCCATTGATCCATTTGGAGGCGTCAANCCNAGATTATAAAATATAAAAGCTGCTGGGGATAAAATTCCAACCATTCCAATACATATTAAAACTATATTTCTTTTATCAAATCGTTTNACCATTTTNGGAGTTAAGTAAAAAGCAAANATAGTTGCNATTANGTATATTGGTAAAAAATATTTAATTTGAGTAGCTTCAAATTCCCANAAATAAGTATTTACAAATAATGTTAACGTNTTTGCCAAACCCCATGATAGAGAAAGAAATAAATTNCCAAAAAAGAAAATAACAAANGATTTATTGCCTAATGCAATTTTCANTTCATTTAATATTGATGATAAAGAAATAGCTCCAGACCATCTTGATAAATTNTTTGCATNATCTTTTGTAGATATAGAACAGTAAAGAGANGANATTACCATGATTGCAGCACCGGTNAGAGCAAAAGGAAACCATGCATCTGGATTTAATTGACCTTGAGGGTATGCTGATGTTGATGAAAAGAACACTCCATATCCTAANAATGCATTACCTAGACCTGCGNTCCANGCAAACATCTCGCGCCATGACATTAGAAGAGTTCTTTCTTCATAGTTTTTTGTCACCTCACCACCAAATGCTCTATGNGGAATATCAAATAAAGTCATTCCGATTCTTGTAATGATTGTAAACAGCGTCATCCATATAAAGAGATCATTCTGTGACATATCCCAGTCTTGCCTTGGTGCAAATAGNAATATATATCCCAATGACATGGGTATAAATGANATAAACATATAAGGATGTCTTCTTCCAAATACTGAATTAGTNCTATCAGAGATCGTTCCCATNAATGGATCAGTAACAGCATCAACACACAACGCAATAAAAATAGCTGTACCTGCCAAAGCAGGATTAAGACCAATTATGTTGCTATAAAAAAATAAAAGAAAAAATGTAAAAGTATCGGTTTTAATTCCATTTGGTACAGACCCAATTGAATAATTAATTTTAAATCTTGTTGAAAGCATCTTTTTATAAACTATTTAAATGAATTAATAGGTCTTCTTTAAATTGGTCAAATACAGGTGGTTCTATTAAATGTCTCATATCTGGAATTATTTTTAACTGACTATTTGAAATTAAACTATGGGCCTTATATGCATTCTTTACATTAATTAATGGGTCTTCATATCCATGAACGATGAAGGTCTTTGCTTCGATTGATTTTACTTTATTTAGCCTATTACTAGATCCTAAAATAGCAGTTAATTGTCTTCCAAATCCTGTGTCATCAACACCACCTCTTTCAACAGATATTTTTACATTTTCATAAAAATCATCAGTATCGAGATCTATTCCCTCATAACCAATAATTTTAAATAGTTTCTTTGTTCTATTGACCCTATCATCGATTGACGCATCAATATTTTTGGTTCTTTCAAGAAATAATTTTCTAACTTCACGAGTTGGGCCATTAAATGGTGAGGGTGTTGATGCTGTAGATGCTATTAAAGTAAATGTCTTAGCTCTATCAGGATATGAAGATACAATTATTTGAGAAATCATTCCACCCATTGAAATGCCGAGAACATGAGATTTTTCTATTTGTAATTCATCAAGCACTGAAATAGCATCAGTTGCCATATCATCAATTGTATACTCAGATTTAATAGGTAATCGAAGGTAATATCTGATGTAATTCCTTATGATTGTCTTATTGATATTTTCTTTATCAAATAAATTACTTTCAACTCTTGAGGACAATCCTGTATCTCTGTTATCAAATACAATAGGACGAAAATTATTATCAATTAAAAACTCAATTAAATGTTGGGGCCAATTAATTAGTTGTCCACCTATACCCTGAACTAATAATATAGGATCACCTTCAGTAGGACCGTAGTCTCTGTAGTAAATTTCTAGATCATTATTTCTAGCAACACCCTCTTCATAAGAAAATAAATTTGAATTTGTAAACATAGCGATAATTACTAAAAGTGAAATTTTATACGAACGTTTTGATTCTATCTTTGACATTTTGCCTTAATGTACCCCAAAAAAGCATCATGTCAAAGGAATGAAGATCACCACTAAAAAATTTCATTTTCTTTATATTGTCAATTAATGGGCCTCTGGTTTCAACAAGACCAGATTTATCATTAAGGCTTGCACTAAATTCTTGAACTCTAGTTAAACCAATAGATTTTTTTGTACCAGTATGAGCAATACTTATTTGATCAGTAAAGTCATAATCTTGAGATTTATTTATTATTGATTTGTTTTGAGGAGATAAATGCCAGTCTGAATCATTAGTCCATGAAAAAGGATTCGTTGATACAATTTTTTGAACCATTGGCTCTGAAGTCCATCCATTAGGAGTCCAAAAAGGTGTCTTCTCTCTGCTTCTTTTAAAGCCTTCGACTACAGTAGACCAACTAACAATACAATTTGTATCGTTATAATTTTCAGACCTTTTTATGGATGGAAATAAATCATCGTATAGATTATCTGGAATCATATATCCAATAGCATATGCACATATGAATCGCTCTTGAAGACTTGTTCCTTGAATCCTATTTATGATTAGTCTTTGAGCATGTAAAGCACCTTGACTATGACCAGCAACAATAAATGGCTTGTCATTATTGTTATTTTCTATGAAATAATCAAAAGCACTTTCGACATCTGTATAAGCTAAGTCAAGTGCTTTTTTACCATTCTGATTTTTATCAAAAAATGCAAAATAAGTGGCTTGTCGATATTCTGGAGCATAAATATTACAAGACTCGTTAAAAGCAGATGCTTGATTAGCAAGCATAATTTCAGTTCTCTCAAATGCAGATTTATTTCTATCCATATCTGAATTCCATTTCTTTTCATAAAAACCAGTTGGATGTATATAAAAAACATCTACATCATTATTTTTTTTGTTTACTTGAAATGACTCATCAGGAATATAGAATTGCTGAACATCGCTTTCCGGTGTAGCAGCCCAATTGGTTAAATTTGAATAATCTGGTCTAGATGCTGCTTCGTTATGGTCAAATTCAATATTTGGTTCAACAAGATCTAAAAACTTTTTAAAGTGATAATCTGTCATTTATGATTGCAGGTATATAGACCTTTTGGGCTTTTTAAACAACTCTTTAACCATTGGAATAAAGAAATCTAATTCTAATGTATCATAATCTGGATCAAAGCTATTTTGATCATATTTTTCACAAAACTCTCTGCAACTTTCAAAATATGGATTATTGATATATTTATCTCTCATATTTTTATCTAATCCTAAAAATTCAAAAAAATAATATCCTTGAAATATTCCATGATGTTTTACTATCCAATAATTTTCTTCAGACACAAATGGTTGGAGAATCGTAGCTGCAAATTCAGCATGATTAGCAGGAGCTAAATTATCTCCAATATCATGAATCAAAGCGCAAACAACATATTCATCATCTCTGCCATCTCTATAAGCTCTAGTTGCTGTTTGAAGCGAATGAGTTAGCCTGTCAACTTGAAAGCCACCAAAATCGTTTTCCAGCATTTTTAAATGCGTTAAAACTTTATCAGCTAAATGATTATAATCTTTGGCATTACTAGCAGCTATGATGGAGTAATCTTCAGCATCTCCATCTTTCATCTGAGTAAATTTGGCCCTTTGTTCAGACATATAAAAATTATATCTTAAAAAATAATTTTTAAGGATTAATATTAATTATTTTATTAGTGGCACTTCCTACAGCTATAAGTTCGTTATTCTGATATAGCTCACCACTTGTAAATATTATTGATTTACCTTTTCTAACTATCTTGCTTGATGCAATAGTTTTTATATTTGGAACACATGATTTCAGAAATTTAATATCTAAGTCTAGCGTTAAAGGAAGAGCTTTACCCTCAGATAAAAACATTATTAGCTGAGACATTGATGCATCAATCATGCCTGAAACAAAACCGCCTTGAACAATAGTCCCATTTGAGTGAGTCAAGTCTTTGCTTGGTATGAACTCTATGATCCATTCATTATTTTCATCATTTAAATAAGCATCTTGGAATCCAAGGATAGCTAAAAAATCTGGTATTTCTTTAAAAATGTTTTTGAAATCTTTATTCATATATTTATGGCGGAGGGAGTGGGATTCGAACCCACGGTGCCGATGAAGGCACGACGGTTTTCAAGACCGCTACAATAAACCAGACTCTGCCATCCCTCCTATTGTAAAGCGCTATTTTAAAGCGTTTTTAAAAGTTATCAATATAATGCTTAACTAAGAATTATCTCTATCTTATACTCCAAGTTCTTTCGATTGTAACTAATTCCCTCTTGTCACATGAAGTAACTTCACCCCATCGTGCAAAGACTTCGTTGCCAGCTCCAGTTGTAAAAAAATCATCAAAGCCTTTACCCATAACTTCAAAGCTTGGCCATGCTGTCATCAGTTCAAATCCTTTTGGATTCATAGAGCCCATAAAAGTTGTCGTTAAGTACTGTGTTCCTTTCATTCCATTTTCTTCAGAAAACTTTTTAACACCCATGGAAACTTCTCTTACATCGTCCATTGTAAAACCTTCATTGATTTCACAGTACCAAATTTCGGCAGGAAAAGTAGACATACTTACATTTTGCGAAAAAGAGTTTAAAGAAAAAATTGTGATAAAAGTAGTTGTTAATATTTTGAATAATTGCATTATTGTCTCCGTTTTATAGTTCAATTTTGCCACAATTAGTTTATATTTTATTTATGAAATTGATAAAAGCTGATAATTATCAAACCTGGTATATCGAAAAAAACAATGAATCAATAATCATTGATCCGTGGTTAACAAAAAAATTAAATACTAAGAATTCTTTTTTTATACAGAGAACAAAGAAGACTCGAACATACCTAAAACAAAATCAAATTGAAAAAATAAAGGCAATAATAATAACCGCACCATTTGAAGATCATCTAAACATAGAATCCATAAAATATTTTTCAAAAGATACCCCAATTTACACTTCAAATATGGTCTCAAGAGTTCTTAAAAAGAAATTTTTATCAAATCCAATTCATATACTGAGCGAGTTAGGAACTGAGATTTGTCATATGAATGTATCAGCTTTGCCTACAAGTTACCCATACTACAGTTCTACATTCTCAATATTATTTGAATCTAATAATAAAAGAATTTTTCATGAGGGGCATATAGTTAATTTTAAATACTTGCATAAGAATCAAATTAAAGCTGACGTTTCAATACTTACCGCTGATCAAGTTAAGTTATTTGGTTTAATTACCTTGGGGATGGGAACAAAAAATGCATTAAAGGCTTGTAAGATGCTTGAATCAGAAAATCTTTTTATAACTGGCAATAATCCTGATGATACAAAAGGTTTTATTGGTAAATTTTTACTAACCAAAAAAATGGAAATTGATAAAATCTCATCTGAAATAAATGTACACGCTAACGGTGGAGATGCTATAGAAATTAATTAAATTACTTTTCGTATAGATTCTAAGCAATGATTTATATTCGATTTAGTACTTGATGATCCCATTAGCCCAATTCTCCATATTTTCCCAGCCAAAACGCCTAAGCCAGCTCCAATTTCTAAATTAAAATCATTTAATAATTTCTGTCTTGAAGCAAGATCATCAACACCATCTGGTATAAATATTGAATTTAATTGAGGTAATCGATCTTCCTTATCAACAAGGTAAGATATTCCCAGAGATTCGAGACCTTCTCTTAACATTAGATGATTTTCCATATGTTTATTCCATGAATTTTCTATACCAATCTCTTTTAAAATTAATAAAGCTTCATGAAGTCCATATAGAGCATTTATTGGTGCGGTATGATGATATGACCTTCCACCTTCACCTTCCCAATATGACATGATTAAATTTAAATCTAAAAACCAGCTTTTGACTTTTGAAGATCTGTTTTTAATTTTCTCTTGAGCTGCTTTACTGAAACTTATTGGTGATAGCCCTGGAGATGCAGATAAACATTTCTGTGTTCCTGAGTAGATTGCATCAATATTCCACTCATCAACTTTAAGCGGAACTCCGGCTAAACCAGTAACTGTGTCTACGATTGATAAGCAATCATATTCATGAGCTAATTTTGTTAGAGACTCAGGATCGGATAAAGCACCTGTTGAAGTTTCAGCGTGAACAAAAGCTAAAACTTTTGCATCAGGATTATTCTTAAGAGCTTCTTCAGCTTTGTTCAGATCAACCTTTTTGCCCCATTCATCATCAACCATAATTGGAATTCCACCAAATCTCTCAACATTTTCTTTCATTCTTTCACCAAAAAAACCATTTTTACAAATAATAACTTTATCCCCTTCTTCTACCAGGTTTGCAAAACAGCATTCCATACCAGCCATACCTGGTGCAGATACAGCAAATGTTAATTCATTGGTCGTTTGAAAAGCATATTGTAATAATTGTTTAATTTCATCCATCATTGATATGAATACAGGGTCGAGATGGCCAATTGTTGGCCTTGCCATTGCTTCAAGAACTCGGGTGCTAACATCTGATGGACCAGGTCCCATTAAAATTCTTGTTGGCGGATTAAAAGATTTACTATTCATAATTTTATTTTACTAAATAATTTTAATATATTTAATATCCTGAAGCATGTCCATCTTTTCTGCTTTCTGAAGCTCCCAAGTAAACACCGTCTTTTAACATTATTGCTTGATAACCACCAAAACCTCCTAAATCATATTGAAATTTATGACCAAGTTCTTTTAATTTTTTTATTTCTTCCTCTGATATTTTTTTTTCTAAGCTTAAATAACCACCGTCATTCATAATTTCACCTGTGGGTTGAGATGAACCAGCATGCCTTATCCTAGGAGCATCACCCGCCTCTTGCAAATTCATTTTAAAATCAACTAGATTGATAATAATCTGAGCATGGCCCTGCGGTTGCATAGCTCCCCCCATAAGACCAAAGCTAATATAAGGCTTACCTTCTTTAGTAACAAATGCTGGTATGATTGTATGAAACGGTCTTTTTCCTCCCTCAAGAGCATTTCTATGGTTTTTATCCATACTAAACATTTCCCCTCTATCTTGTAGCATGAATCCTGAATTATCTGGAATAATTCCTGAGCCCATACCTCTGTAGTTACTTTGGATTAAGGAAATCATATTTCCATACTTATCAGCAACAGTTAAGTAAATAGTATCGCCATTTTCAATATTTCCTGGATTAAAAACCTTTGCTGCTTTTTTAAAGTTAATCAATTTAGATCTCTCTACAGCGTATTCTTTTGATATTAGCCGCTCAACAGGAATATCTGAAAATTGTGTATCTGCATAATATTTTGCACGATCTTCAAATGCAATTTTTTTTGCTTCAGTAAAAAGGTGTATATATTCAGCACTGCCGAAACCCATCTTCTGGATATTGTAATTTTCAAGAATATTTAATATTTGAAGAGCTGCAATTCCTTGTCCGTTTGGTGGAAGCTCCCATACATCTAATCCCCTATAATTTGTTGATACTGGTGTAATCCATTCTGGTGAAAATGAACTTAAGTCAGTTTTTGAAAAGTATCCTCCCTTTTCATTTACTGCCTTGACGATATCATTGGCTATTTTTCCATTATAGAATTCCTGCCCATATGATTTCGCAATATCCCTATAATTTTGTGCTAATAATGAATTCTTGAATATAGCTGCCTTTTCTGGTGTATTACCATTTGGCATCCATATATTTTTAAAGTTTGGATAAGAAGAAAAGATTTCAGATGATCGTCTTAAATAATAAGCAACTAACTCAGAAACAGGAAAACCATTTTCAGCATAATCTATAGCATCATTAAATAAGTATTCGAAATCTAAAGTTCCAAATTTTTTATGAAGAGAAGTCCATCCAGCAACAGCACCTGGAACAGTAACTGGAAGTGGTCCATACGCTGGTATCTTATCAATTCCAATTTTATTTAATTTTTCAATTGATATTTCAATTGGAGCTGGGCCCGAAGAGTTAAGACCATATAGTTTTTTTTCATTAGCGTTCCAAACAATTGCAAAAAGATCTCCTCCAATACCACATCCAGTAGGCTCAACTAAACCTAATACTGCGTTTGCAGCTATGGCTGCATCTATTGCATTACCACCATTTTTAAGGATGCCAATAGCAGTTTGTGTTGCCAAAGGATGGCTTGTAGCTGCCATTCCGTTTACCGCTATGACTTCAGATCGTGTTGCAAAATCAAGCCCAGTAATTCTGTCATAAGCATTAACATTTAATATAGTAACTATTAAAAAGAATAACTGTATTTGTTTCATGATAAGTAATATATGAATTTCAATAATAATATATACTTTAAACATGAAATTGTTAATAGCATTATTTACTATATTGATTTCTGTTCCTCTTACTGCAGATTTTGATACTAAGTGCTCTATTCTTATTACTCTTAGACTCCAGTCAAATGAAGACGCGTATAAAGAAGCACTTCAAAAAATTAATCAATGNGAGCNAAATGATATTATCTCAGTAACAAGTTTTTTAGAAAAATCAATCAGCAAAGTCTACATTACAGATATTATCCAAAGCTATTGCATGTTTAACCANGAAATNNTATCTGTANTNGATGAAAAAACGTCAAGCCTCAGTTGCGTTCATAGAGGAAANAAAAGGATTGAACGTAAGTTTAATTAAGCAANAATATTCAAACCCATCATTACCAANACAACTACTGATGGTAACCANATTACTGGTCTAACTAATGGAATCTTNTATAGATTAAAAATTGCTCCTAATAGATATATACCTCTAATTAAAAACCATATTTTAGCTAGCATAAGATTATCGACATTATTTATGATGGATAAAACTGAGAAAACTAGAAAGATAGGCAATGATTGTCTTAGATTATCGCTTGCAGATGACATTCGTTGAGAAAGTTCTGTCATTGATGATGTATCACCTCCAGTATAAGTCCAATTCATAAAAGGAACTTTGTGTAATGAAAAGCTCATTACTAGAAAGAGATGCAAAATATAAAAAAAGCAAACACAAATTAATAAATCAACCATTATTTTCTCCTGATATNGNTTTATTTAATAATATATCCTAATTGATATTTAGTTCAATATCTAAGNCCTTTTTTTAAAGTTGTTAGATANGGNTCATAATTCTTCCAATANTCTAATCCACCTTTATATATNGGTTGTCTTACTTGCTCAGAACTAGGNGTTCTGACAGANCTTTTACTTTNATAGAAGTTTAAACAACTTTCCTCAAANGGAAGATTGCAATANTCAAGNATCTCATTTACCGAGTTTTCAAANTCATTTACAAGATCTTCATATTTNATTGANANNATTTGGCCTGGNAAAACNTNATTCCAATGATTCATTAGTTCGACATAATTATTGTANTAACCTGCTAAATCATTAAAGTCATATGTGAACTCCTGACCTTCAGCAAATAATTGTTTATAACATGCAAAACATGCAGACATAGAAGATCTGCGAATATCAATAATCTTAGCATTTGGNATTATTAATTTTATTAAGCCAATATGTCTAAAATTATTTGGCATCTTATCTATAAAATAAGGTTTATTGGTTCTAAAGATTTCAGCATCCTTAATATATTGTTCACCAATTAATTTTAGTTGTGGTGCTGATAAAGATAATAGAACATCAGGATATCTTGATTCTTTATTAAGCACTTTTCTTGAATTTAATTTGTGGGATAGTGCTAGAATGTTTGGCAACTCATGAGTGGCCTCAACTTTTGAATGCGATGCCAGAATTTGTTCTAGCAAGGTAGAGCCAACCCTTGGTAAGCCTAGAATAAATATTGGCTCTTTTGATGTTATACCCCAATCATTTTTTGATTCAAATAAATCTTGCGAACATACCTCCATTTGATTCTTGCATTCTTCAGAAAATTGNTTCAAATCAAATTTAGATGTTTCTTTTTTTAAACTGTTACCTTTTTTATAATTTTCAAAAGATTTNGCATATTCATTTATATCTTCATAAGCCTTACCTAATGCAAAATTCATATAAATCTTTTCGTTATCATTTATATACTCGTCATTTGTCATACTTTCTAGCTCTGAAATTTCATCATCAGAAAATCTATAAGTTTTTAAATTAGCTAGACTCCAGTATGCATCNCCATAAAATCTGTCAGATATATAAGAACTTTTATATGATTTAATAGAGCCTTTTACGTCTCCAAAAGTTTTTTGAAGGTGTCCTTTAGCCACCAGTACTTCTGGATTTTTTTTATCAACATCTAAAATTTCATCATAAAGTTTTAAGGCTTCATCTTGTTTGTTTGTCTGTTGCAGTGTTGCTGCGTAGGCAATCATGAATCTTAGATTTTTTTTATCTCTTTTATATAATTTATGTGCTTCCTCAAGAGCTTTTCCATACTTCTGTCTTTTTATGAGCACATCAATATAGTCTAAAGCAACTTCTATATTGTCTTTATCAAATAATAAACAACTTTCTAAAAGGAATTCACTATCATCGTATACATGGAGCTCTTTACCAATTCTAGCAAGAAGTCTCATTGCCTCTATGTCATGTGGATTGTTTTTTAAAAAATCTCTACATAGCAAATCTGCTTTATTGAATTTTCCTTCATAAATAAAACTACTTACCGACTTTAATTCTGGTGGCAGGTTTTTTAAATAAATTACATTTTGTGTAGCTAACTCCTCTATATCTTTCTGAAGATTTTCAATTGTTAAAATACCCAACCAAGAAGCATGTAATGTTGGATTGAATTTAACTGCTCTTAAATAGCTTTTTAGTGACATTTTATGATCATTAATTTTTGCATAATTATGACCAAATTCTTGATAGGCTCTCGCAAAGTTAGAGTCTACTCTTAAGCAATTACCCAAAACTAATATTGCATCCTTATATTTCTCCTGATATCTCAAACATAGAGCGAGGTAATACCAATAATCTAGTTCAATTAAATCTTTTTTATGTTTTTCAATTAATCCAATAGCTTCTTTATATTCTGCTTTAGAAATTTTTTGTTGAATGCTCTTTATTGATGAAGCTTTAGAAATCATTTTTTTATTATATAAAAAAGGCCAGATTAACTGGCCTTTTATTTGACAATTATCCTTTAAAATCTATAAGACAATCTTACACCCATATTTCTAGGTCTATTGGTTGTTATTCTTGGAATATCATCCTGATCGTTATAGTAAAGGTTAGCTCTTTCNTCTGTAGCGTTTCTAATAAAGAATTCAACATCAACATCATTCAATGTCATACCATAAGCTAGATCAACGATTTCATANGCTGGTTGATCTTTAACTTTNGCTGCCTCAAATGAGTTATAAGTTTTTGATGAACTTTTAAATACTACTTGGAAATAGCTTTCATTCATNGATAAGTCTTTTCTAACTCTTACATTCCACTGTCTTGCAGGAGCAAGTGGTAAAGAGTTACCAATATCTACAATTGGAATTGTTTTTGCAACATCTCCAGTAATTTCAGTATCGTTATAAGACATTGCAGCTGCTACTGTTAGAGTATCACTTGGATACCACAACATATCAGCTTCAAGNCCTTCGATTTCTGCGTTAGCTGCATTTTCNACAAAAGTAATGAAGTTAACGTTAACAGGATCAAACTGAGATACTTGAATACCATCCCAATCNATATTGTAATATGTTGCATTTAATCTCATAGCACCATCCATTAAAAGAGTTTTTACACCCAATTCAACGTTAGTTACTTCGTCAGATTTNTATGCAAGTGGAATGTCAGCCCTGTAACCTTCGTCACCTGGACTTCCGCCACAATACCCTGCTGCATCAACTGCAAAAGNTCTACAGTTTGGTACAGCTCCAGCATTCCTATTCCAACCACCAGGTCTATAACCTTCTGATCTTGTGAAATACCATAATGTATCCTCATCAGCTTTATAACTTACTGTCATCTTAGTAATCGTATCTTCTTCAGTAATTGGCTGATCAGTATGTCCTGCAGTGCTGTCATAGTCACGACCACTTGAACCACCAGAGCCAAGAAGACCAAATTTTGATTGACCTACATAGTCTAAATCAAGTTCATAGTCTCTAACACCGATTGTAAGATCAATTTGCTCATTCATTGGGAATGTTACTTCAGCAAAATAAGCAATCTGTTCATCGGTTCTTGTAATATCATTGAAGAACCTTACTTCTGGAGGTCTTGGATTTGGATTATTTGCATATACTCCAGGAATAATCGCATTAAATGGAACATCAGTTCCTAATAATGGTATTAAATCTAGGAAACCTAAATAACCAAAATCATTTTGAGTATCTAAGATACTTTCTTCAATAAACATACCTGCTGTGAATGAGAAAGGTAGCTCACTTGTTTCATTTGAGCTTACTCTAAATTCATGAGTAGTTCTTTCATTTTCATCAACCACGTCAACTCTAACCTCTGAGCTTCCGCAAGTTGGTATACCACCTGCATTTGTCAATTGAGTTCCCCAATAAGCACAAGTGTAGTAAGGCATATAGGCACCAGTATTTATATAACCAGTGTAATCAACAGTCTGATTAGCTTCTCTGTTTAAGAATGATCCAGTATATAAAACATCTAACATACCCATTCTTCCATCTAAGGTAATTGCTGTTTGATCAAATGAGTCTTCTAATGTATCTGGTTGAAATCTTTTTACTTCAAGATCTCCAACTGCAGGGTCATAGTCCCAAACACCATCAGATTCAAGTGTTTGATCAATATGAGAAACTAAAAGCTCCCAGTTGTCATTAAATGACATTCTTGAAGAAAGTCTGAAACCTTCATATGTAGCTTCGTTAAAATTTTTCTCAACTAATTCAGAATTATCTGTAGTTTTGAATATTCCAGCTGGAACTAGTGATGCAAAGGAACCTTTTCCTTGAGATGAAACAGTTCCACCCACATTATCAATATAACCACCTTGTGTTGAATTATAGAAAACACCTCTA